>CALCEL010000054.1 GCA_937900485.1 uncultured Prevotellaceae bacterium
TCAGACCTGCGTATAGACTATATCCTAACCTGAGAATTTCAAAAAAGAGACACAAAATTTTTGAATATCTTATAATAAGAGTATCAATAAGTTAACCTAAAAACGATAAAAAAAAAGGAATAGGAAATTTGGTTACAATCCAAATTGTCCGTTATTTCCCTATTATTCATTAGCACATTTAGGATGTGAAATGTGCGGTGCAAGAGGTCGTGGGTTGAGTGTTTACGGTCGAGTTATCAGAGATGTGCATCATGGTCTCACCATGCTGTAAGTTCTCACATCGCGATGTGTCCATACGTTTCTCTATCGCAAAAAGAGTAAACAAAAAAAAAAGCACAGGCTCGACGATGCCGAGCCTATGCTTATATGTGTGAACTCAAACTTTATCAGAATCGTACTCCGAACGTAGCCATCAGCTGACTTCTGTCATTCTTGATCTCTGAAGAAGGCAAGTAACGTGTGATACCGGTTGCCTCGTCCAGGTAATAATCATTAAACGCATAGAAGTCTCCCTTCTGGAACTGTGCCATATATGTGAAGTCGAGATAACTGCTGGAAGAGATTTTGAATCCCAGTCCCACCGTGAAACGGTTGATAGCCTTCCAATAAGTCCAGTCCGTCTCTGTAGCATAGCCACCATATGACAGTTCTCTTCTATATCCATCCTTACAGAAAGGACTTGACACGTAGTTGTATCCGAAGCGCACACTCACGTCATCAATCGGTTTATACTCCAGTCCGGCCTTGAAAGTGTGCTGAGTCTTGAATGTCGAGCTGATGATGTCATTAACCTCACGGAAGTAGACATAATCTTCTGAGTAATGAGAGTCATCCAAAGAGCTATACCTTGCAGAGCCCATGTCACACATCTCATACTCCAGTCCGATGGCGAAATTCTTACCAATAGTATATCCTAAGCTGGCGTCAAGTTTCCATGGAGTCCTGAACGAATATTCGTAGTCGGAAGACACCAGATAATATGCCTGGCCGTAAGAATGGTTAGACGGATCGACATCGTAACACATCGTGGCTCCATTTGCCAATGTCATTCTGTACCAGGTAGGAGTATGTACGCTGAAACCGATACGGAACGGTGAGTCTTCGAACGGTCTTAAAATCATACCGAGTTTCACATCAACACCCTCGCCAGAGTTCTCAGCCCAGTTGTAGATCTCATACGCATAAGCGTCAGCGGATGACGCCACCTCCATGTAAGCACTCTCCCTGGTGTAATCAATGTTGTAAATGCCCAGAGACGCTCCGAAGAAGAATTTGTCCGAGAAGTTAAGTGAGAAGTTAAAGTCAGCCTCTGACGTGCTGCCATAGCATGCCCGTCTGTACTGTCCTGACGCAGCAGACTGACCATTATAAACGATTTCATTGTTTACATTGTCCTCATACAATATACCAGCATGATTAGACGAAGAACATGCCAGGTCCGTCAACAGGCCCCATGAGTTCGTTTGATTAGACAGGTTTGCGTAGTCCGCAATCTGGTATGTCTGTGAGAACATACCGTTAAGTCCACTGACATTAACGAACGCATTGGCGAGATGGTTTCTCTTCTTCACGTAGTTGAAACCGAAATTGAAGTACTGGAGTCCCTCACCGGAATCGTCCATCTCGAAAGCGCACAAGATACCGATATTATCGAAAGACATTCTTGCGGCGTCATGTCCGAGCTGTCCCTCATCTGTAAACTGTCCGCTTAGTGACATGTTGAACTCACTACGTCTGTACAGACCTGTACCTGCCGGGTTAGTGCTCATCGTTGAGATGTCGGCGCCCAGAGCACTCAAAGCACCTCCCATACCAACAAATCGGGCTGTACCGTTCAAGTCTGATGAAGAGATGTCACCAGCGTCGAAAGCATCCTGAGCATCAGCTGAGATTGCCAACATTGACAAAAGCATTATTGAATATATGTGTCTCATATCATTTCATGTTATTAAGTTACCAAAACTGTCTCGTAAAGAAACAATCGTTCCACAAAGCACAAAGCGTCTATCTGCGACCACTGCCGCCACCACGGCTGGAACTGCCACCGCCACGGCTGGAGCCACCGAAGCCGGAAGATGAGGATCCACCGAAACTAGAAGACGAGCCTCTGCTAAAGCTGCTATTTGAGCTTGAGCTGGACCTTGAATAAGAAGAAGAGTTAGAGCTTGAGGTACGATTCTGGCTCGCACTTGAATTGTAACTTCTTGAGCTGCTGTTTCTCACACTTCCCCTTGAGTATGTTTTAGTTTCATTACTACTATTGTTGCTCACACGGTTCGTGTTGGCAGACCTTGAATAAGTGTTGGAATTTCTTGAGGAATTACGTGAGCCATTCGTGTTACCTACAGAGAAACGGCTGCCACTACCGCTGATGGTCCTGCCGTTAATGCCCTGTCGGCTGCCATAGGCTACGGTGCGCGGGTAGTAGTTGACTCTCGGAGAGTGTGTCACCAGTCCGACGTTGTGCCAACCGCCGTAGTACGGATGTCTCCAGCCATACCAGCCACCATACCAATACGGGTTCCATCCGAGTCTCCATCCCCATCCGTAGGAGTAAATCCACGGGTCGTACCAAGGATCGTACCAGTAGTCGCCGTAGTACAAGTCCCAATAGTAAACGCTATGGTAGAACGGACGATGGAAACGTCCTAACCTGTGGGAGTAGTAGAAGTCATCATCGTAGTCACGATAGACGAACTTATACACGGTGTCGACACGTGGAGCGTCAGCGACATAGTCCACACTGTCGGAGCCTCCAGAGAATCTGTAGTCAGAATCCGCATAACTGTATCTTCTGTTATACTCGTCATCAGACCTCAAGCTTGAGCCGGTATAAGAGCTAACATCATACTTATCATCATCAGAAACAGATGCCTTGACATACTCCTTTATGTCGGTTTTCTTCATCTTCTTAGTAGGAGTGAAGTAAAGATCATCGTCCTGTGCCATGGTAAACAACGGTACCAGTGACATCATGAATAACAATAGTCTTCTCATAATCTGCTTTTTTTATTATTTACCGCTACAAAGGTAATCGTTCTGAATATACCAACAAAGCATTTTTCCCTAAACGGGATAGGGAAATCCCTACCGTTCGTCTTAATCGATTCCCAGAGTCATGGCAAATATGACAACCAATAAATAATTCATGAATACGGCGGACAGGAGCATGCTCATGTCGCTTCGCAGATATCCGGTCTCCGTAAACTGCATGGATATCAGTCTCTCGCGCTCGAGCTTCATTTTCCTTCTCACCACATTCATCAGGTAATAAGCGAGCAATCCTATTGCACAGCCGATAAAGAATCCCACGGTGACATCACCAAGATAATGAACACCCAGATAAAGTCGGGTGAACGTGGTGGTTGCCGCCCAGAAATAAAGAGTAATGGCCACTCTCTTGTCTCTGAAAAGCAAAGACAAGAACGTAGCCATGGCAAACGTGTTACAAGAATGTCCGGAGAAAAAACCGTACATACCTCCCCTGTATCCTCTAACCACATCGACAAGGTACATCAGCTGTGGATCCTGGGTAGGACGGAAACGTCCGACCATCGGTTTAACCAAACCGGAGCACAGACGGTCGGCGAGAGCAATCATCAGCGCTATGGTGATCAGAATGACGAAAAATTCCCTTAGACTGTTATTTTTGAAGATGACATAGAGAAGGACACCAATTACGATAGTCCAGGAAAAGGTGTCTGTCACCGTATACATTATATTATCCCAAAACAATGAGTCACTGCCGTTTATAGACAGAGTCAACTCATGATCCAACTGATTTAATTCTTCTATATTCATATCACATGAAATTTAAGAACACAAGAGAGTAAGACGAGACGCATGAGTGTGTCAGATCACCTCGATAGCGTCCTTCGGTATCCATCCCTGCTTTCCCTCCTCGAATTTCACTTCCCGCCAGCCCTTCAGACTGTTGTCGAGGATATCGACCTTAGTGCCTTCGTGTATTATAAACAAATCCGTGCTGTTGTCCGACGGAGAGCTTTTAACGGACACGGCAGGGGCGATTATTATCGCCGTGGTACGCTCGTTGATCCTCACGCTCTGAGCGTACGCCGCTAAGTTAGCGACAATTACGATAATAAACAAGAAAAATGCTCCGTACAAACCTGTTTTTCTCATTGTTATGGACGACATGAAGAGATAAACGAGCAAGCCGACAAGACAGAATACAAAGGAGATGAGAGCGAGGTGTGTCCACGCATTGATGCTCATACAGTTGACCAGTGACTTCCACCAGGTGACGAAAAACATCTCTGTGGGAGGAACAGCCTTGTCGATTGTCTTGCTTCTCGCCAAGACAAGGTTGGCGCGCACGTCATCGTCAGCGGGACTAAGCAGAAGAGCCCTCTCATAGTTGAGAATGGCGAGAGGTATCTCATTCATCTTATAGTAACAATTACCTAAATTATAATATATCTCGGCTGACTCCCCCTGTTTTCTCAATATGGACTCGTAAACCTCAGCAGCACCGCTAAATTGGTCTTTTGAGTACAACACATCTGCCTTTTGCTTAGACTGAGCAAAAGAGGGCACACCACTAAGAATCAGTATAAAACAGATTATCAAGCGTCTCATAACATTCAAAAATTTTCTTCTATCTTACTTATCGCACTGATGGCGCCGTCATAAATACTCTGCATATTTGACGCTGAGTCACCCGGTGCGTAACGAGCGAACTCACAGTCGTTCAACGCCTTTAACAGTATCTGTGAAGCATCGTCACTGACGCCGTGGGAAGCGAGCTCACTTTGTATATTATCCTTGTTAAGGCTCTCCAACGGCATATTGAACTTGTCAGAGATATATCCCCACAGCGCTCTCATCACCTCATCGTAGAAATCGCTTTGTTTTCCTGTCTTCAGGAGCTTGGCGGCGTTTCTCATTCTCTTCAGCGCCGTCTTGTTTGCCTTCTTTCCTCTCGACTTAGCCACATTGCCTCTCTCCTTCAGTGAACGTCTGCCAAGTATGATAGTTATGATGAACAAGACTATGGCCACTAGATAACAGCTGAGGTAACCAGAAGTACCGAAGAAGAAACCGCGGTTCTTATTGAAGGTCACGTCTCCGGACTTGATATATCTGATATCCTGACTGAGTTCTTTGACGTCCTGCTGCTGGTCTGAGTAGTCACTAACGGAGCGCTGGCTGCCACCCGCACCCTTCTTGACTGTCAGCTCGTACTCCTCAGACATCAGTGTCTTGTAGCTCTTGGCCTTAGGATCATAGAAGACAAGACGAGCCGCAGGAATCTTATATTTGCCGGCATGACGTGGAACAACCAGGTATTCAAACTCCTTAGTGCCCGACAAGCCATGGCTCGTCAAGCTGAAGTTGTCATTTACCTTGACGTCGTATGTCTCGAAGTCTTTTGGGAAGTTCACAATCGGCGCATTGATCAGCTTCATGTTTCCGACACCTTTAACCTTAAGACGAAGTGTCACGGCATCATTAGCTGTAACCTCTTGAGGGCTTAAAGAGGAAGAGAGCGTGAAGTCTCCGACAGCTCCAGAGAAATCAGCTGGTTTGGAGGCAAGTGGCGACACATGTATAGTCAGTCTTGGAGTGGTGATTTTCTTCTTTAGCTCCATGACTCCACTCGTGCCATTGAAAAAGGCCTCGAACGGGTCGATATTAGGATTTCTCTGCACCACCGTTCCCTCATAGGTTATGGAAGGAATGACAAGATCACCTGACTTCTGTGGGAACAGTACATACTGACACCAAACGACAGACTGGTAATTACGTCCCTTATATTGCTCAAGCTCAAACTGCTTGTTTCTCGGCAGCGGAATCTCCTGTACCTGAAAACCGTCCAGCGTTGGCAACTTACCATCAAGACTTGTGACATTTACCAACGAGTACAACTTATACGTGAGGAGTATAGCCTCCTGCTCACACACACTCGTCTTGCTCGCCGTAGCAGTCATGAACAGCTGGTCTGTTGAGATGTTTGAGCCTGTGGTTACAGGAACGTTAGACTGTCTTCCGTTGGACGAGCCGGATGAGTGACTCTGACGTGAGCCGCCACCTTGTCCAATGGAGAGCACCTTCACTGTCAACGGACGTGACTTTATAGTCTTGCCCCCACACTGTATCGACGCACTGGAGATTGTGAAATTACCGGGATGGCTGGCCAACACGACGTAGCTGTATGTTATAGAGCTGGTGTGTGACGTGTGACCGTTTATGATCTGGTAACTGCTCTGCGAGGACGTGCTCGGTCCATAAATGACCTCGAACCCGTTAAAGTCCGGAGCCGAGAAATTCGACACGTCCTGTGAGTTTACCGTAAACTGTATCCTGAACTTACTTCCCTCCTCCACAGAAGATGGAGCATTAGCAGTAAGCGTGACATTGTCCGCAAAGACAGACAAAGACACACATAAACAGACAATAAGAAAAGTAAAAAGTCTTCTCATATAATATATTAACCTCATATCTTAAATATCACCAATCCTTCTCGAGCGCTTTACGTCTCGCAGGCTGAACATTGACTTTCTGCTGCACGTCCTTCTCGTTCTGCTGAGCGGACTTCAGCAGCTGCTCCGCATTCTCGTCAGACATCTCATCTTTCTTCTGCTGCTCGTCTTTCTGCTCATTCTGCTGTTGTTGTTGTTGCTGTTGTTGCTGGTTGTCCTCATTATTTTTGTCCTCGGACTGGTCACTTTGGCCACCGCCTCCACTCTGCGCCTTTTTCAGCATCCACTGCGCCATAGCAAGATTGTAACGCGTCTCATTGTCATCAGGATTACAACGTAGCGCACACTTATACAGATTCACGGCGTTCTCGAAGTATTTCGCTATCTGCTTGTCATTACTCCTCAGTCTTGACAAGCCGTTAACATACCACAAGTTGGCCATGTTGTGGAAATTCATGGCTCTCTTGCGAGGGTTATTGAAGCCCAGCTGTTCCGCCTCAACGTAAGACGTGAGAGACGTGGAGTCTAGACTCATCAGGGAGAATGAGCAACCGAGATTATAGTAAGCCTCGACTGTTCGCTTCTTGTCCAAAGCCTTCTGGAAATTCACAATTGACTTGTCCACCTCACCCTGACGGAAGAACAGATTTCCTTGTCTTATGAAATCCCTGTCCGTCTCTTGCGCTGAGACGGTGAGAGCTGCGACAAAGAGCGTCGTGAAATATATCAATCTAATCTTTCTCATTTGTAGAACCAATTTAGTAATGACATAATAACAGCTTATCAGCTAAAAAGTTTCAACCTGCTGAACAACGGATTCTTTCTCTCCAGAATAACCATCTCAAGCACGAGAGCCAGGAACAGCAATATCGCCACAGCCACGAACTGCTCATCGTACTCTGAATACATGGACTCAGTAATATCCTCCTTCTGCATCTTGGCTATCTCATCCTCGAGGATTGACTGTGCCTGTCCGGTCTGGTCGACATGGATGTAAAGTCCGTTGCCCGCCTTGGCGATGTTCTTTCCTATGCTTTCATTCAAACGAGTGGTCACGACATTGTCTGACTTATCCTTCTTATATCCTCCACCCGGAAGTGGTATGAGTCCTCCCTCCGCAGTACCGACAGACAAGACGAAAATCTTTATTCCCTTCTCCCCTGCCAGCTTGGCTGCCTTAATGGCACCCTCCTCATTATCCTCAGCGTCGGTGATCAGTATCAACGCCTTACCCACAGGCTTCTTTTCCGAGAAGCCTGATATGGCGCGTGTTATAGCCTCACTCAGATTCGTTCCCTGAACAGAAATCGTCGCTGGTGACAACTGGTCCATAAACATCTTGGCACTCACGTAGTCAGATGTCATCGGCAACAAGGTAATAGCCGAGCCGGCGAACGCCACGAGTCCCACCTTGTCCTCCTCGAACTGCTCCGTCAGCTTGTCCAGAATCATCTTAGACTTATCCAGACGGCATGGGCTCACGTCACGACAGAGCATGGAGTTACTGACGTCGACAGCCATCATCACCTCAATACCCGAACGTTTCACCTCCTCATTACGTGTTCCGTACTGCGGACGGGCAAGGACGAAAATCAGCAAAGCCAACGACGCCATCATCAGCACGAACTTCACATGACGCCTTAACGGTGAGACCTCAGGCATGAGGTCAGCAAGCAGACTCAGGTCACCGAACTTACGCAGGTTCTTTCTCATGTTATACTGCACAAGGACATACAATGCTGTCAAGAGCGGTATAAGTAATAATAAATAAAGGTATATTGGATGTGCGAATCTAAACATATTAATATCCGTTTTTTCTATGGTAATCTCCTCAGGACAAAATATCTGATGATAATCTCAAGCAACAAGACAACCAGCGCCGCCAATGCGTAAGGCTCGTAGACCTCAGAGCGTTGGCTGTACTGCTTAACGTTGAACTTCGTTCTCTCCATCTTGTCTATATCCTGATAAATCTCCAGCAGCTCGGCATTCTTTTGCGCTCTGAAATAACGGCCGCCGGTCATATTGGAGATCTTATTCATCGTAGCCTCATCAATCTCCACAGGCACCATAATCGTACCGCCGGTAGGCAGCGGATAAGGAGCCATACCATTGCGTCCGATACCAATGGTATAGATACGAATCTTATACTTCTTAGCAATCTCTGCTGATGTGATAGGAGATATCTCACCACTGTTGTTCACACCGTCTGTGAGTAAGATAATCACCTTAGACTTCGCCTTGCTATCCTTGAGACGCAATATGGCATTCATGATACCGTCACCAATGGCCGTTCCGTCGTTGATTACACCTTTCGCCGCAATATCTCCGTCGACGGCATTGTAAAGGTTCATGAGCACCGTGTGATCAGTAGTCGGCGGGCACTGAGTATACGTGTCCCCCGCAAATATTGTGAGACCAATATTGTCATTCGGACGTTTCTCGATGAACTGCTGGGCTATCTCCTTAAGAGCCTCAACTCTGTTCGGCTTAAAGTCCTGCGTCAACATACTCGTTGACACGTCGACGGCCAGCATTATGTCAATACCCTCGACGTCAGTGTCGCTCCAGTCATGTTTCGTCTGAGGACGAGCGAGAATACACACGACGAGCACCAGGAGAACACATCTCAGCACGAACGGTAAATGAATCAGATACAATCTGAGACTCTTATCCGTGTACCGATATTTACTTGTCTCCGGCACCTTGATTGACGGCAAGCTTTTCTTATATTTCAGTATATACCATATCGCATATGGTATAAGAGCCAACAGCAATACGAAAAAAACAGGATTCTTAAAAAACATCTGGTTTCCTCTTTTATATTATTCGAACAACAAATATCTGCCAAGTCTCATCACATAACGATAAAGAATATCCTATAAAGCAGATAGCTTACCAAAGCAAGCAACAGGAACGACGTGCCCACAACAAGTCCGACGAGGACGAGCTTCGTCTTCTTTGACCTCTTCTCCTCCACGACAATCTCCTCCGGCTGAGGTTTAGTGTCCTCCACCTTAGTCTGATTGATATACTCAATGGCATAGACAAGATTCCTGTCATTCTCATTAATAAGAGTGCTATACTTGGCGAACTTGACGAGGTCGGCAGTCTGGAACAACTCACGCAGCTCATTGATGGCATCGCCATCATTAACATCCTCGAGATGCTGTATAATCTCATAAGAGGTCATCTCCGTGGCGTTGAATCCATAGCGTTCTTTTATGTACTGGCGGAGAGTATCAGTAAGAGCAGTATAATACTCCTTAGAGTCCTCACTCTGCCATATCTTATCTTCCTTTATCTTCTCAATCTTCATCATCGCCTCCTTATGAGGTGCGAGTCGCTGTTTGAGTCTGATGTGACGAATGATAGGCTTGTTGTCTTTCAGACGCACACCCACATACAACAGAATAGCTGTCACGATGACGACGATGAGCGAGAGCCACAGTAACAGTTTCCACTCGCCGAAGTCGAAAGGAGGAGACATAACGCTTTTAGAGGGGAAGATCTTCTCAGGATGAAGCGTGTCAACATTGAACGTGACTACCTTCAGAGCCATGTTGACTCCCTTGTAAGGTTTCTTATCGACCTTGACCTGCATCGCAGGTATGAAATACAATGCGGAGTCGAATGAAGTGATATAATATTTCCTTGTCAGCACCATGCGCTTCCCGTCGTTGACATACTGCGTGTCAGGTTTCGTGGCGGACACGAACTCCACGCCGGGTATGATGACCTGCAAGGAGTCATATTGTGGCAGCTCCACACTCTTACCTTTGTCGGCAGTAACCTCAAGGGTGATACCCATACGGTTTCCGATAAAGATTGCAGCAGAGTCCAGTTTATTCTGTACCGTCACCTGTTGGGCGCTCAAAGACAAGGTACTCGCCAAAAGAGCCACAAGGGACAATAAATATTTAGCTATTCTCATTTTCACACGCTTCGCTTTTTGAACATATTCATAAGAGCCTTGACATAATCCTCATCCGTACGCACAGACACACAGTCCACGTTGGACTTGGTCATCACGTGCTTCAGCCACTTCTGATACTTGACCCACCACTCGTTGTGCGCCTTTCTCATCTTTCTTGACGACGTGTCGACGAAAATCTCATCACCCGTCTCAGCGTCTCTCATCTTGATGATGCCCACGTCAGGCATCTCCGTCATACGCTGGTCATACACCTGAAGGGCGACAACATCATGCTTCCTGTTAGCTATCACGAGCTGATTGGTATAATCCTTGTTGTCAAAGAAGTCGCTCAATATAAATAATGTGGAGTGTTTCTTTATGGCGTTCGTTACAAACTCAACAGCAGCGCCGATGTCCGTCTTGCAGCTGGACGGTTCAAAGCTCAAGAGCTCTCTGATTATGAACAATATATGTTTACGACCTTTTTTGGGTGGTATAAACTTCTCCACCTTGTCAGAGAAAAAGACGACACCGATCTTATCGTTATTCTGAATAGCGGAAAAGGCCAGTGTGGCGGCAATCTCGGTAACCATCTGTCGTTTAGTCTGAACAGCGGTACCAAAGTCAAGACTACCAGACACGTCGACGAGGAGCATGACAGTCAGCTCACGCTCCTCCTCAAACACCTTAATATAAGGTTTGCCGAGTCTCGCCGTGACGTTCCAGTCAATATCACGGACATCATCTCCGTACTGGTACTCACGGACCTCCGAGAAGGCCATACCACGACCCTTGAACGCAGAGTGATACTCTCCAGCAAAGATATTCCTGGAGAGTCCCCTAGTCTTGATCTCGACCTTTCTGACACGTTGAAGTAATTCCTCTGTTTCCATAACCAAGTAAGTTGTGTCAGGAAATTAAGGTACCTCAACCCTGTTGATTATCTTACTAACGATTTCCTCGCTGTTGACGTTGCTGGCTTCCGCCTCATAAGTGAGACCTATACGGTGGCGCAGCACATCATGCGCCACTGCTCTCACATCCTCCGGGATGACATATCCGCGATGCTTGATGAAAGCGTATGAACGTGAGGCGAGCGCCAGGTTGATAGATGCTCGAGGTGAGCCTCCGAATCCTATGAGACCTTTCAACTCCTTAAGGTTATACTTCTCCGGATAACGGGTGGCGAACACTATGTCGGCGATATACTGCTCAATCTTCTCATCGAGATAAACCTGACGCACCACGTCACGTGCCTCTTCAATCTCACGAGTTGTCATAATCGGCTTCACGTCGACCTTCTCGCCGCTGATATTCTGACGTATGATCTTCTTCTCCTCCTCGAGTTTCGGATAGTCGATGACCACCTTCAGCATGAAACGGTCCACCTGCGCCTCAGGAAGCGGATATGTACCCTCCTGCTCAATCGGGTTCTGAGTAGCCAACACGAGGAAAGGCTTCGGCAGCTCATACGTTGACGTGCTGATAGTCACCTGACGCTCCTGCATAGCCTCAAGCAAGGCACTCTGCACCTTAGCCGGCGCACGGTTGATTTCGTCCGCCAACACGAAATTAGCGAAGACAGGACCTTTCTTTGCCACGAACTCTCCATCCTTCTGGCTATATATCATTGTTCCTATCACATCGGCAGGAAGCAGATCTGGAGTGAACTGTATACGGCTGAACTGAGCGTCAATCAAAGATGACAAGGTCTTGATAGCCTTTGTCTTAGCAAGACCAGGCACACCTTCCAGCAACACATGGCCATCGGACAGGAGTCCGATGAGCAATGACTCGACAAGATGTTTCTGTCCCACGATGGCCTGATCCATTCCTGTCATGATATTTGTAACAAAAGAACTATGTCTTTCTATCCGTTCGTTCAACTCACGGATATCGATAGCATCTGCCATAATTATTTCTTTGTTTTGGTTTTCGTTTGTAGTTTTATATTTGGCCACAAATTTACCATTTTCATTCTATACATTCTCTTAAAATATATTAAAATAAAAACGCTTTTCGTATTTTTAGTATTTGAATAAGTGTGTCGCTGACAACACCAAGAGTGCCCGAATAGTGCCCACGTCGTTGCTCCGCACGCATTAAGGATATCTTCTTCCCGACTTTTCCAAGTCGCGTTTTAGCATAATTTTTGACGCGCAAAAAACGACAGTGAGGGTACGTCAATTGCTTGACACACCCTCACCACACATCAATTTGTTCGCCTTTTGACAAGCATCATTTCCATTTCCTTTTTCGAATAAGTTAAGTAATGAGCCTCTGAAATATCTTGTCCGCTTATCCGCATATTCAAATGATTCCTGAAGAACACGCTTCAAGCTACTATCCGTGACAATCTCGTCAGGAATACTTCTGCCGTAACACTCACTAATAACATTCTCTTCCTTATCATACCACAACATATATTCACTTAACGTCTCTTTCTCGTCAAGCTTGTTAGCGGCCACAATACTGTCACATAAAGAGAGAAATACTTCGCCCCATTTAGGAAAACTTTCCGCACACTCCTCTGAACGTACTATGTTAATCGAATCAGATGTGTAAAAGCCCGGTATCGTCCAATCATATACACTACGAGCAAGTGCTCCTGGAGTACATACCAAATCCCCCAATTCTATCTCTCCGGCTGAAATTTTCTTGTAAAAATATTCAGGTTTGAAGGCATAACAACTTACTTTGCGATTTGAATTGGAGAAAATCACGACAGAGTCAAAATCATAAAAATCAATATACTCTCTGTCATAAACCAAGGAAGAGTGACTAAAACCACAATAATGAGGATCAGAGTCTCTGTCATAAGAATTTCGAGTTATTTCCTCCATATACTCATCATATGAAGCCGGTATGAAGCCATTTCTCAGTTGACATGATAAACCTTTGAAATTATTAAAACTGTCATGCACATAATATCTGCACCAGAAATCATTACCATTTTCAGGATATTTACAACAATTTCTATTATAATAACAGGTTACGCCCTCCAAACCCTCTTCAAAAATCGGATCATTATAAATGCGTATGTTTCGCTTTCTTAGACTATCCCCATAACCACTTGACATAAAAAGCGTACGAGGAACCGCATAGCCATAGTCAATAGGAGAAGAAACAGATAACGACCAATGAACAAGAAAACAATTATCACAATCATCCTCGCCGCTGCCACCATCACCGCGACGGCGCAATCCCTCACCAAGCAGCAGATGCTGGAGGACTACGACCAGCTGTACACGACGCTGACAACGAAGGTGCCGCACTTCGCCGTGCGCAAGCGTGTGACGGGCATCGACATCCCCAAGGAACTGCGGCGCATACGGCACGACATCGACACCGTGACCTGCGACGGCGGTTTCTACGACGTCATCTTCCGCGCCCTCGCCGCCTGCAACGACAAGCATATCAGCCCCAACCAGACCCGTGACTCCGTGGTTATGGCTCATACGATGGATGCCTACAGGAACCACTTCCGCTACGGCAATGCCAATGCCAAAGGCGTTTTCTACATCGACGGCAAGTACCTGACGCTTGGCTTCAAGGACAAGGACACCGAGGTCATCCCATTCTTCGCCGAACTGACCCACGTGAACGGCATCCCCGTTGACAAGTACGTGGCCAAGTACAACAGCCGCGTGAACAGTGCCAACCGCTGGGACTTCAAGCACAAGAAGGCGTGGGCCAGCAGCCTCTTCAACCCGCGCATCATCTACAAGACCGACAAGTTCACGTGGACGGTCGTTATCGACGGCAAGCCGCAGACCTTCGACATGACGGGGCTGGCGTACAACATACCCCGCGTCAAATCCGACAACGGAGCCTACAAGGTGAACTACTTCGACCGCGACTCCACGCTCTACATCCGCATCCCAGAGATGAAAATCGGCCAGGCCGAATGGCTTGAGAACCAGATTGCCAGTCACAAGGGCAAGGCCATCCGTCGCGTCATCATCGATGTGCGCGGCAATGGCGGCGGCAACGACATGACGTGGCACCGCGTCCTCTCGGCCATCATTGACCGCCCCCTGCATTATAGCATCCGACAGGCCGTGAAAGACCTCAGCGTCCTCGGTGGCGAATACACAGCCCCCCGCGAAATCAAGGTTTATGGCGACCGCCTCACCGCCTTTCTCGACGAGGACAGCGAGACCACGCTGCAGCCCAGCGACCGCACCATCGGCTACGGCGGCACCATCTACATCATGTTTGACCACAACATCTTCTCCTCCACCTACGCCCTTCTCTCCGCCTGTCTCGGCAGCGACCGCCTCGTCAGCGTAGGCCAACCCAGCGGCTTCCTCGGAGGACTCGGCGGCCCCCCGTGGAGCGACATCCTCCGCCACTCGCGCTTCTCCTACCGCTATCCCATCACGCTGGAGATAACCGACGCCGACGCCGCCAATCCCGAGACCTACTACAAAGACCAAGTGGAGATAGAAGTTTGGCCAACCATCGAGCAACTGCGTACCCAGACCTTCTACGACGGTGGCCAGCACACCGAGGACTTCCTCTACAACCACGACTGGGTGTTCCGCAGGATATTGGAGGAGTCGAAGAATGTTAAATAGTCGTCCCTCATAAAGCCCCCTTTCCAGTTCATGCATCCGCATAGCTAGAATTTGCAAAACACAATGACTGATTGTCAAGCCTATTTTGGTTCAAAATACCC
>CALCEL010000055.1 GCA_937900485.1 uncultured Prevotellaceae bacterium
ATTCTCGCTATGCGGATGCATGAACGGAAAAGGGGGCTTTATGAGGGACGACTAAATAACCCTATAAATTTTATTTCTTATTCTTGTTCTTTGTTTTTGATGTGACAAATATATGTTTCGCAATTCTTAATTCAAAACTTTTCCTCCTTTTTCTCTTTCATTTCGCATAAAAAGCACATATCATTTCGCTGCAAGGTTTTCGAAGATTGCACTTATAATGCATAAATTTTAAAATTAAATCATTTTGCCTCCGTTTTTTGTTTTTTTTTCAGATGTTTTTCGTAAAAAATATTTCATGTTACTTTTTGATTTTTTATTTTTCTTGTTGTTTTTTATCGGTTTTATGATTCATAACAAGAATTATTTGAATCAATTTCTGTGTTTGTCAGGTCTGCTTACGTGTTTTTCTTTGTTTTTTCCTATAGTTTTTACACAGTTTTTATGACTTTGCCGATTATTATTTTATTTGGTATTGTGATTTTTTTTCTATCTTTGTGTATATGTGATAGGTGAACAACATGTCGTATTATGATGTGGATTATTGTGTGGGAGGATTATCTCCGTCCAGTTTCTCTATGGTGATTTCTTATTATAATATGCGTGTTTTGCGGTGATTGATTATTATATATAAGGTGGGTTTTATAAATTACCGCCGATTTTTGTTTAACATACTGGGTTACGTTTTATCATGATGTCAATAATAATGGGAGTGTTTTGATTTGCAACGTATATATCACGGCTGTCATTCTCACTCGACTGTTACATACTGATCTGATTTAACTAATTTATAGAACCCTGGAAACTAAAAACTATCTATTGTTATGAAAAAGTATTTCGCTCCATCAGAATTGATTATAAATGAGGATGGCTCTGTCTTTCATTTACATGTACGCCCGGAACAGATGGCTGATAAGGTTATTCTTGTCGGTGATCCTGGACGTGTTCCTTTGGTGGCTTCACATTTTGACACTGTTGAGTGTGACATACAAAGTCGTGAGTTCCGTACAATGACTGGCTGTTATAAGGGTAAGAGAATCTCTGTGGTGTCTACCGGCATTGGCTGTGATAACATTGATATTGTGATGAATGAGTTGGACGCTCTTGTCAACATCGACTTTAACACTCGTGAGGAGAAGGATGAGCTGAAGAGTCTGGAGATTGTGAGAGTGGGCACATGTGGAGGACTGCAGCCGTATACTCCTGTGGGAACTTTTGTCCTTTCACAGAAGAGTATCGGTTTTGACGGTCTGCTTAATTTTTATGCTGGACGTAATGAGGTCTGTGACCTTGAGTTCGAGAAGGTGTTTAAAGAGCACATGAACTGGAATCCGTTGCTCTGTGCTCCGTATGTTATTGACGCTGACCGCGAGTTGACTGACCGTATTGCAGGTGATGGTGATTGCGTTAAAGGAGTAACGATTGCCTGCGGTGGTTTCTTTGGACCTCAGGGACGTGAGCTCAGAATTCCTCTAGCTGACCCGACACAGAATAGTAAGGTCGAGAGTTTTGAGTACAATGGCTTCAGGATTACTAACTTCGAGATGGAAAGCTCTGCGCTGGCGGGATTGTCACGTCTTCTTGGTCATCGCGCCACTACTGTTTGTATGGTTATTGCTAACCGTCTGATAAAGGAAGCTAATACAGGCTATAAGAATACTATCGACAACCTTATTCAGTTGGTAGTTGACAGGATATAATTCTACTGACGGTCTGTCATGGTACGCTCTACGCCCGTTTTATTCGTTTTATAGGACGGCAGAATGATGGAACGTTAGTGTTGTTTTTCATGTCAATTGCTCGAGAAAATGCTTTGTAAAGACTAGCGGTGAGATGATTTTATAACCTGACACTGGTTACGTCGTACGTTTTTAAGGACAGAATATACAGTAATGTGTAATTCTTCTAACCGTATATGACGTGAGAATTTGGGGAGATGTATAGTCGGTTGACTATCATTATAAAAAGAAAAGTTGAGGATTTCCTCAACTTTTCTTTTTTTGTGTTATATTACAAAGGCATGTTGCCGTGCTTCTTAGGAGGGTTGCTCTGATTCTTGTTACGAGTCATCTCCAAAGCCTGAATAATTCTGATTCGGGTGTCACATGGATTGATAATCTCGTCGATGTAACCTAGCTGAGCCGCAGGAAGAGGATTAGCGAATTTCTCTCTGTACTCCTCAATCTTCTGTGTTCTCTCCTCTGGTGTCGCTTTTCTGTAAAGAATGTTGCATGCACCTTCAGCTCCCATTACGGCAATCTCCGCTGTCGGATAAGCGAAGTTGACATCAGCGCCAATACACTTGCTGTTCATGACGATGTAAGCACCGCCGTATGCCTTTCTTGTAATCAGTGTTATCTTTGGTACTGTTGCCTCGGCGAAAGCGTATACGATCTTAGCGCCATGACGTATGATACCATTGTGTTCCTGCTGTACGCCAGGCAAGAATCCCGGAACGTCCTCTATCGCTACCAAAGGAATGTTGAAGCAGTCGCAGAATCTTATGAAGCGGGCTGCCTTGTCACTTCCGTCGATGTCAAGCGCACCGGCGAGGAAGTTAGGCTGGTTGGCTACGAATCCCACTGTGCGTCCAGCCATACGTCCGAAGCCTATCACGATGTTCTTTGCGAACTCAGGCTGCACCTCGAAGAAGTACTGCTGGTCACATATTGGCTCTATGATGTTTCTGATGTCGTATGGAATGTTAGGATCTGTAGGAACGACATTGTCCAACTCGTGACATACACGTGACAACTCGTCTGTCACAGGATGTACAGGTGCGTCCTCCATGTTGTTTGAAGGAATGAATCCGATGAGTTCTCGTATTGTCATCAGAGTCTCTTCGTCGCTTGAGCAAATGAAGTGGCTGACACCGCTCACAGAGTTATGTGTCATAGCTCCGCCGAGTGTCTCTTTGTCGACGTCCTCGTTTGTGACTGCCTTGACCACGTTTGGTCCTGTGACAAACATCTGGCTCTGCTCCTTAACCATGAGTATGAAGTCCGTAAGGGCAGGTGAGTAGCATGAGCCTCCTGCACATGGGCCGAGGATGGCGCTAATCTGTGGTATGACGCCACTTGCCATGACGTTACGTCTGAATATGTGGGCGAATCCTGTCAATGACTCCACGCCCTCTTGGATACGCGCACCACCTGAGTCGTTAAGGCCGATGATTGGTGCTCCGTTCTTCAAAGCAAGGTCCTGTACCTTTGCTATCTTCTGAGCGTTTGCCGCTGATAGTGAGCCTCCGAGAACGCTGAAGTCAAAAGCGTACACGAACACGATACGTCCGTCTATCTTTCCGTATCCGGAGATGACGCCGTCACCCTCGAATCGTTTGTTCTCCATTCCGAAGTCCGTGCAGCGGTGGACAACGTGCTTGTCCATCTCTACAAAAGTGCCACTGTCAAGCAGTGTCTCTATTCTTTCTCTCGCGGTAAGTTTATTAGCCATTGTTTACCTCCAATTTGATTAGTGTTTGTTCAACGCGTACGTTATCACCTTCACTGACAAGTACGTCCTTAACTTTGCAATCTGCATTCACTTTGTAGTTGGACTGCATTTTCATTGCCTCCATCGTGAGGACCGTGTCGCCAGCCTTAAGCTCGTCGCCCGGCTTGACGAACAGTTTTACAATTTTGCAAGGCATTGGCGCTGTGATTGTGTCAGCTTGTCCCGCAACGTTGCTGCCTCCTCTGCGGAGTTTCATGTATTTTGCCTGTGAGTCAAGCATATCAATCTGATATGTTGAGTAGTTGAGGTTGACGCGGTAGTGCTTTCCTCCCTGACTTTTCACCAGCTCGGCGTTATATGAGT
The DNA here is from genome assembly GCA_937900485.1 of uncultured Prevotellaceae bacterium. Lineage (GTDB taxonomy): Bacteria > Bacteroidota > Bacteroidia > Bacteroidales > Bacteroidaceae > Minthosoma. The sequence continues at coordinate 3,814 of CALCEL010000055.1, forward strand.
TGCCGCCGTAGAGTATTGAGCATGTGCCGTTCTGCAGCATCGCCACGTCTACGTCATAAACCTTACCGTCTATGTCAATCTTGATTTTGTTACCATCTTTGCTGAGCATGGTAACCTCACAAGTCTTGTTGCCTATCTGTACTTCCATTTTTTTCTTTTCTGATTTTCTTGGCGCACTCCGTCTCAACTTTTAGGTTCTTGCGGACGGGGTGGGCGAGTTTACTTCCACTACTATACTCTGAGTACACCCCTTACTTATACTCTGAGTACACCCTTCTGAAGTCCGAAGGCTCTCCATCTGCTGATAGCCTGACTGTCCGCAGGTAGGTTGGATGTGTTCTCCTCAAGACCCATGAGGTAGTCGATGTAAGCTGCTATGATAGCCATCGGCTCGCTGTCGTTCTTGAATCCTGGACGAGGACGTAAGCGGTCCTGGTTCCTTTCAATAAAGTATGTGTTGTAGTTTCCGTTCTTGAAGTCTGGCACGTCAATGATGCGTCTCAGATAACGTATGTTGGTTGTGAGTCCAGTTATCTTGTATTCGTAGAGGACGCGTCGCATACGCTCTATGGCATACTCTCTGTTCGTGGCCCAGACAATCAGTTTTCCAATCATAGGGTCGTAGTGTACAGGAATCTCGTATCCCTCATATACGTATGAGTCGATTCGTGTACCGATACCATGTGGCTCGGTGAGCTGCTGGATGATGCCAGGTGAAGGCATGAAGTTGTGCTCCGTATCCTCGGCGCATATACGGCACTCGATGGCGTGTCCGCGCTGCTGGATGTCCTCCTGCTTGCGTGAGAGAGGCTGATTGTCCGCAATACGGATCTGCTCTTTCACGAGGTCTATACCAATCACCTCCTCGGTGATAGGGTGCTCAACCTGAAGACGTGTGTTCATCTCAAGGAAGTAGAAGTTGTGGTGCTTGTCCACAAGGAACTCTATGGTTCCCGCTCCGACATAACCTACGGCTTTGGCGGCTGCCACAGCCTTAGCTCCCATCTCTTCGCGCAGTTCGTTGTCTATGAATGGTGAAGGGCTTTCTTCGACAACCTTCTGGTGACGTCTTTGTACGGAGCACTCTCTGTCATACAGATGTATAACGTTGCCGTGCTTGTCACCGAGTATCTGGAACTCAATGTGGTGAGGTTCCTCAACAAACTTCTCGATGTACACCGTGTCATCGCCGAAGCCTGCCATGGCTTCGCTCTTTGCTGCGTTGTACATCTCCACAACGTCCTCCTCGCGCTCGACAAGACGCATTCCTTTTCCGCCACCACCTTGTGATGCCTTTATCATGACAGGGAAGCCAATCTCTTTACATACTTTCACGGCCTCCTCGCCGGAGTTCAGTTGCTGCTGAGTGCCTGGTACAACAGGTACGCCGGCCTCTATCATCTTCACTCTTGCACTGATCTTGTCTCCCATTGTCTCCATCGTCTCTGGACGAGGACCGATGAATGTGAATCCCTCAGCCTCGCAGCGTCTTGCGAACTCTGCGTTCTCACTCAAGAATCCGTATCCCGGGTGAATGGCGTCGGCGTTGTGTTTCTTTGCTGCCTCAATGATGTGGTCGATGTTGAGATAACTGTCACTCGAAGCAGTTCCACCGATACACTCTGCCTCGTTGGCAAAGAGTACATGTCGTGACAGACGGTCCGCCTCGCTATATACGGCTACAGAACGTATGCCCATCTCATAACAGCTACGCATTACGCGTATCGCAATCTCACCACGATTAGCTACTAAAATTTTCTTAATCATTGTTCATTTATGTCAGATTAACATATCCGGTGTCTTGCGGATGTGTTTTGTGTCTCAACGGTTCGTTATAAAAATATGTGTCACGGACTTGCTGACCAAGTCACATAAGACGTGCCGACTTCCCTGTCATGCCCTTCCCGAACATCTGGATTAACCTTCCTGGTTGTGTCGATAGGTCATGGCCGTACGTCGGCTTTATTCTCGATTCGAACCCTAAATGCGCCTGCAAAGTTATCGCTTTGTGTAGAATTAAACAAGAAAAACTGAAAAAAGTAACACATTAGCCTTTTGTTTTGATTGTTTTTAAAAAAAAGAAGCTATCTTTGCGGCGAAAGGATACCAATGGGAATGGAACATTTTCAACCTTTGACGCTATGAGGATTATACTTATTACTGGCGGTCAACGTTCAGGGAAAAGTGAGGAGGCCGAGCGTTTAGCGCTGTCTCTTTCGCCGTGTCCTGTCTATATGGCTACCGCGAGGGTGTACGATGAAGAATTCCGCCAACGTGTGAGAGTCCATCAGGAACGCCGCGGGCAGTCGTGGACTAACATTGAAGAGGAGAAAATGCTGAGCCGTCATGACGTGTCGGGTAGGGTGGTTCTGGTTGACTGCCTCACGTTATGGGCTGCGAATTTCTTGTTCGACATGTCAGATAATCCTGACAGCTCAACGGTCAAGTCTTGCTATGAGCAGATGGTGAGTGAGTTTGATCGTTTCACATCCTCAGACGCCACCTTTATCTTTGTGACCAACGAGATTGGGATGGGTGGTGTGAGCGATAATAGCTTGCAGAGGCATTTCACAGACTTGCAGGGGCTGGTCAACCAGTTTGTGGCGAGAAAAGCGGATGAGGTGTATCTCATGGTGTGTGGTTTGAGCCACAGAATAAAGTGAGTCATTAAACTTTTTCTCTGTTCGGAACTCAAAGCAGAGTCTCGGTGGAGATTATTTGACAATATCATGTGTCACTTAAAATTGAATTTTATGAACAGACCTACAATATCTTGTCTGAGGACAACTCTTTTAATCCTCATGGTGGTGCCATGTGTGTCATTCGCTCAGTCCGTGTCATCCACACTTTCAAAACTGTCTTCGTCTGCGGTTTCCGCGGTCAAGTTGGAGTCTGCGATTCTCGGCACGGAGGAAGTGGCGGTGTCGTCTCTTGTCGGTGACTGGGAGTATTCAAGACCTTGTATGGTGTTTGAGTCTGACAATGTGTTGAGTGCTGTCGGTACGTCGGCGATGGCGTCTAAGGGTGAGTCCTACTTGCAGAAAGGACTGGCAAAGGCTGGTTTTTCCGCTGGAGACGTCACTCTGTCCTTCTCTTCGGATGGCACTACGGGAATTGTTGTTGCTGGAAAGTCTGTGAGAGGTGTCTATAGCGTCGAGGGCGGTGAGATGACTATCACGTACAATGGCGTTCTCTCCGGCGTCTCTAAGTCTGTCACGGCTAATGTCGTGGTCAGTGGTGGGGAGATGCGTGTGTCCATGTCCGCGCAGAAGTTGCTGACACTTGTGCAGACTGTTTCTGCCACCGCTTCGTCTGCCAACACGACGTTGTCCACAGTCTCCAGTCTTTTCTCCTCAGTGGACGGCATGTATGTCGGGCTGGTTTTCGTGAAGAAATAAGTTGGAAAATATTATACTCAAAGTTCCAATAAGTTATTATGCGATAGGGTGGAATCAAAAAATAGGACAAGTACAAAAATACACTCTTTGTGAAGAGAGCGAAGCAACCCTATCTACCTTACTAATCTATTAACTAATCAAACCCTGCCACGCGGTGAGTTCCGCGTGGTTTTTTTTGTTCTCTTAATTCAGATTCCCCTGTTTCTGGCTCAGCGGATTTATCCGGTTGGTAAGGCTTGGCTAATCAAGAATAAAAGTTG
>CALCEL010000056.1 GCA_937900485.1 uncultured Prevotellaceae bacterium
ACAACTTTTATTCTTGATTAGCCAAACCTTACCAACCGGATAAATCCGCTGAGCCGATATGACGAGCGAGGCGGAAAAGAGCTGACTCTTTTCCGCCTCGCTTAGTGTGTTTGTCTATGTGCTGTATTGTTTCTGCTTATGCGTTTTCCTGCTGTCTTTTCAGCAGCTCCACGTGTGAGACGATGTAGAGGCAGTCGATGAGTGAGAGCATGGAGTTGTAAGGCTTGAATACACCGCTGTCCACAAGTTTCGTGTATGCCGCAGAGTATTCATTCTCAGCGAATTTCTGTGCTGTGTTGCACACGTCCACATATTGTTTGAGAGGGGAGTCACGTTTTATCTCGTAGATAGTGCTGAGCGTGATGCCGCCGTTATATCCGGTCTCTTGATAGCAGCGTGTGATGAGGTACTTATTCTTGTGTACTAAGTTGAAGTCTTCCTTAATTCTGATATGGTTCTTTACGCAATACACGATATGGTTAATGTAATCCTTCCATGTCGTGTCGTCAATGACAAAGACATTCTCGTCGCCGTTCAACTCGCTGTTGAGGAATTGCTTTCTGTTTTCCTTAGCGTCAATGGTGTAGGCTTCCACCTTTGGTTTGGTGTTGTCCTCATCCTTGTTTATCTCAGTGTTGATGGTGTCGAGATAGCTTATCAGCAGTCTCTTGCGCTGGTTCAGCTCCGCGTCCACGATGTCTCTGTCTCTTTCTGTCAGTCCGAAGGCGCGGTACTGAGCAGGTTTCGTGTTCTTGGTCGCCTTGTAGAATGTCTCAGTCAGCTCCATAAGCTCTGTGTTAGCGTTTATGAAGCTTGCGCTGTCGACGTTCAGGGAGTTGACGTTTGTGTAGAGCATTACCGCATTAGGAAACTTAGCCTGGTTTTTGGTGTACTCATCGTAAATCTTGATGTCCTCCTCGTGTTCTGAGATGAGCTGCTTGAGGTCGAAGTCGCCTTCTTTGTTCTTCATGTTCCTCAGCTTAAGGAAGATTTCCAATCCACTTGGATATGAGACACAAACGTTCTTGTATATGTCTTCTATCTGGCCGTACTTGTCGCCGTAGAAGGTTTTCATGTATAAATTTTTCAATCCCATGGTGTACTGTCCTACTTAGCCAGGTTAAACAAATCGATTGGTAATATGAATTGCGACAGCTCGCTGTTGTAATAGCCATCCATATTGCATATTACTGTTATGTCGTTTCCGGATACCTTTCCGAAGAGTAGTGTGTTCTGTGTTGAAGTCATGAATGACGCGAAGCTCTCGTTCTCGTTGCAGTCTATCACTCCGAGCTCGTGCAGTGGAAGGATTGGTTTGTCATTCATGTCGTCAGCCTTGGTTGGCAGCCATCTGAGCACTCGTACCAGATTTTTCTTCTCTGCGTATAGCAGGCAATATATGTCTTTCTCTGTGGTGAGAGGCGCATACTGGTCTCTGTCCTGCATCTTGAGGGTCATTCCGCAGATGTCGTCAGGCAGTTTGTCGCATCCGAGGTGTGCGGTCTCATTGAATGAACGGAAGAGCTGTCCGTAGTCATCCTTGATGTCGACGTCTATCTCCTCGAACTCCGCCAGGCAGGCGAACTCCTGTCTGTATTGCCCGTCCGCCCATTTGCTGTCATAAGGGATATTGGTGAATGTGCACTTAAGCTTGAGATTATCTTTCCTTGTGAGGTAGTCGATGACCACTTCCTTTGACGCATATGCCGTAGGGTTTATCTCCGGTATAATCAGTTTAAGTCCGATGTGGTACTTTGTCAGCGGCTGATTTTCTGAGGAGTATTCGTATTGGTACGGCAACAGTGCAAGAGGACTGACGTCGAACTTCGTCTCTCTCAAAACCGTCCATCCGCCCTCGATGAAAGCGCAGAGGTGGAAGTGGAGACTTTCTGAAGAGTCGCTCAGTGTCTCCTTGATATTGTCTACATAAAAGAAATACGGGTAGTTCTCAATCTCTGTACCCCTTTTCAAGGGAACTACCATATTTATTCCAGCATCTTGTATCAGTATCTTATATTCATTCTCTATATCTTTCAGTAAACGTTCCATTCCATATCCATCTCGTGTCTTCGCGGTCTGTATCTGCCCATGCGCGTCACACACTGACTTACTCTTTAGAGGGGTAAGTAAATCTCGTTGAGCACAAGAACGTCTGAAGAGTTCTTCGTCGTTGGATTGAGCCATAAATAGTAAATATCAATAGTTAGTATCTGTCATGCTCAAAAATCACTTTTGAACACAGACATCAATTGGTTCATTCTTTCGTGCAAATTTATATTTTTTTGTCCTAACATCATAATAAATAAAGAAAAAAGTGGGAGTTTAGTGTTAAAATGTTCTTTTTCGTATTTCGCACTCCGTGTTTGTTTTGCAATAGAAGGATAAATTGTTTGGTTATTTTGTGTCAGAATGTTTATTTTTGTATTTTTGCATCTGTAACGCCTATATCTAATTGATGAAATGAAAACAAGAAAAAAGCTGAAATATGCAGCTATCGCGCTCCTTGTCGAGACAGTGCTGTTATCCATGAAACAACCGGTGTCAAACTTTTTGAGAGAAATTGAGAGTTTCGATTTGACGTTGTCTATGATTGTGGTATTCTACTACAATTTCTTCTATAAGGTTGTCCGAGTGGTTTTGTATGGAATATTCGTGTATCTGATTTTGAATGTTGAGAATAAGTATAAGCATCATATCTTTGGCCATTTCTTCGTGGCAGACTGGACTGTGTGTGCCATTGATGCGCTTATCGTCTTCTTTTTGCTCTGGCTGCCGGACTTGGCGCTGACGGTCCGACACTACACGGAGGTGATGTTGGCTGTTGCCACCGCTTCCACATCGTTTCTAGCCGGCACGTTCTTGTATTCCAAGATACGTTCTGAGGCTTTCCGTACGATAAGGACGGCGTACAGGTTGTGGGCATTAAGGTATTTGATTTATGCTTTAGTGCTTCTTGGTGAGTTGACTGCTCACAATCATTGGCGTGTCGGTTACCTTGAGATGGCGTCGTATGACTGGTGGGTGATTACCAGTTGGTGTTTGCGTATGCCGTTGATGATCCTGAGCCGCTGTGTTCTTCTGTATGGTGTGTTACAGATTAAGTCTGCGAAGGAGATTCATGATGAGCACAGGTCGTTGGACAAGTCGCGTCATCATCGCCACAGCAAGTCTGATTCTGTTTCGATTGAGCAGACGATGGATTCTTAACGGAGTGTTTGTCGCACCCGTTACAGTCACGGCAGTTTTTACAAGAGCAGCAAGGGTGGCCGTCGGATTTAAGGAGTGTGCGCATGGCTATCCATGCGCACACTCCTATTATTATAATTATAATCACTGACACGATGTTCATTGTGTTCCTTTATTGTTTGTGGGCGCGCTTGCAGGACAAGTGCGCCCACAATGGTTTTGTGTTCAGATTTGTCAAAGTATGATGCTAAGCAATTCGTGTGTCAAAAATGCGCATGTCCACGCTGTCACGCACTGGAAAATGACTGTTACCATAGCCCAGCTGTTGCCTAATTCGCGTCTGATGGCAGCCACAGCGGCGACGCAAGGTGTGTAGAGCAGACAGAACACCAGCAGTGAGTATCCGTTAATGAAGTTGAATATGTCGCTGATGTTAACACCTGCATACAAAACCTCAAGTGTTGACACGATACTTTCCTTTGCCATGAATCCCGACACGAGTGCCGTTATCACCCTCCAGTCGTCCAGTCCGAGCGGACGGAAAGCGGGAGAAATGCCAGATGCCAGTCTGGCCAAGATGGATTGCTGTTGGTCTTCCGCCACGTTGAAGGTAAAGTCGAACGTGTTCAGGAACCATATGACGATAGTGGCAAGGAAGATTACAGTGAAGGCGCGTTGCATGAAATCACGCGCTTTTTCCCAAAGCAACATGAGCACGTTACGTGCCACTGGCAGTCTGTAGCATGGCAGCTCCATAACGAATGGAGTGGCTTCTCCCTTGAATACTAATACTTTTGACACGTAGGCGACGGCTATTCCGATGAGTATGCCAAGCAGATAGAGTGACAGCATGGTCAGTCCGGCATGTTGTGGAATTATGGCAGCACAAAAGAAACCATATATTGGCACTTTAGCTGTGCATGACATGAACGGGATGAGCAGGATGGTCAGCTTTCTGTCTCGCTCAGACGGCAATGTGCGTGTTGACATGACACTTGGCACAGAACAGCCGAAGCCGATGAGCATCGGGACTATGCTTCGTCCTGACAAGCCGATCTTACGCAGCAGCTTGTCTGTCACGAATGCTATGCGCGCCATGTATCCTGAGTCCTCCAACATTGAGAGGAAGAAGAACAGAACGATGATCATGGGAACGAAGCTCAGCACAGACCCCACTCCTGCGAATATACCGTCGATGACCAGTGAGTGGACGACTTCATTCACGTTCATGTTTGTGAGCATCTCGTCTGTTTTCTCTGTCAGCAAGTCAATTCCGTTTTGTAGGATGTCCTGTAGGAGTACTCCCAGTCCGTTGTCAGCGAAGGAGCACCAGAACACGAAAGCCATGATGGCGAGGAACGATGGGAGGGAGGTCCACTTGCCTGTGAGAACCTTGTCAATGGCTATTGACCGCAGATGCTCCTTGCTTTTCTGTGGTTTGATGACGGTCTTCGAGCAGATATGGTGTATGAATCTGAATCTCATGTCGGCGACAGCGGCGGCGCGGTCAAGTCCTCGCTCTTCCTCCATTTGGAGTATGATCTTCTCTATAATCTGTTTCTCGTTTTCCTCGAGGTGCAACGCTTCTTCTATCGATGAGTCGCCTTCGACAAGTTTGGTGGCAGCGAAGCGCAGCGGGATGTCTGCCCTTTGCGCGTGATCTTCGATGAGGTGCATGATGGAGTGTATGCATCGGTGTAACGCTCCTCCGTCTTGGTCTGGTCCGCAGAAGTCGAGTCTTTGTGGGCACTCCTGGTAGCGAGCTATGTGGATGGCGTGTTTTACAAGCTCGTCCACACCCTCGTTTTTCATGGCAGATATGGCGACGACAGGTATGCCGAGCATAGACTCCATGTCGTTAATGTGTACGGAGCCGCCGTTTCCCTCCAGCTCATCCATCATGTTGATGGCTAACACGGTAGGAATGCCGAGCTCAATGGTTTGTAGTGTGAGGTAGAGATTCCTCTCTATGTTGGTGGCGTCCACGATGTTGATGATTCCCTTTGGCTTATCCTCCAAAACGAATTGTCGTGACACCATCTCTTCGGCTGAGTAAGGTGACAAGGAATAGATACCTGGGAGGTCTGTGACCTCAGTGCCGCCGTATCCCCGTATGCTTCCGGACTTACGGCTGACGGTGACTCCAGGAAAGTTGCCGACGTGTTGGTTGGCTCCTGTCAGCTGGTTGAAAAGTGTCGTCTTTCCGCAGTTCTGGTTACCGACTAAGGCGAATGTCAGTTTTGTCACCTTAGGCAGAGGATGCTCCGTGGAAGGGTCGTGAAACCTGTATCCGGACTCACCTAGCCCTGGATGCTCACCTTCCGGCTTAATGGTTGTGAAATCTTCTTTGCGTTTGTATTCTGTGCTTATCTCAATCTTTTCGGCGTCAGCCAGGCGAAGTGTCAGTTCGTATCCGTGCAGACGTATTTGCATCGGGTCTCCCATAGGAGCGAACTTGACCATTGTTACTTCGGTCTGTGGTATGACGCCCATGTCGAGCAGGTGCTGTCTCAGGGCTCCCTCGCCGTTGACTTTTGTTATCAAGCCGGTCTGTCCGACTTTTAGCTCTCTTAATGTCATAAGCTATGACTTACATTGTTTAGGTTACGAAAATTTATACAAAGTTAGTATTACGGAACGAAAAAAGAAGTATCTTTGCTTTAAATTTTAAAGTAGAAAGATATGAGGTTTAATAAATATCCTAAAAATTGGCATGTCAAAGGTGGTCAGCCCCTTACGGAGATGGATAAAAAGATTCTCTCTTTTCAAAACAAGGGTTGCCTCGTGCCTACTCCAGACCTGATCAAGACACCAGAGCAGATAGAGGGAATACGTAGAAGTGGTGTGATTAATACTGGCGTCCTCGATCTTGTGGCCAGTGAGATTAAGGAGGGCATGTCAACAGCGGCGATAGACAAGCTGGTGTATGACTACACAATGGATCATCATGCCATTCCAGCCTGTTTGGGATATGAGGGATTTCCGAAGAGTTGTTGCACGAGCATAAACGAGGTGGTGTGTCATGGTATACCTAATGATAATGAGATCCTAATGCCGGGAGACATTATCAATGTTGACTGTACGACGATTTTAGATGGTTACTATGCGGATGCGAGCAGAATGTTCGTGATAGGAGAGACTACGCCGGAGAAACAGAAGCTCGTGGATGTGGCTTGGGAGTGTCTGAAGATTGGTGAGGAGACATGCAAACCTTATTGTTTTGTCGGAGACTTAGGTAACGCGATAGCCAAGCACGCTCACAAAAACGGATTCACGGTGGTACGTGACTTGTGTGGACACGGAGTTGGAAACGAGTTCCATGAGGAGCCTGAGGTGGAGCACTATGGCAAGAAGGGCACTGGCATGTTGTTGGTTCCGGGTATGGTGTTCACCATCGAGCCGATGATAAACATGGGCGGATGGCACGTGTTTATCGATTCTGAGGACGGATGGACCGTAGTCACTGAGGACGAGTTGCCGTCAGCTCAGTGGGAACACACTTTTGTCATGACGGAGACAGGAGTTGAGATTCTTACTCATTGATGATATTTTTAGGGTAACAAATTGCTTATGTATATATTAGCCATTGAATCGTCATGTGATGACACGAGTGCAGCTGTCCTCCGTGACGGAATATTGTTGAGTAACGTGACAGCCTCACAGGCAGTTCACGAGGCGTACGGTGGTGTGGTGCCCGAGCTGGCATCACGCGCGCATCAGCAGAATATCGTGCCTGTGGTTGATCAGGCACTCAAGAGAGCCGGCATTGAAAGGACTGACATCAACGCCGTGGCTTTCACGAGGGGCCCGGGTCTCATGGGCTCTTTGTTGGTCGGCGTCAGCTTCGCAAAAGGATTGGCTCGTAGCTTGAGTGTACCTATGATTGACGTTAACCATCTTCAGGGACATGTGTTGGCGCATTTCATCAAAGAGAGCGAGGATGATAACGATCAACCTGAGTTCCCGTTCATCTGTCTGCTGGTCAGTGGAGGAAACTCCCAGATCATCAAGGTTAACTCGTATAAGGATATGGAGATAATCGGACAGACAATTGATGACGCTGCGGGTGAGGCGATAGACAAATGCTCTAAGGTGATGGGATTAGGATATCCTGGAGGACCGATAATAGACAAGCTGGCGCGTGTGGGTAATCCGGACGCTTACCAGTTCGCTAAGCCGAGCATAGCTGGATATGACTACAGCTTCTCCGGTCTTAAGACGTCGTTCTTGTATAATCTCCGTGACTGGATGAAGGACGACCCGGACTTTATCGAGCATCACAAGGAGGACCTTGCGGCGTCTCTCGAGAAGACCATAGTGGACATCCTCATGAACAAATTACGTAAGGCGGTAAAGGACACGGGAATAACTCAGGTGGCAGTGGCTGGCGGAGTGTCTGCCAACAATGGTCTCAGAAACGCATTCCGCGATCATGCCAAGAGGTATGGATGGAAAATCTTCATACCAAAGTTCAGTTATACGACAGACAATGCGGCGATGATAGGCATAACAGGTTATTTCAAATACCTGGACAATGACTTTGCCGCCATCGACTTGCCTGCTTATGCGAGAATGGAGAAGTGATGACTGGTTCATTGCTTTTTACTATAGGCTAAAGATTAGTGATGTGACCTTTTGAGGTGCTAATAAAGTGATGTTATGAAAGAGGTACGATATTTCTATGTGCCGGAGGCCGCTCAGTCTGCGGAGTTGCCGGAAGAGGAGTGTCAGCATGCTGTCAGGGTGCTTCGTATGTCGCCTGATGACGAGATGGTGTTGATGGACGGTGCCGGTTTTTTCTATAAGGCTCATGTCACTGAGGTGAATAAAAAACATTGTTTTTATGCTATAGACGAGGTCTTGCCGCAGCAAAGACAATGGAAAGGACATCTGCATCTGGCTATGGCTCCCACAAAGAACATGGACAGGACGGAGTGGATGTGTGAGAAAGCTACGGAGATCGGATTTGATGAGCTGACGTTTCTTCGCTGTAAGTTCTCTGAGCGTACGGTTATAAAGACGGAGAGGGTGGAGAAGATTGTCGTTGCGGCCGTCAAGCAGAGCAGAAAGGCATGGAAGCCGGTGGTCAATGAGATGACGGACTTCAAACGTTTCATCAAAGAGATATGTGACCCGGACTCTCAGTTTTTTCATGTGTGTCCGCAGAAAAGATTCATTTGTCATTGCTACGAGGAGAGTGACCTTGGGGAGAAACGCTTGCTTAAAGATTGCCTGAGTAAGGGAGAGGATGCGTTGGTACTCGTCGGCCCGGAGGGCGATTTCTCCATCGACGAGGTGCGTCTGGCTGAGTCCTGCGGATTCCAGTCTGTATCCCTCGGAGACAGCCGACTGCGTACAGAGACAGCCGCACTCGTGGCTGTGCACATGATGAATCTCTTTAACTGATTTGTGGTGTAATCATTTTTATTTTTATATGAGAAGACTTTTTTCTTTTTCTCTTTGTTTACTCTTATTGTTTGTTGTCTGTTCTTGTACTAAGACCGACTATAGGTCTGTCATTCCTGCCGACGCCACCCTCGTGGCTTCTGTCGACATGAGGTCTATAGCGGAGAAAAGTGATATAGGTGCGTCTGATATGATGAAAAAGGTAAGGGACGTCGTGACGTCGTCTGTCAAGGATGACGAGGCGGACAAGATCAGCGCTTTTCTCTCTGCGCCGTCTGAGCTTGGCATAGACTTCACTGAGCGTGTCTACATCTTCAAGATGAGGGATGGTCTCATGGGAGCGGTGATGAAGGTGTATGACGCTGACAAGTTGGAAGCGGCGCTGGACGTCATGTTGAACATGGGCTTGGCGACAGGGAAGAAGAAAAGCTTCGGTATGAGCGTGGGTGAGCTGATGGATGACTGCTCCTTTGCCTTTGACGACGATATCATGCTGCTGGTGGCAAGTATGGGGGGACGTCCTCACTCTTATAGACTCAAGGCCATGGAGCGTCTTGTTGAGTCAGGTGAAGAGAATGCGTTCATCACCTCTGACACCTATGCTGAGATGAACTCTCGGGACAATAATGACATTTGCTTCTATGGTGCGATGTCAGTACTGCCGGATGATGTCAGGAACACTCTCATGACTGTACTCCCAAAGGGAACGGACGCGCATTGTCTTGGCGATGTGATTTTCGACAACGGGAAGGCTGTTCTGCGATGCTCGCTCTTGGGCGCTGACGAGTCTTCAGAGAAGGCTCTCGACGACCTGAACGGCAAGTTCAGACGTTTGGACGGCGATTATAAGGATATGTGTCGTGTCGAAAGCTCGGCTTGGCTTATGTTGGGTGTGGACGGCAAGTGGATGTTGGAGACGATAAAGAAGAACGAGACGCCACGTATGTCGTTGGTGGCTGTTGAGCGTGTCATTGACGCCGAGCAGATCATGCGTTCCATCGATGGTGACATGTCTGTCGTTTTCCCGTGTCGGGAGTATGTCAATGACTCATCATTGGAATTCGTGGCTAAGGCGCATGTCGTGGACGGCAAGTTCATGGATGACGTGGATGACTGGAGGCAGTCTCTTGCCGGCACAGGAATGAGGATGAGTCCTAAAGGTAATGGAATGTATGAGGTCATCGGTGATGGACTCTCGTTTGTGTGGGGACTGAATGGCGCCGACTTCACGGTGAGCACTTTGTCATCACAGATGGATGAGTGCGGAAAGACTCCGAATTGCCCTGATGATATCAGTGACCACATATTATATATGTATATAAACCCGTGCACACTCGGATGGTCTCAGCTGAAAGGTAGTGATCTGACGGCAGGTTTGGTGGACCTCAATAAGACGGTGACGTCTGTCGTCGTCAAGGCGAAGACGGTGAGGGATTATGAGGTTTGTGTGACCGTTAAGGACGGCAACACAAATTTCTTGCGTCAGTTGCTTTTGTGGTGATGTGGCGTATACTATGATGGTGGATATGATTAAACCATATCTTTCGTCGGATGTCTCTAATATGTGACGCATGGTTGGAAATATTAATTAACGTATAAATAAAAATATGAGAAAGTCAATATTGTCAGTTGTCATGTTCTGTGCTTTTGCTGCATTCGCTTCTGCGGATGAAGTGATAACAAAACAGCCGGATGGAACGTATGTGGTTAACACGACAACTCTTTGTGATGTGAAAGGTTATAAGTCTCCGACTCCAGTCGAGGTTTATATCAAAGGTGGTAAGGTGCTGAAGGTCGAGGCGTTGCCAAATAAGGAGACAAAGTCTTACTTTGCGAAGATAGTGAACGGACTGCTTCCTAAGTATGTCAGCTTAAAAGTGTCAAAAGCCAAGAGACAGGCTAAAGTCCAGACTGTTGACGTTTGTACCGGTGCCACATTCAGTTGTAAGGCCGTGCAGCAGAACATCATGGCGGCGCTTGATTACTACGAAAAGAACAAATGATGATTTTTTTGACGTTAATTGTCATTTAGTGTGTGCTTTTTGCCTATCTCTGTGATTGTGACGTAGGTCGGAAAGTGAAAAAATGATAAATTCGTCAAAATATAATATTGCTTTTTTTGAAGAGAAGAAAAAAAATCATATATTTGTGACACTAAAAACTCAAATGACATAAGACATTGATAGATTTTTGGGAAGGATGAACATTTTTTCATGGGCTGGCAGGCATAGTGATTATGGTTGCCAGTTTTTTTGTAAATCATGAAAAACAGTATCATATATGGTGTATTTTATTTCTTTAGGTCCAGGTGACATTTCTATGCTGACATGTGAGGCTCGCGACGTTCTGGCGTCAGTCTGTGTCGTCATCGCTTCTGGTAAACGTACAACGGAGCTAGTGAGACGTGTCTGTGCTAAGGCGGAGTTGATAGAGATGGATATCACGATGTCGTCTGACAGGTGTGCGGCGATGGTTGAGTACGACCGTATTTGCTCATTGATAGAGAGCCGTGCCAGTTCTCATGACCTTGCCGTTGTAGTCGAGGGCGACTGTTCTGTCTATGCGTCAGTGCATTATGTCATGGATATGCTGGCCGACAAGGGATATGAGGTGCGTCAGTTACCGGGAGTGCCGAGCTTCGTGGCTGCCGCCGCGCAGGCAGGCATATCACTTGTCTGTCAGGATGAGTCTCTCGTCGTCTTGCCCGGCTCTTTGTCTTCTGTTAGTCAAATGGCAGATACCACGGTTGTTATGAAACTGTCACGATGCGAGGACTATGTTAAACATTTGATGAGCTCTTCTACTGCTGACAGCATGGAATTCCATTACTTCGAGAATGTTTGTATGCCTAACTCTTTCTACTCCAAGAATGTACGTGGGATAATGTCCCGTAAATTCCCGTATTTCTCGTTGATGATCATAAAGAAGAAAAGATAATAAGTGTGTGCAGTGGCGGAAATTTTTTTGTCAATGACACGTTTATATATAGAGTCTTGATGCATGTCATGATACGAGGTGGAAAAATGGACAATTTGTAGTGTTACCAAATTTCCCATGCCTGTTTTTGATCAAAAAAAGGTTAACTTGTTGATAATCTCAATACAAGGCTTGTGAAAACTTTGGGTCTCTTTTTTGAAATTCTTAGGTTAGGTTATAGTCTATACGCAGGTCTGAGAATTTAAAAATCCTAACCTGAGATTTTCAACGTCCTAACCTGAGATTTTCAGACGCCGAATAAGGTATCGGAAAATTCCGGAAGTCATTTTTTCGTTGTCACGTGTCAACGGAAAAAGATGAGTTTAGGACAATAAAAAATGTGCGAAATGCTATGGACATTCCGTGTGTCTGCATATCTGATATGGCAGATTGTAATTAGCTTTAGCTCTTTCCTTCCCTCAATACTTCTTACTGTGTGTGGTGGTCATTTTGAAGATGCCTTTTCAGTGTCTGTTGGCAGCTTTACTATGGATATTAGGGTGTTAATGATGATAATATAGGTTAATTAACATAATTTAACTAACGGGAAGGTTAAATTATATTTATTATTTTTTTACATTTGTCAACTGACATTTGTGTCATATGTAAGAGTGAGAGAAATATTTAATCAATTGACTACTAACCGTAATGCCACGGTCTCCATGAATAGCCGTATTGCTATTCTTACGGAGTCAATATGAAAAGATTCAGTATTATGTATATATTAAACTAAGTCTCGGCGATTATATCTATGCGCCGAACGGGGGGGTATATCATTTTGAGAATATATAATTAATAAAGTGAAATATGAAAGTTCGGTTATCATCTGTGCTGATGGCGGCGATAGCGGCCTTTAGTTGTAGTCAGGACGTCTCGGCTTTTGAGGACGGCAGCTACTACATTAAGAATGTGGAGAGTGGTCTGTTCCTGGGTGGAGGTAACAATTGGGGAACACGTTCCACTGTCTCCGATTGTGGTGACTTGTTCACATTGGCTACTGTCGGAGAAAATGCTTATTCTATTCTCGACACATATCTTACAAGTGGCAATAAATATCTTGGATCAAATCTTTTTGTCGATGGCACAAACCCGTCGGGTGGATGGACCTTCACTGCAGTGGAAGGTGGGTACACCATATCCAACGGTGGTAACTACCTCATTCCTGGAACGGTGCCTGGAACGACACTCGACTGTATGGTTGAGACAACTGCGGACGGCACTGACTCGAAAGCGGTCTGGACATTGCTGACCAGAGATGAGGCGATAAGCGAGTTGGGCAAGGCGTCTGCCACCAATCCGTTGCCAGCCACTTTCCTTGTGGTGAATCCTAATTTCAACAGAAACACAAGCACGGGTTATTGGAACGTGGTTAACTGCACCAACAGTAATCTGAGCGGTGGATATGACCATAACAGATGCGCGGAGTCTTATCATTCCAAATTCACGATCAGCCAGACACTGACCGACGTGCCTAATGGTATATATAAGGTGTCGGCGCAGGGCTTCTATCGCCAGGATGGCTCTGACAACACGAACCTCCCAGTGCTGTTCGCTAATAGCGAGTCCGTGGTGTTCCCGACTATTGCTTCAAGCGCGGACAAGCTGACAACGAACTACTTTAGCGGCTCGTCTTACCAGAATGGTGAACCTAACAACATGGTGGCAGCGTCAGGAGCTTTCTCTGAGGGACTCTACGTGATGGACGATGTCGAGGTGGTGGTCACTGACGGCACGCTCACCGTGGGATTCAAGAATACGTCGAACACAAACATCTGGTGTATCTTCGATAACTTGTCTATTTATTACTACGGAATGGACCTGTCAGTACTGCAGTCATCGTTGGATGCAGCCGTGGCTGACGCTGAGGCGGTGACGGGAAAGATGAATGCGGCGGTGGCTGCTGAGTTGTCTGCCGCGATAGCCCAGTATAAGGGTAAATCTTTCTCTACTGACGCTGAGTATACGACTGCTATAGGAGCGGTGAATGAGGCAGTGAAGAACGCTAAGGCTTCATTGGCGGTTTATTCAGAGATCGCTGATTATAATAATAAGGCAGCGTCATTGGATGAGGCTGGACAGACGGTGTACTCCGCATCCGGTGTGGAGACTGCTTATGAAGCGGGAACACTCACAGAGTCTGAGTCTGCCGCTGAGGCTTATCTCGCCGCTGTCAAGGCTCAGACCACGTCAGGCTCGGACATGTCTGCACTGGTCAACTCTGTATGGGTATGTGAGCAGGGTAAGATGGGCACGTACCTGGGTCTTTACACTGAGTCTTACAAAGAGGGTAATTTCGAGTCTGGACGTGTGCTGTACCAGACTGTCGAAGGACTGACCAACGGTACGTATGAGGTGCGTTTCCTGGCTGTGCCTAACTCAGCATGGGGATGGTCAACTGATGGTGACGGCATAGCTCAGATATATGGTAACGACTACACGAAAGATATTACCGTCATAAAGCAGAATTCTTGTGACCCTACTCAGTATGAGGTGGCATTAGAGACGGTTGTTACCGACGGAACATTGGAGTTCGGTTTCAAGAACGTGGGTACCGGTGGTAACTGGTATGTGGCGCATTTCGTGTCACTTAAACTGTTGACTGTCGGCGTCGACCTGTCAACATATGTCACTCAGCTCGACGATGCCCTTACGGCAGCTAAGTCGGTGACGGGAACAATGAACGGTGATGTGGCATCTGCTCTCACTGACGTGATTGCTAAGTATGACGGCAAGACGTTGTCTTCTGCTGATGATTATATCAGCGCCATCTCTGAGGTGAAGAACGCCACGGCTGCCGCCACAGAGTCTGTGAGCGAGTATGCCACTGCCTACGGATATGTCAATATGGCCTCAACTCTCGATGAGGCAGGACAGGCTAGCTATGCTGCGAACAGTGTCGTGACAGATGTGACTAACGCTTATAATAATGGTACGCTCACGTCACTCTCCGACGAGCAGAAGACGGAGATGAGCGCAGCGTACGTCACTGCTGTCAAGTCACAGACAACGGAGAATGCGGACTTCACTGGAGCTATCGTGAATCCAAGCTTCGAGACCGTCAACACGTCAAACCTCAATGAGGTGATAGGATGGACGGTCGGCTCTTCTAATGACACGGGTAACCGCTCAACGTCTAATGCCACATATATGATGTCTGGCTCTGATGGTAACTACCTGTTCAACACATGGATGACAGGATTGCCTCTGTCACAGACCATTGAGGGACTGCCGAACGGATCATACAGACTGACAGCCACTGTGGCTTCTGACAATACCAACGCAATATTCCTGTTCGCCAACGGCTTGCATAACGAGGGTACGGTGACAACTGACAAGGGAACCGGAGAACTGTCTTCTCTTGACTTCTATGTCTATAACGGCACGGCGACTATTGGCTCTGTCGGAGGTAACGGAACAACTTACGTCGCTGATGGCGGCAGCTGGTATAAGGTTGACGATTTCCACCTGACATATCTGTCATCTGACGTCCCTACACCAGACCTCGGCACTCCTAAGTTTACAGGTACTGAGACGGGTGACAGACTTTATGTCACGTTCGATGACTACTCAGGAGAGGAGGCTACGTCTGCGGACTATCATTACGTGATAAGTATCACCATCAATGGCGAGACTTACTCTAACACTTCATCCGCTGATCTCGGTGCTGTGATTGAGTACGACTTCACTACATCTGACACTTACACGATAGAGATTCCTGTCGGTGGTATTAAGTTGCTGGATAATGAGGACAATGTGGTGGCTTCAATGGCGGAGGCATGGACCGAGTCACTGAACCTTTATTCCGACGTGTTCACAAACGCTGACTTCGGATTGGGTACTGCCTTGACTGCCACAGTGCGCACATATGCGAAAGACATGAGCTCAGGAGAGTCTTCAGGTATGCAGTCGGCTACAGGATGGAGTATTCCGGACAATGGCGACGGACGCGCGGCCGGAATATTTGAGTACGGCTCATCCGCTTACCTCGGAGGTGAAGGCTATCTCGCTCCTGCGGAGGGACCTGACGGCACAAACGGAAGATGTCTCGGTTTGGTCGGCGTGTGGAGCAACACCGCATACTATACCCAGACTCTGAGACTGAAGGCCGGTAACTATATGCTCTCTGTTCCTACATATAATGTGGGAGGCGCCGCCGAAGTGACTAATATCACTGGCGTGGTGACTAAGGGCAACGCAATATATTCTGATGTCAATAAGTTTGAGAAGGGCGTGTGGACATATCAGTTCGTGGAGTTCACGCTCGCCGAGACATCTCTCGTTACTGTCTCTCTCGGCTACACGGCACCTAACGCCGGCTCAAGTAGCTGTCCTCATCTGTTCTACGACCGTGTGGAGCTGTATGTCGACGATGAGATAGCAGACGTTAAGCTGGAGTTCGCGCGTAACAATGCGCTGGCAGCTCTCTCACAATTGTCACCAGTGGGCGATGGACTGTTCAGATATCAGAGCTCTGATATCGAGGCTGCGAAGAACGCCATCCTGGCTGCGACAACTGTAAGCGAGGTGGAGGCTGTTGAAACTCCTTCCGTCGTACTGCCGGAGGAGGATAAGTTGTATCAGGTGTCTCTTGTGGCGTCAGGTAACTACATGTCTGTCAACGCTGATGGCGTGAGACTGTCTGAATACGCTCAGCCATTGTACCTCAAGGAGGTGTCTGGCGGGTATGCCTTGTTCAACGGCACTGAGTATGTGGCGTATAAGGGAAATAACACATGGACAATCACCGGCGCCGAAAATGCTTCTCCGTTCACCATCATCGCTGGCGATGAGGCGTATGACATAAAGGGAGCTAACGGATATCTTGGTGTGGACGATACTGCTGAAGGCTCATACGTGTACGGTAACAAGGATGCGCATAAGTGGCAAATCTCTGAGTTCGAGACTAAGGATTATGTGTTCGACTCTTCTCTTTTGATTGAGTCTTATCAGTGTATCGTCGCTGGAGATATCACACTGAACGTCGATGTGCAGGGAGGCGGAGCGTCTGTCGTTAACAACGGACAGGTGAAAGCTGACAAGGTCACAGTCAATCTCACCGTGCCAAACAGTAAGTGGTGTTTCGTGGAGTTCCCTTGTGACCTGCCAGTCGCCTCACTGACAAATTCCGAGCAGGGCACGGAATGGATGATAGCGCGCTATGACGGAGCAGCCAGAGCTGCGGTGAACCTCGCACAGACATGGGTCACTCTTTCAGAGAGTGACGTCATGGAAGGTGGCGTGGGATATATCCTGCAGAGCAGAAGAGAAGGTGCGGAAAACTCTGTGTTCTCGTTTGTCGTGACCGACGAGGATGCAATAAACAAGATATTCTCAGGTAAGGATATGTCCGTGACTCTTGCTGAGAATGAGAGTACTTATGCTGTGAACGCAGGATGGAACCTCGTGGGTAATCCGTTCGTGGCTTACTATAATGTCAGCGCTTTGTCCTTGACATCACCGATAACAGTGTGGGATAACGAGACTTATAAGGCGGTCAGTCCTGTGGACGATCACTATGTCTTGTCTCCTCTTCAGGCTTTCTTCGTACAGTATTCAGGTGAGAGCCAGTTGATATTCGCCAATGACGGACGTCAACTCACTTCAGAACTGAACGAGGTGACAGACGCAAAGAAACGCGCCTACGCTGCTGGCTCACGCTCATTCTGTAATATGGTGATGACTGACGGCGTATATGAGGATTACACAAGGGTAGTGTTCAACCCAGAGGCAGACAGACTGTATGATGCAAGCTGTGACGCCGCTAAGTTCATGAGTGCTAACGCTGACGTCCCACAGATATATACTGTCGAGAATGGTGTGAGCTACGCAATCAATGAGCGACCAGTGGAGGACGGTCAGGTGAGCCTCGGCGCATACTTTAGTCATGACGGTGAGTATACCATCAGATGTGAGAGCACAGACTCTCCGATAGTGTTGTACGATAGGCAGACGGACGAGATGATTGTCATGAGTGAGAACGGTGACAGTTACACGTTCTACGCAGCTGCGGGTAAGACCGAGAGCCGTTTCGTCATATTGTCAGGCGATGAGTCCACAGCTGTGCAGTCTGTAGCAGATAAGAAGACAACGGAAGAGTCTGTATACACTATACAGGGTGTCAAGACTGACAGCTCAGCCAAGAACGGTTTGTATATCGTAAATGGTAAGAAGGTGCGCAGATGAGTCGGCGTTGAAAGACTACACATATGTAACATTAATTTTTGAAATCTTATGAATAAAATACTATCATTAGTGGCATTATGGATATGTGCGTGTGCCACTCATGCCCAGATAAATCCAAACGGAGACTGGAACATGCCGGACAACCCGGGTCTCGTGATAAAAAAGATCACCGTGAGTCCGAACGATGAGGAGTTTGGATCCGCTGAGGTGAAGACGACAACGTCATACGGCGAAGGACGCTATCCTGTCGGCTCCACGTTGACTCTGTCAGCTACTGCCAATACGGGACATAAGTTCATTAACTGGACTATTGCGGGCGAGGTGAGCTCTTCGTCACAAGAGTACTCGTATGTCATGCCTGACGAGGATGTTGTCGTGACGGCAAACTTTGAGAAGTGTAAATATAATGTGACGTTTGTTGCTGACGGCGCTCAGGTGAAGTCTGAGCTGTTGGACTACGGGTCCGCAATCGTCGCTCCTGAAGACCCGACCAAGGAAGGTTATACTTTCAGGGGATGGGACAAGACCGTGGCTGCCACTGTGCCTGCGGAAGATGTCACCTATACTGCTGTGTTCACCGTCAACAGTTATGACGTCGTGTTCACCATTGACGGCGAGGAGTATTCCAAGACGTCGCAGGAGTACGGCTCTGCCGTAGCCGTTCCGGAGACTCCGGTTAAGACCGGCTATACGTTCTCGGGATGGGCCACGGACGACGCAGTCCCTTCTCACGATGTCACATACGACGCAACGTGGACGGTGAATAAGTATATGGTGACTTTCGACAGTGACAATGGTACGGACAATGTGACGTACGAGCTGGACTATGGCTCTGCCATCACTGTTCCCGCATCACCAGTAAAGGAGGGTTACACGTTTGCGGGATGGTCACCTGACCCTACTGACGCCACGATGCCAGCCTCCGACGTGACCTACAAGGCAGTGTGGACCGTCAACTCATATAAGGTGACGTACGTCGTTGACGGAGTGCAGACAGATTATATGGTGGAGTACGGAACAACAGTCAATATGCCGGATAATCCCGAGAAAGAAGGTTACACCTTCGCAGGATGGACACCTGAGGTGCCCTCTGTTATGCCTGCGCAAGACCTGACGTTCGACGCTCAGTTTAACATTAACAGCTATAAGGTTGTGTTCGTGGTTGACGGTGTGACTGTGTATGAGCAGTTACAGGAGTTCGGCTCAGCCATCGTGGCTCCTGCTTACCCTACTAAGGAAGGTTATAACTTTGACGGATGGTCACCATCTGTTGATACTACGGTACCTTCACATGACGTGACATACACCGCCTTGTTCGGTACGGGCGAGTATAAGGTTACGTTTATGGTTGACGGCTCTGTTTACCAGTCGCTGTCTATGGATTACGGGGATGTCATCTCGACTCCTGCAGCTGACCCTGTAAAGACCGGTTACACATTCGGAGGATGGAACGGATATGTTGACGGAGCCACAGTTCCTGCTGAGGACGTGACGTTTGATGCGTTGTGGAACGTGAATCAGTATAGTGTGGTGTTTGATGTGGATGGCGTGCAGTCAACGACTACTCAGGACTATGGTACTGCCATTGTGGCGCCTGCCGACCCTGAGAAGGATGGCTACACCTTCACCGGATGGTCTCCAGCCGTTGCAGCCACTGTTCCTGCCAATGATGTCACTTACGTGGCGCAGTGGACTGTAAACAAGTATAAGGTGACGTTTGTGGTGGACGACAAGGTGTACAGCACTACGACGCTGGATTACGGCGTTGAAGTGACTTTACCTGAGTCAGAACCGTCTAAGGAAGGTTACACGTTCGCTGGCTGGAACGGCTACGAGACTGGTGCCACAGTGCCGGCTGAGGATGTGACATACACAGCCGCTTGGTCTGTGAACCAGTATAAGGTGACGTTCTATGTCGATGACGACAACAAGGACGAGCGAATGCTGGACTACGGCGCTGAGATTACATTACCGTCTGACCCGTCTAAGGAGGGTTACACGTTTATAGGTTGGTCTCCAGTAGTCGCTGCCACCGTTCCTGCCAATGACGTCACTTACGTTGCTAACTTCAAGGTCAACCAGTATAAGGTGACATTCACCTCTGACGATGTCACTGTGAGTGAGCTGACGCTGGATTATGGCACTCAGATTGTGATCCCTGCTGATCCCGCCAAGGAAGGATATACATTCACGGGTTGGTCACCAGAGGTGGCTGAGACTGTTCCTGCCGCTGACGTGGTATATGCTGCGGTGTTCAGTGTGAATAAGTACACTTACTTGTTTGTTGTCGACGGACAAACAGTAAAGACCGATGAGGCAGAGTACGGCTCATCTGTCGTTATCCCTGACGATCCATCAAAGGAGGGATATAGCTTCGACGGATGGACTCCGTCTGTTGATGACCCGATGCCGGCACACGACGTGACATTCACAGCCATGTTCAGTAAAGGCGCTTACAAGGTGACGTTCCTCGTCGACGACGTGACGTTCCGTTCATACTCCGCAGATTACGGCGCAGAGATCACTCTTCCTTCCGACCCGGTTAAGGAGGGTTACACCTTCGCTGGTTGGAGCGGCTACGAGACCGGTGCGACAGTTCCTGCCAATGACGTGACTTACACCGCCACATGGTCAGTTAACCAGTATACAGTGACGTTCGTTATCGACGATGACAACAAGGTTGACGTCACTCTTGACTACGGCGCAGAGATTACCCTTCCTACCGACCCAGTTAAGGAAGGTTACACATTCACAGGCTGGAGCGG
>CALCEL010000057.1 GCA_937900485.1 uncultured Prevotellaceae bacterium
TGAACTATTATTTTGTTGATTGTTAAATAATTAAATAGTTTTCAAGGGACGACTAACTAAAATGCAAAATTGAAACAGATGACTCTTAAAATTAATCGTGATAGATTGTAGTTCAATTATTTTAAAGTTCAAATAGTCCGCTTTAACGGAATAGTAGTGAAAAAATGGATGATATAATGCATGTTAATTTTTGTGTTAAAAGAAGTGAATCACCTTTGATAACAATTATTGTAGGTGTGTATAATGGTGAGAAATATCTTCGTGAATGTTTGGAATCGGTAATTGCACAAGATTATGAAAATATTGAGATTATTGTTGTGAATGATGGGTCAACAGACAAATCTTCGGATATAATTGATGAATATGTTGCTATTGACTCTCGCATGAAGGCTGTACATAAACAAAACGAAGGAGTTAGTGTCGCTCGTAATGTTGCCTTAAACATGAGTAATGGTGAGTATATTTGTTTTTTGGATCAAGACGATGTATTATCTGTTGATTATGTGAGTTATTTATTCGGATTAATCAAGAAGCATGATGTTGAGATTTCATTGACATGGACAGCTGATAAGTTCTATGACAAGATCCATGAGGATTCTGATTATGTTAAGGCAAATGAGCAATTGAGAGTGTTGTCCGGCCATCAGACAGCCATTGAGATGTTATATCATAAAATAATAATTGCTCCATGGAATAAGATGATAAAAAGGAATTTGATAGTTCGTAATAATATCTTATTCGATCCGAGATTTTACAATGGAGAGGGATTTGCTTTTTCTGTTCAGTGTTTTCAACATGCAGAGAAGACAGTGATAGGCGAAAGAAAAGTGTATCATTATCGAGTTGGTGATCAGGAGACTGGTGCTTCTAAATTTAAGGAAAGTACCATTCATAGTTGTGTAGACTCACAAATATATATCAAGGAGACAATTGTTGTACCCGATGACGCTATAATGAAGGCATGGAGATTCAGTAACTGGCATTCTCATTGCGATGCTTTGAATATTATGGTTGGTTGTGGAGCTGTTTCCAAATATCAATCTTTGTACGATGGTTTGGCTAAGGTCTGTCGAAGCGATGCTTTATGTGCTTTGTTTGCCCCTGTATCTTTTCAGCAGAGGTTAAGAGGGGTTTTGTATAAGATTAGTCCATATATGGCGGCAAAAATAATCAACCATTTTAGAATACGTAAATTCTCAAAAATCTGATATGAAAGTAGCTATATTATCAATGCAAGAAGTTAGGAACTATGGCTCTTTTCTTCAAGCATGGTCGTTAAAACATAATATAGAGGCACTTGGACATGTATGTGACTTTATAAATATTACACCAGGTGATCAGCTTGGACAGTATAAGCAAAGTCGTTTTGATAATGTGAAAAAATTCGTAGAGAGAGTTTGCGGGCTGGATTTCTACAAGCGTATTTATTATTTTTTCAGATTTAGAAGACGATTTGACAACGAATTTTTCGCAGATTTAGGAGTGAAGGTTGGGGAAGTGAATAATAACCATTATGATGTTGTGGTTATAGGTTCTGACGAAGTGTTCAATTGTGCTCAAAAGACATGGTTTGGATTTAGTAGACAGTTATTTGGCGAGGGACTTAATGCTGACAAGGTCATCTCTTATGCAGCTTCTTTCGGGGCGGCAGACGTTAAAACAATGGAAGAGTTAGGCGTAAAAGATGTTGTTGCACGTCTTCTCAAAAATTTTAGTTCTCTATCAGTACGTGATGAAAATAGTTACAAAACTATCAAAGAATTGATAGATGTTGAGTCTTTGATGCACGTGGATCCGGTACTTATTTATGATTATGATATACATATGAAACCAGTAGCTTCGTTTGGAGACTATATGATTGTATATACTTATCCTAACAGAATAACGGATAGAGCTGAAATTAATAAAATATGTGAGTATGCGCATGATAGAAATCTTAAATTGATTAGTATCGGACACTATTTTAGTTGGTGCGATAAAGTCATTGTACCACATCCTTTTGAAGTGCTTTATTTATTCAAAAATGCTAACTGCATTGTTACTGACACATTTCATGGAAGTGTTTTTTCCATAAAATATAATAAGCGTTTCTGTACGATAGTGAGAGGAATGAACAACAATAAGTTAACCTATCTGCTCCGCCAGTTCGGACTATCATTCAGAATCGCAAAGACTCCTAATGATATTGAAAGAATACTTGATGAGGATATAGATTATTCATCGGTTAACAATCAGATTGCAAGAGAAAAAGAACGAAGTGTTGAATATCTGGATGAGCAACTGAGATCGTAAATGTTGATGTCTATCTTTTAGCTTTTATTATTTAATTTCTGTGAAATCCCAGTTAGTACGTGGTTAATCAATTTAGTTATAAACATACTAACATGTTGTACAATAAGATTACATATTTTAAAAGTAACCATCCCAAATAAGACGTTCATTCAAAAACAAAGGCGTCCGACATCTAAACTGATGTCGGACGCCTTTGTCTATAGCCCTCAGTTTTCAAAAGACCGTACGCCCCTGTACGGCAAGAGCGCCTCGCACTCCTCTCTCGTCATGTCATGGTGTATCCTTGGCAGTATCTCGTTGAAGTATCTTAACGGGTCGACGCCGAGCAGATTGCATGAGCCTATGAGCGTCAGGTATAACACAGTGTCCTGCGCCGACTCGTCGCTGTCAACTTGCATCTTTAGAATAAAGCTTCTTGTTTTTTTATCATCTTTACGATGAATAAGGTGTGTGTAAATAGAAAAGAATACACCCAACTTTACATTTTTGGGTGTAAAATTTGGTGTAAATCTTGTAAATCACTGCTAATCAAGTGATATTGCGGAGAGAGAGGGATTCGAACCCCCGGTACCTCTCAGTACGTCGGTTTTCAAGACCGATGCAATCGACCACTCTGCCATCTCTCCAACGGTGTTATTTCCGTTTTGCGTGTGCAAAGGTAATCCAAATACTTTTAATGTGCAAGAATTAGCGGGTCAATTTTCTTGAGTTGGATAAGTTTTTGTAAATTCGCGACGATTGAGGCTTACGTCGTTCTCACGTTTTGTTCTGAGAACGGTGAGGGCACTCACATATTTCGAAATATACGTCTGATGATTTGGAATCAAGGAATACATGATTTTATCTTAACGCATATTGAAGACGATACGGATTCTCTGCTTTTCTCTGCATCTCGCTATCCGGACATTGATGTCCCGTGGGTTGTGGAGCAGATTGGGGTGCGTAGACGTCTGAGAAGTAAGTTGCCAGAATGGTTTGCCGTGAGTGACGACTTGATAATGAGTGGTCGGGTACCGGCTGAGCAGTGTTCGTCAGAGACCACGGCGCGTTATAAGCGTGGTCTTGTCGTCGGTGATTCGTTATGTGATATGACGGGCGGTATGGGGGTGGACGTGTATTACATGTCGAGGGGTCTGAGTCGGGCTATATATACTGAGCGTCAATCAATGTTATGCGAGGCTGCTCGTCATAACTTTGCTGTGCTTGGGGCTGATAACATTATCGTGCGTGAGGGAGACGGTCGCAGTCTTCCGATTCCAGATGTTGACACTATTTATCTTGATCCTGCGAGGCGAGGAGAGAATGACAAGCGTCTATATGATGTGGCGGACTGTGAGCCGGATGTGTCCTCATGGCAGGATGAGTTGTTGAGTCACTGTCGTCATCTTATCACCAAGGTTTCTCCCATGATAGATATTGAGAGTGTGTTGAAGAGGCTCAGGCGTGTCACTGCGATACATGTGGTAGCGGTTAAGGGAGAGTGTAAGGAAGTGATTATTGAGCAAGAAGGATTGTCGGATGGAGACGACGTGACGTCAGATGTGATGTGTCATTGTGTCGATTTCCAGTCAAGTGAGACCATCAAGTATGACTTCATGATAAGTGGTGAGCGTCAGTCGTCATGTGTGTATTCCGACGGTATTATCTCTGATTATTTATATGAGCCTGATGTTACTCTGATGAAGGCCAAGTCTTTCCATGGCTTATGTGACAGGTATGGTGTGAGAAAATTAGATAAGGACGTGCATGTATTCACATCTCCTGAGTATGTGGCGGACTTTCCCGGCAGACGTTTTCGTGTCGATGAGGTATACCCTTTCTCGTCAAAGTTGCTGAAGTCTCTGAGGCGTAGCGTGCCGAAGGCAAATATCACTGCTCGCGGATTTGTGCTTACCGCTGATGAGCTGCGACGTAAGACTGGAGTGAAGGACGGTGGTGACGTCTATCTTTTTGCGGTCTCCACCGCTGGTGTGAGGTACATTGTAAAATGTTCAAAATTATAACCTCGTAATAAATGATTTATTCTCTTAAGATATGGCAATGATGGGAGAATTGAATGTACGTGTTCTGTGTTTTAATATGGCTTGCATGCGACGTGTCGCCGTGTCATTCCTTGGTGTCCGTTCACTAATTGTCTTGACTCTGTTGTTAATGTGTGTCTTTACCTCATGTGACAAGATGGAAGATGTGGACGGGGATAAGGAATTAGACTCATTATATGTCCCTGCATTCGATTTGTCTGGTGTCGATAGTGTTTTGCTTAAGCCTGGTCTCCGAATATTAGCCATCGGCAACTCCTATACCGTTGATTTCACGCGAATGCTGTCGAAGGTAGTCAATTCGGTGTGTGACGACAAGCCAGACATTGCCTTCTACAGTCTTATACGTGGTAATGGCAGTTTCTATGACTGGTACAATATCAGTCGTGGTTACGACACGTCGAGTTATGATTGTAGAAAAGTGCTTGACAATCTCGGCCTGTCCGTTCAGACAGGGTCATGCTCTGGCAGTGACAACTCGTTGTTGCGGGCGGTATTATCAGAAGAGTGGGATGTGGTTGTTATTCAGCAGCGTAGCTTATGGGCTACCGAATATGGCATGTGGTTTGGGGAAGAGCAGCCAGGTTACTTGCGTGATTGGTTATCAGTTGTTCGTTCGTATCAGCCGAAGGCTGTCATCGCCTTTCCTATTATTCACAGCTATTACTCGAAGTATAAAGACAACGTGGAGTTGTCTTCGTCCGACCGACATGCCAATATTGTGAGGTCAGTGTCTGCTTTGTTTGCGGAGAAACCAGTGTTCCAGATTGTGATTCCGTACGGAACGGCGGTGGAGTTGTTGCGTGAGACGTCATATAACAACGAGTATGACCTGACGCGTGATGGTACGCATCTCGGATATGGCTTGCCGTGTTATGCAGCCGCATGCTGCGTGTACGAGACCTTACTTTCCCGACGTGTCGGAAAGTCCGTGTCCGGCACGAGTTTCAGCTATACGTGTCCTTCATGGGAGAGGACGTCAGCCTACCCGTGTATAGATATTGACGAAGTCAGCGCACGTGTGGCGCAGGACTGTGCTGTGAGTGCCTGTGCGCCATACATGCTCAGGTAGTCATATTGTAAGAACATTATGGTTTGTTTGTGGTGAACCGAGAGTCAATGTCAGATAAGAAATTCTGTGCATGGCGTGTTGTCACGGTCGTTCATGATATTGACAAGAATGTTATCACGTTTGCCGTTGGCGATTATCACGCTTATGCCGTTGGCTGCAGTCTTAGCTGCCACGC
This sequence comes from uncultured Prevotellaceae bacterium, assembly GCA_937900485.1. Classification (GTDB taxonomy): domain Bacteria; phylum Bacteroidota; class Bacteroidia; order Bacteroidales; family Bacteroidaceae; genus Minthosoma. The sequence continues at coordinate 5,579 of CALCEL010000057.1, forward strand.
TACTTTTGCTTTGCATTCCGCCTCTTCCTGCGCTTGACTTTGTGCTTTGAATGTAGTCAGACAGGTCCTTTCCCGGTTTGACGATGCTTATCAGTCGTGACTCCGGGTCGGAAGGGTTGCCTGTGTAAATACCATCTATATTACTTAAAATGATGAGAGCTTTGCTCTGTGTCATCTCCGCAATCAGTCCTGACAACTCGTCGTTGTCAGTGAACATGAGTTCGGTGATGCTCACTGTGTCATTCTCATTGATGATTGGCAACACCTTGTTGCCGAGCATGACGCGTAGGCAATTCTCCTGGTTTTTTCTGTGCTCAGAGTCATTGAAGTGCTCCTTCATTGTCAGTACTTGTCCCACGGCGATGCCGTACTCTCTGAAGAGGTCGTAGTAGTGATTCATCAGCTTAGCCTGTCCCACGGCGGAGAAAAGCTGTCGCTGGTCGACAGAGTCCAGGTCGTCGTGTATATGTTTAAGCTCGCTGCGTCCGCTTGCCACCGCACCTGACGACACGAGGACAATCTCGTGTCCCTGAGCTCTTAGTTCAGCTATTTGGTCAACGAGAGAAGACATCCTCGTAATGTCCAGGCTTCCGTCCTTTCGTGTCAGCACGTTACTGCCAACTTTAATGGTTATTCTCATAATTCTGTTTAAGTCTATTATGGTTAGGTATTTGTCTGTTAAATTATTGTTCTCTGTGGTATGTTCCCGTACGTCATCCTCCCACTATCGTTCTCAGTCCATGTGATGAGAAAATGTCCACGGCATGTTGTATCGTATCCTCTGTCGGTGTCTGCATAGTCAGTCCCTCCGGGTTGTACTCCGTTCCCAGTCTTTCGTGCTTGCCCACGCCGATGTCATGGTAAGCGAGCAGGTTGACCTGTTCCGGCGTATGAGTGAGGCCGGCTAAGAAGTTAGCGCTTCTCGTCAGATTGTCATCGTCCGCATTCACGCCGTCGATGAGTGGTATGCGAATCCAGAATCTCGCTTTCCGTTCGGATATCAGTTGAATGTTACTCAGTATCCGTTTGTTGTCTACTCTTGTGTAAGCGAGGTGTCTTTCGCTGTCGATATGCTTCAGGTCGACCATGAAGAGGTCAGTGACAGGTAATACTTGTGAAATGACGGACTCTCCGGCGTAGAGAGTGGTGTCTAACGTTGTGTGGAACCCTCGTCGTTTCAGTTCTGTCAGCAGATGTGTGGCGTATTCGGGTTGCATGAGAGGCTCGCCTCCGCATAATGTCACGCCTCCTCCGCTTTGTTCCATCACCTGTCGTTCCTTCTCTATCACTTCGAACAACTTATCGTCCTCCCATTCCTTTCCTGCCATCTGCAGAGCCAGGGTAGGGCATTCCTCCGTACATTTGCCGCAGTGCGTGCAATGTCCGTGGTCTTTTACTCCGTCAGCAGTCAGTCTCAGATTGTCGTTAGGACAGACATCCACGCATGATGCGCATCCTATACATTTCTTCCTTGTGTATAATTTGACGGGTGAGGCGAGCAGCCCCTCCGGATTGTGACACCACACGCAACGTAGGGGACAGCCCTTGAGAAATATGGTTGTCCTGATTCCGGGCCCGTCGTTGACGGCGAATCTTTTTATGTCGAATATAAGTCCCATGCGCAGATGTCTTGTACTGAGTTTCTGATATCATGAATACGATACAAAGATAAGTAATAATTCATAATTACCGAAAAGACGACGTCGTTTAGGCATAAAAAGTGTCAGAGTCTCGCTTGTTGGTGAATTATTCTTATCTTCGCGTCATGTTTATTCGTCGTCGTCGGATGCCTATATCTGTTGTGCTGTCCAGGTTGACGAAGCATAGGTCGACAATGGTATTTATATAGAAAAACAAGTTTTATATGAGTGAGATATATGATTTTGGTAAGCCTGTTGACAGGACGGGCTCGAGTGACTTCAAACACGCAGTGTTAAAAGAGCGTTATGGCCGTGACGACCTTATCCCGTTGTGGGTGGCAGACATGGACTGGGAGACACCCCATTTCATCACTGACGCATTGAAGGAGAGGATGAATCACAGCCTTTTCGGTTACACTAAGGACCCTCGTGACATGTGGCAGGTGATTGCCGGTTGGATCAGGGAGCATCATCAGTGGGATGTGCGTCCGGAATGGATGACGTTTATTCCTGGTGTGGTGAAGGGTATCGGCTTCGTCATCAACAGATTCCTCAAGGATGATGAGAAGGTGATTGTCCAGCCGCCGATTTATCATCCTTTCTTCCTGACGCCTCAGGGCAACAAGCGTGAGGTGGTATGGAATCCGTTGCGTAGGGTGTCACACGACAAGTATGAGATGGACTTTGACAATTTGGAGAAGGTTGTCGATGAGAAGTGTCGTCTGCTGATTCTCGCCAATCCTCACAACCCTATAGGTATATGTTGGGACAGAGACACCTTGCGCCGACTCGCTTCCTTCTGTAAGGAGAGAGGTATAATGGTTATCTCTGACGAGATACATTGTGATATGGCGCTTTACGGTCATAAGCACATACCGTTCGCCTCCGTTAGTGATGAGGCTGCGGAGATAAGCATAACATTCTCAGCTCCTTCCAAGACGTTTAATATAGCGGGTATTGTCAGTAGCTGGGCCGTTGTTCCTAACGATGCCCTCAGGGAGAAGTTCTTCGGCTGGCTGGAGGCTAATGAGTTTAATGAGGCGCACATGTTCGCTCCGTTAGCCACCGTGGCAGCCTTCAAACATGGTGAGGAGTGGAGAAGACAGATGCTGAAGTACGTGGAGGGGAATATAGAATTTGTGATTGACTATTGTGAGAAGTATATACCACAGATACGTCCGGTGCGTCCTGAGGCCTCATATCTCGTTTGGCTTGACTGTACTGCTCTCCACCTGACTCATGAGCAGTTGGTCGACCTGTTTGTGAACAAGGCTCGTCTGGCTCTTAATGACGGAGAGTCATTCGGTGCCGAGGGCAAAGGATGCATGCGTCTCAACGTGGGTACACAGAGAAGCGTCCTTGAGAAAGCTCTTGGTCAGTTGCATGACGCAGTGTCTTCTTTGTGAGCTAAACATTATATATAATACATAATCATGCGTATGAGATTATTGTCTTTGTTGTTCACTCTCGTGACATCTGTGCTCAGCCTGTCAGCTTCCGGCACGCATCACGTCGTCGGTGCGGAGAGATGTCAGACGATGGATGGCTTCGGGGCAAGTGACGCCTGGAGCTTTTGGCAGATAGGAACGTGGGACGAGCCGGTGCGCCAAACAGTCGCAGACTGGCTGTTCTCTCTTGAGGAAGATGAGAGAGGCAAGCCGAAGGGTATCGGCTTGAGCATCTGGCGCTTTAATGCGGGGAGTGGCAGTGCCTCTCAGGGAGACTCGTCGATGATAAACCGTGACACGAGAACTGAAAGTTTCGGAGCTCAGACCGGACAGCGTCAATTCCTGCGTATGGCAAAAGAGCGTGGCGTGCCCACGTTCATCGCTTTCTATAATACTCCTCCGGTGCATCTCACGCAAAATGGTCTCGGAACAAATACCGGACGTGACGGCACGTTCAATTTGCGTGACGACGCATATGGCGATTATGCCGCGTGTATGGCTGACATGGTGGAACAGGCGGAGAGAGAAGACGGAATACGCTTCTCGTATCTCTGTCCCGTGAATGAGCCTGACGGTCATTGGAACTGGATCGGTCCGAAGCAGGAGGGTACGCCAGCCACGAACAGGGAGATTGCGAGAATCACACGCGCGTTGTCTTCTGAGTTCGTCAGACGCGGCATATCTACGAAGATACTTGTCAACGAGTCGAGTGACTACCGTTGTATGTATTCCACGCACCAGACGGACTGGCGCCGCGGTTATGCCATACAGTCATTCTGGAATCCGGACTCTTCAGCCACATATCTTGGTGACTTGACAAATGTGCCGCGTCTCATCGCTGGACATTCGTATTGGACCAACACGCCGGTGCTGACGGAGTCGGACGCCATGTATGAGAAGGAGGGACTGTATGCGTACCGAAAGATACTTGCGGACACCTTGGCGAGATATGGCACAGACTTCTGGATGACAGAGCTGTGTATTATGGGTAATGACGAGGAGATACATGGCGGCGGCGGCTTCGACTTCTCCATGGAGGTCGCTTTGTATGTTGCCCGTGTGATTCACTATGACATTACCGTGGCAAAAGCGAAAAGCTGGCAGTGGTGGCGCGCAGCAGGAGGCGACTATAAAGACGGGCTTATGAGGATGTACAGGCGAGGTGAGCGTATGCGCGACGGAAAGAATATGCGTGTGGCTAAAGAGAATATGGTTGTTGACTCAAAGCTGATGTGGACCTTGGGCAACTATAGCAGATTCGTGCGACCTGGAGCTGTGCGTCTGAGTGTGTCTGACGATACTGACGCCAAAGGGGTGATGGTCTCAGCTTATCATAACACAGACGGCACGGTGGCTGTCGTGGCGATTAACTATAGCTCTGACGACAAGCCGTTCACTCTCGAGCTCGTCAAGTCACTGGGCGTGAAGAAGCGATATGTCAAAGCATACCGTACATCTGACGCGACAGGAGAGAACCTTAAACCTGTGCCAGTAGGTAATGTGTTGCCGAAGAGAAGCGTGACGACATTTGTGTATGGAAAAGCCGATGTCCGTTGAGTGTGATTTCTCACATAATTGTAGGCATAAGTGAAAAAGTCTGAATCCTCGGATTCAGACTTTTTTTGTATTGTGCTAATCGAGGCGTAGGCGGCGTCGTCGATGAGTGGGTTGGCTCACGCATGCTTTGCTTGCAAAGCAACACTCCCTTTTGGATTACGGTCATCTGTGCCGTCTTTTTCATCAATATGACATGCCTGGAGAAGGAAAAAATACAGGTGGAATAACGGACAATTTGGTTTGTCACCAAATTTCCTATGCCCATTTTTATTCAAAAATGGGTTAACTTATTGATAATCTTAAAACAAGATGATTGGAAAGCTTAGGTGTCTTTTTAAAAATTCTCAGGTTAGGTTGTAGTCTATACGCAGGTCTGAGAATCTAAAAATCCTAACCTGAACTTTTCAACGTCCTAACCTGAGAATTTCAGACGTCAAATAAGACACGGGAAAATTTCAGAAGTCATTTTTTCGTTGACACGTGGCAACGAAAAAAGAGGAGTTTCGGACAACAGAAAAGGATGTGAGTATAGGAAATCTGGTGATGTCTGAACGATGGGAATGATACGAAAAGAGGGTAATGTCGTCAGTCACGTACATTACCCTCTTTGTATTGTGCTTATGTGTTATTTACAAGTATCTCTTGCGGTTTGGCAACACGTAGTCAAGCTCCGCCTTCAGCACGTCTCCAACTGTGTTTATCTCGAGGAATGAAGTCTGTGTTCCCTGTTTACCGCTACTCAGGTATGCTACCATGTCGGACTCCTTGAGCACTCCGTCATCCATGAGCTTACGCAGTGCGGCGAAGTAGTAAGCCTGTCCGTTAGCCTTCTCTGGCATGTAGATAGCCTCCACGCCGTAAGAGAGAGCGAGGTGTCTCATTGTCTTCTCCTTGTAGCATATTGCCAATACAGGATACTTGCCTCTGAAAGCAGCGAGGTTTCTTGCTGTTGTGCCTGAGAAACTGTCGGTGATGATTGCCTTGATCGGCATCACGTTAGTGGCCTTGACCGCCTGCTTGGCGAGGAATGCTGTGACGTCGGTGTTCTCAGCGAGAGGAATCTTGATATCGTTGTCGGGCAGTTTGTCTGTCTCCGCCTGCTTTGCCACCTTCGCCATGGTCTGCACGGCCTCCACCGGATACTTTCCGTATGCAGTCTCGCCTGAGAGCATGACGGCGTCGGTGCGGTAGTAGATAGCGTTGGCGATGTCTGTAACCTCAGCGCGTGTAGGGCGTGGGTTCTTAATCATCGTGTGCAGCATCTGTGTAGCTACGATCACCGGCTTTTTGGCGAGTACGCATTTCTTAATCAGTATACGCTGTATGCCTGGAATCTTCTCCTGTGGCACCTCAATGCCGAGGTCACCCCTGGCCACCATTACGCCGTCGGCAACCTCGAGGATCTCGTCGATATTGTCCACACCCTCCTGGTTCTCGATCTTAGCGATAATCTTAATGTCGCTTCCGTACTGGTCGAGGATCTCGCGTATGTCGAGTATGTCTTGTTTCGTGCGTACGAAAGAATGAGCGATGAAGTCTATGTCGCGCTCGATAGCGTACTTGATGTTTGTCTTATCTTTCTCAGTCAGTGATGGCAGGTTGATGCGTACTCCTGGGACGTTCACGCTTTTTCTGTGTCCGAGTGACGCCTCGTTCTGAGCCTCACACACGAGGAAATCGTTACCTTTCTCCATGACACGTAACTCAAGCTCGCCGTCGTCGATGAGTATATCATCGCCCACGTGAAGGTCGTTGACAAAGTTCACGTATGATACGGAGATCTGCTCGTGTGATGTCTCGACGTTAGGGTCGCCGATAACCCTTACCTTGTCACCTATATGAAACTGAATTTGCTCTGAGTCCTCCATGTTCGCCAGTTTAGTGGTGCGAACCTCCGGACCCTTAGTGTCTATGAGTATGGCAATTCTGTTGCTTACCTCTCGGACGTTGTTTATGAGTTTGTCCATTCCCTCACGTGTGCCGTGAGCAGTGTTCATTCGTACGACGTTCATACCAGCCTCAAAAAGAGATCTGATGAAGTCCACCTCGCATCTCAGGTCTGAGATTGATGCGACAATCTTTGTTTGCTTGAGCATCATAGTCTTCTGCTACTTTCTTACTTTAAAGGGCGTAAACGGGGGCATAGCCCCGACTTTTCCCGTGATGATAAGGAACAAATTTGTATGTTCCGAAAATTAAAAACAATTAACGTAATAAACCAGGCGCGAATTTAATAAATAAATATGATACTTGCTCCTAATTTATTAGGAAAAGAGTGTTAAAAAATGCTTGGGCGTTCTTTTTTTGTCGTATTGTCATTATGTGCGTAGGTGTGACTACATCTTGCGGTGTGTGCGTTTACATCGCATGCATGACGTCAGTCCCGTGTCAGTTGTCTTTTCGCTTGTGAGTCAAACGCCGACGTGAGACCATATGGTATGTTATGTTGTGCCGGTTCACGATGTTGTCGTAAGAGCAGCGGCGCGTGTGGCGTTGTTAAGATGAGAGGCGAGGAATGTGTTTTTGTGCCGTTTTATTGTGTGGGCAAACAGCGCAAGTTTTTTATTGTAACAATTTCGGCCCCGTTTTGCGGTATTGTATAAGATAAAAGACTCCAAAAACCGCAAATTATTATTATTTCCTTTGTCGGCAATGAAAAAATATCTAATTTTGCACTCCAATAAAAAATAAGAGTAAAATGGATAGACTTTACATATTTGATACCACGTTGCGTGACGGAGAACAGGTTCCCGGCTGTCAGTTAAACACTGTAGAGAAAATTCAAGTGGCTCGTCAGTTGGAGACGCTTGGTGTGGATGTAATAGAAGCGGGTTTCCCGGTTTCCAGTCCTGGCGACTTCAACTCAGTCGTTGAGATCTCAAAGGCTGTGACTTGGCCTACCATATGTGCTCTTACACGAGCTGTGCAGAAAGATATTGACGTGGCTGCTGAGGCGTTGAAATTCGCTAAGCGTGGACGTATCCACACAGGTATTGGCACGTCAGACTCTCATATCAAGTATAAGTTCAACAGTAACCGTGAGGAGATTATCGAGCGTGCGGTGGCTGCTGTCAAGTACGCCAAGAGATATGTGGAGGATGTGGAGTTTTATGCTGAGGACGCTGGACGGACAGACAATGAGTACCTCGCCCGTGTGATAGACGCTGTCACTAAGGCTGGAGCCACGGTATGTAACATTCCGGACACGACGGGCTTCAGGGTGCCTAATGAGTATCATGAGAAGATTAAGTACCTGTATGAGCATGTCGACGCATTCGCCGCTGGAAAGTCTATCTTGTCAACCCACTGTCATAATGACCTTGGCATGGCGACAGCTAATACCGTGGCTGGTGTCTTGGGCGGAGCACGTCAGGTGGAGGTCACCATCAACGGAATAGGTGAGAGAGCCGGCAACACGTCTCTTGAGGAGGTCGCTATGATATTCAAGACTCATCCGGACCTTGGAATCGAGACCAACATCAACACGACGAAGATTTATCCTACGAGCCGTATGGTGAGCAGTCTCATGAATATGCCTGTGCAGCCTAACAAGGCGATTGTCGGAAGGAACGCTTTCGCTCATTCCTCAGGTATTCATCAGGACGGCGTGTTGAAGAACGCTTCCACATACGAGATTATGGATCCTAAGGAGGTGGGTATCGATGACAACGCTATCGTGCTCACAGCGCGTTCTGGACGCGCGGCTCTCAAGCATCGTCTGCATGTCAACGGAGTGGATATCGAGGGCGAGAAACTTGACGCTATATACCAGGAGTTCCTAAAGCTTGCCGATAAGAAAAAGGAGGTTACTGATGATGATATCTTAGTGCTCGCCGGAGCAGAGCGCGCTGCCACACACTCCGTTAAGCTGGATTATCTGCAGGTAACAGCAGGTAAGGGCACACGTAGCGTGGCAAGTATCGGATTGCAGGTGGCTAACGAGCACTTTGAGGCTGCAGCCAGCGGAAATGGTCCTGTGGACGCTGCAATCAAGGCTTTGAAGACAATCATTAAGCGTGAGATGGTTCTGAAGGAGTTCACTATACAGGCTATCAGTAAAGGTTCTGATGACTTGGCGAAGGTACATCAGACTGTGGATTATGATGGACGCTCATACTATGGCTTTGCGGCTAACACGGATATTGTGACAGCCAGCGTGGAGGCATATATTGACGCGATAAATAAATTCAAGAATTAAGGTTTAACATACATTATATGGGAAAAACTCTTTTCGATAAGATTTGGGACGCTCATGTCGTTCAGAATGTGGAGGACGGTCCTACGCAACTTTATATAGACAGGCTCTACGCTCATGAGGTGACTTCTCCTCAGGCGTTCGACACCTTGCGTGACAAGGGCATCAAGGCTTTTAGAGCAGACCACATCGTGGCAATGCCTGATCATAACACTCCGTCAGACCAACAGGATGTCATCAATGATCCAGTGGGACGTAAGCAGGTCGAGACTCTTAAGGCAAACTGTGCTGAGTTCGGCATCAAGCACTTCGCTATGGGTACTAAAGATAACGGTATCATACACGTTGTGGGTCCTGAGAAGGCTCTCTCTCTCCCTGGTATGACGATTGTGTGTGGTGACTCTCATACATCCACACACGGCGCTGTCGGCGCTATTGCCATGGGTATCGGAACAAGTGAGGTGGCTCAGGTTCTCGCGTCTCAGTGTATCTTACAGTCTAAGCCTAAGACAATGCGTATCAATGTTGAGGGAACGCTGAGACCTAACGTGACGGCTAAGGATGTGGCGTTGTACATAATGGCTCAGATGACGACATCAGGCGCTACAGGTTACGCCGTGGAGTATGCGGGAAGTGTCATCCGTGACATGTCCATGGAGGGACGACTCACTTTGTCTAACCTTTCTATCGAGATGGGTAGTAGAGCTGGTCTTATCGCTCCGGACGAGACGACGTTCGCTTATTTGAAAGGACGTGAGTATGCTCCTAAGGGCGCTGAGTGGGACGCTGCAGTCGAGAAGTGGAGACAACTGAAGAGTGATGACGACGCGGTGTTTGACAAGGAGGTGACATATAACGCTGCTGACATCGCTCCGCGAATCACATACGGTACAAATCCTGGAGCGGGAATAGCTATCGACGAGTGTATACCTTCTCTTGATGAGATTCCTGAGGCTGAGAAGAGTCAGTTCCTCGGTATGTTGGACTATATGCAGTTTAAGCCTGGACAGAAACTGGAGGGCACTCCTGTGGATTATGTGTTCCTTGGTGCGTGCACAAATGGACGTATCGAGGACTTTCGCGCCTTTGCGTCTGTCGTCAAAGGTAAGAAGAAAGCTGATAACGTCGTGGCATGGCTGGTGCCAGGCTCATGGTTAGTGAGAAAGCAGATTGTGGAGGAGGGTATAGATAAAATACTCGAGGACGCTGGATTTGAGCTGCGTCTCCCGTCATGCTCATCTTGCCTTGCCATGAATCCGGACAAGGTTCCTGCAGGTAAGCTCTCTATCTCAACGAGCAACAGAAACTTTGTGGGACGTCAAGGTCCTGGCGCGCGTACGGTGTTAGCTTCTCCGCTTGTTGTTGCGGCATCCGCTGTGACAGGAGTTATTACAGACCCAAGAAAACTTTAAGACAATGGCAAAAGAAAAATTCGACATCATACAGTCAACATGTATTCCGATTGAGATTGACAACTGTAATACAGACTTGATTATACCAGCAAGATATCTTGCCAGCACTACCCGTGACCCTAAGTTCTTCGGTGACGCTTTCATGCACGACCTTCGTTATGACGCTGACGGTAAAACGGTGGAAGACTTCGTCATGAATAAGCCGGAGTTCAAAGAGGCTCCTCGTAAAGGCGTGCATGAGATTATTGTGGGCGGACAGAACTGGGGCTCAGGCTCCAGCCGTGAGCATGCGGCGTGGGCTATAGCAGGTTATGGAGTGAGGGTTGTCATCTCATCAAGCTTTGCGGATATTCACCGCAATAACCTCCTGAACTGTTTCGTGCTGCCGGTTATCGTCACTAAGGAATTCCAGCAGGAGCTGTTCAAGAGCATCGCGGAGAACTCTGAGATGCAGGTCAAGGTCGACGTGCCTAATCAGACTGTCACTAACCTGGCAACAGGACGTAGTGAGCATTTCGATATCAACTCTTACAAGAAGTATTGTCTGATGAACGCGTATGACGACATTGATTTCTTGTTGTCAAATAAGGATAAGATTGTAGACTTCGAGAATAAGAGAAAGTGAGTTGACTGCCTCCATCCGGGGGCCTTCTAATATGTCTTAGCGAGCATGCCATTGTTATGTGAGTGACTTCATGTATGTGGCATCTCGCTTTTTTCTTGTTATATATGTCAAGGTTACTGGTGTTTAATCCGTCGAGCGACTTCGCTCTTGCTTGTGGTAATGGTCATTACATTCCTCCTAAAGGTGTGAGAATGATGGAAGATGGTCTTGCTGTCCTTCCGTTATGGTGGGCAGAGGAAGGCGATTGCATCTTGATGAGTGATGACACGGTTCGTCTTGTGGACTCCGACACGATTGGGATGTTGTGGCGTGTGTTAGGTGCAGGAGGAACCGATGATGACATGAAGCGCATATGGGAGTGTATGCATGTGCTGGATTCAGACGATGACAGGATAGCTTCTTTGTCTCCTTGTCCGTGGGGGTGGAACTTGCCTGTGTTCAATCGCTTCGCCGGTGTCGGGGTGAACGCCCAGCTTATGCCGGATAGAGAGCGTTTGTCGGAGTATCGTCAGTTGTCGTCCAGAAGCTTTGCGTGTTCATATATTGGTGAGCTTTTCTGCGACTCGCGTTTTGACGAAGTGGGGGACCTTCTCGTGGGGCAAGGTATGCGTATGATTTCTCTTGATGATGTTAATCGTATGAATGGCTCATGCCCGGATAGTCCTGTGATATTCAAGACACCATGGTCTTCGAGTGGTAAGGGCGTGTGGAGGGCTGATGTCGGCTATCCTTATGACATGAGACGAGTCAGAAATGCGGTGGAACAGTTTGGCGGGTTGTTGGTGGATGATTTTTATGATGATAAGTTGATTGACTTCGCCTTGGAATTTAGTGTCGGTGATGATGTGTCGTTTCTGGGCTACTCAGTGTTTGAAACGTCCGAGGGAGGTAAGTACGGGTATAACCTCGTGGAATCGCAGGAGTCTCTCCGTTCCAGGGTGCTGTCGACAGGGATTAGCGAGTATTTGCTGGATCTGGTGGAGTTGTATTCTGTAGAGAGCTTGAGGAAACGGCTATGTGGACACTATCGAGGGGTTGTCGGTATAGACATGTTGGTTTGTAGACATGATGGCAAGGTGAAGCTTCATCCGTGTGTGGAGATTAACCTACGTAATAATATGGGAGTGCTGTCTATTTGCGTGTACAAACGCATACGGGAAGCCTTGACGATGTATGGTAATGGTGTTGTGCCGCCTAGCTTACTGCTGGCTGGTGACGTAAAGGGAATCACGATGCGTCTTAATGGCAATAAGATGATGATTGACTCGTCACATTGTTGAGTTTGTCTACTTTACCGTTTCCATTTGCTACCTTCATTTGAGTATTTAGGGCATTGGGATGTCCTTTTTTATAAAAAGGTGTGCATCGCGTCTTTTTAATAATTGGAAAATGCCTATATTTGCACACGTTAGTTTCAAGGTCGCCGTTTTGAGCTTCCTTTTGTGTTAAGTATATAAATGCGTTGTGTTTATTTGTGATATTTTCTCCAAGAGAGGTTCACCTGTTGTTATTTAGTTGTTGTTTTTTTGTGTGAGCGTTTTTCGCTTCTTTATTAGGGAACAGATTTTTTTTCTTGATATTACAAATTGAACGCAAATTAAGGATTATTAGTGATGTCAGATTGTCAGATTAACAAGAAAGGTCTGTTGTGCTTTTTTGTGTGTTTTTTGTTCGGAAGCATCTCCGTGGCGAGTGCTTTCTCCTTGAATGATAGTATAGGTAATAAGGCGTCTGTAAGGTCATCTAATACATGCCGTTTGTTTTTTCATGTCGTCGATGAGAACAATGAGCCGGTAATCTTAGCTCGCTGTGAGTTAAAGCAACTCGGTTTGTACGCCGCTACTGACATCAATGGCGACGCCGTCATGTCTGATGTGCCGTGTGGTGAGTATGACGTTACGGTGAGTTATGTCGGTTATCAGGCTATAAAGAGAAAGGTGAACATCTCTAAGGATCTTAGACAGGATTTCAAGATGGTGGTGTCTTCTCTTGCGCTCAAGGAGGTTGAGGTCGTGGCGAAACAAAACGTGGCAGGTGAGAGTACCAGCTCGCTCATCACTCGACAGGCGATAGATCATCTCCAGGCTTTCTCGCTTGATGACATCATGCAGCTGGTGCCTGGAAATCTGATAAAAAACACAAGTCTCACTGATGAGTCGTACCTTACGCTGAGAACGCTGAAAGGAGGACAAAACGCCACTTTCGGGTCAAGCATCATGATAGACGGAGTGCAGATATCAAATAATGGAACCATGGCTCATGGCGCATTTGAGTCGACTGCCAATGTCGGAACGCAGTTGCGTACAATCAGTGCGGATGATATAGAGTCTGTGGAGGTTATCAGAGGTATAGCGTCTGCTGAGTATGGTGATTTCACTAGCGGAATGACTGTGATAAACAGTAGGGTGGGTGTGACACCATGGATGGCCAAGGTGAAGGTGAATCCTGCTATGCGTAACTACTCGCTCAGTAAGGGACTAAAGTTCGTTATGCCCAACTCGTCGAAGGTGGGAACGGTGAATTTCTCCTTTGACTATGCTAACGCATGGAGTGATCCGAGAATGAAGTCAGAGTCTTTTGACAGGTATACTGGCTCCGTCAATGTGGCATATGACTTCTCAAAGAAATGGCATACGACGACTAAGGTACGTTATAATTTCAGCAGAGAGTGGAATGGTAATGACCCGGATGCTGTTAGCCAGAGCAATGTGGCGGACTATAAGAACAGCAGTCTGTCTCTGAGTCACAATGGTAAACTGTCTGTTAATAAGGCTTTTGCTCGTACAGTCAGTTACACCCTTTCACTCTCCTTGAATGAACAGACAACAAGAAGAGAGAATTGCGGCGTCGCCAATCCTAATGGTCTGCTGCCTATTCTGACGGCGACAGAGTCTGGTTACTATTTCGTGCCTTGGGTGAACACGTCTTATTTTGCCAGCGGCGGCACAGAGAGTAAGCCGGGTAATGTTACGGCAAAACTGACAGATCAGTTCTATGTGAGGGCTGGCGATACGAACCAGAATTTCAAGTTGGGAGTGGAGTATCATTATGACTGGAACAGTGGAAGGGGATACTACAATGACAATGACTCACTACCCCTAAACCCGAAATCGAATGGAAGAGTTCGCTCATTCTCTGATGTTCCCGGATTGCAACAGTTCAATGTGTTCGCGGAGGATAAACTGACTTGGATGTTTGCGGATGATAGGCAGGTGGTTGTACAGGCGGGTGTGCGTTTCACTGCGGTGCAGCCTTTTATGAGTGAGTCTGTTCTTAGTCTCTCTCCAAGAATTAACTCCAGTTTTGATGTGACAAGATGGCTGGATATAAGATTAGGATATGGACTGACATCCAAGACGCCGAGTTTGGCTTATCTCTATCCTGACAAGAATTACACGGATGTGGTGGCTGCCAATTACATGCCTCAGGATAATTCTTCGGGACAGTTGTTGCTGTATAGAACCGAGGTGTATCAGGTGGAACGTACGTTAGGCCTGCAAAATGCCACGAACAGAAAGTTTGAGGTAGGCTTGGACCTGAAACTGCCGAACAAACGTAAGATCAGTATCATTGGCTATCATGAGAAAACCGGAAACGGATTCAGCTCTGCACAGGAATATTACACGTTCACATCTGACTATTTCTCTATCAATAAGGGATTGACTACGCAGAATGGAATGACTATTGTTGACTGGAATAATCCTGAGAGAACGGATACGCTGTTCTCTACCACAGGTAAGTTGGCTAACAATAGTGTCACAGTAAACAAGGGAGTGGAGCTGGATTTTGATTTGGGAGAGATAGAGGTGTTGAAGACACATGTATATCTTAATGGAGCATACACGGAGTCAAAGTCATATACTAAAGGCATTACTGTGTCTAACCCGCATAGCTTGCCTACGGAGTATAAGCAGTACGGAACTACTCCGTTTAAGATTGTCTACAGAGCAGATACGGATTATGACATATATCGTCAGTTTAATACGAGCCTGCGTCTGGTGACACACATCCCGGTCATTAAGATGGTAGCTTCGCTGACCGGACAGGCCATTTGGTATAACTACTCTCGTAGCTATGCTCCTGGAAGGAATCCGATTGGATGGATAGATACAGACCTTACGTATCATGAGATAACGGACGATATGTTGTCGGATGAGAATTATACAATAAAAGGTATAAGCTTGCATGACCAGATAGAGGAGGATACAAAGAGCACGCCGACAAAGAATCCTATCACTTGGATGGTGTCGGGACGTCTGACAAAGGAATTGGGAACGTTTGGCTCACTCTCTATGTATGTGAACAATATGTTTTTCTATGAGCCATATCTGTCTTCGTCATCGTCTTCCACTCTCACTCAGAGAAATACAGGCTCGTTTAGCTTTGGCTTTGAGTTGTCCTTTAAGCTGTAAGACTTGGACGGATAACAAATCGTTATTAGATGATGAAAACATTATATATTTATTTATTATTTAATTTGTAAGTTATGAATTTGAAAGGAAAAAGATTTTCTTTTGTGTGTCTGCTGACTATGCTCTCCGCATTGTCAGTGTTGATGAGTTGTTCTTCTGATAGTGATGGCGTATCAGGATTTGATGTGACAGTGTATATTGTGGCACCTGATAACATGACGGGGCTTGACTTGTCTGGACATACTGTGACGTTTGAGGGAGAGGGACGTACATACACAGCAGTGACAGATAATACCGGTAAGGCCGTTTTGACTGGTGTCATACCTGGTGTTTATTCAACCTCATGCTCATGGAATATCTCATCAGACGAGTATACTGTGTTGACAAGTGAGACTGTACAGAATGGTACGTACATATTGTCTGGTATGTCTTCTGATGTTGCAATAGCCACGACATCTGAACATTATCTCTCTTTGGTGGTAAGTAAGAAACAGTCAATACTTATCAGTAAGGTGTATTATCAGGGATGCAAGGACTCTAATAATAAAAACTATTTAGCAGGACGATTCGTTGAGCTGTATAATAATGGTGATGACACTATTGACGTGTCTGGATTGTATGTCGGATTCATGGAGACAGAATCAAAGCCTGCTTATACTATTACGGAAGAGTCTGACACAGTATATATGAAGCAGGTGTTCAGAATTCCTGCTGATAAAGAGTATCTGGTCGCTCCAGGTAAGAATGTGGTGATTTGTAACAGCGCTATAGATCATACAGAGTCAGGAGCGGATATCTATAATCTCCTTAACTCTGATTTTGAGGCTAAGGATGCAAGCGGAAAGACTACAAACAATCCTGATGTGCCAGCTTTGACTCTTGTCTATACTGCATATCCGACGTTGTCAAATATGAATCTCACTCAGGGTGGTCCTTGTGGTGTCGCAATATTCAACACTACTGTTGACGTGTCTGACACAACAGTTTTTGCCGAGGTTTATAGTTATGGTAAGGTGAGTGGAGCAAAATACAAGAAAATCCCGGCTAAGTATATTATTGACGGAGTTGATATCCTTAAGAATAAGACATCTGGTGTGGAGGTTAATACAAAGCGTTTCTGTGATTATGTGGATGCTGGTTACGTGGTTTCCTCTAGCACGAGTTCTTATACAGGAGAGGTGATGTATCGTAAACAGGAGAGTGTTACCGTAGATGGGCGCTCTATACTCATGGATTCTAACAATAGTTGTGCTGACTGGGCTGTCGCAACACGTGATGAGCAACTGCAGATTGGCCAGTATAAGTGAAAACTGATTGTATATATATAATATGTGTATAAACTCCGCTGCGTGTTATGTCATGTGATAGGTACATGTTGCCGGAGTAAATGTAATTGTATTTATTTCTATCTCCGTTATGAACAAACTGTGTGTCATATTGAACGTATTGGTATGTATTGCGACAGGTGTCAATGCCCAGACTATGGAATCGCCAAACAGTTATGAGACTCGTCTCTCTGATGAGATGAAGAACTTATGGCAACATACAATGAACCCTGCCGGCATGGCTCGTGACAGTGTAAGTGAACGTGGTATGGCTTATGCTGACTTCAATCATAATGAGGGGACGCATTATCTTGTTCAGAACGGTGATAGAAATAATAATCTTTCTTTTTATGCTGATGCGTTTAAAAGACTTAGTAAGTATGTGTTGGGCTATGGTAGCGTCAGCTTTGGTATGGGACGTATGTTTAATCGTGGCTGGTCTGATGTCATTAGAACGTACCACTCTGACCCTTATGTCTCAGGAAGTTCTGTGACTGGTAGCTATGACAGACAAGATGTGGAACTGACAGCTGCTATTTCGTCCGTGGACTTCAACGGGTTGACTTATGGATTTCGATTGGATTATAGTGTTGGTGATTTGAGTCGCTTGCGTGACCCACGTTCACGTGTGAACTTGGCGGAATATCGTATCACTCCTGCTGTGACATATAAGAAAAGTGATGTGGTGATGGGGGTGAGTGCGCATTATAAACGAAGAAAGGAGAAGCTGGATAGCTATAAAGTTGTGAATACTGATGCGGACTATGTTTTTTATACTTTCACAGGGTTGGAAAACGCCACAAGTGTCACAGGTGGTTATACAGGTTATCAGAGAGAGTATGTTGACCATGAGTTGGGAGCAGAACTTACTTTCTCTTTTAGTCATGGTGGTTCTCGGTCACTCTCATCTTTGACCTACAATAAGGCCGTTGAGGATATTTTCGGTATATATAAATATATGCCGGGAAAATACAGTAGAAAAGAGGTGGCTTTTCAGACTTGCAACGTGTTCTCACAAAGTAACGGAGTGTCTCATAAGATAGATTTCAGATTCGCTTTTCGTCCATCATATGGTGATGAGTATCGCCAAAGTATGAAGTATGAAACCGATGCTCAGACTGGTATCACTTCAAGGTGGTGGGAGACGACACTGGAGACGAAAAAAAGATATGAGATGACGGATTACGTTGCTGATCTTCATTATCGTATGGCGTGGACAATGGATGGTAAGGTGAAATCATACGCCGGAGCTCATTTGGGTTATAATTATAACAGGGAGGAGTATCATCTTCCAGAGTCTTCGCTTGAGGTGGCAGGTGTTGATGTCCTCGTTGAGGGTGGTACAAGTCTGTTCAGTAAGAAACAACGTGCCTTGTGGGTGGAAGGAGTGTTTGGATATCATGTGTCTGCTAAGTCTAATCTTCAGCTAAATGATGAGACTACAGATTACGCTGTCAATGTGCTTGTTCCAGATATGACATTTTGGAGCGCAAGTTTTTTACAAGGAAAAGCAAGCGTGAGTTATCAGTTCCCTATGACCATAAAGGATGTGTGTCGTGAGTATTTTGTTAAGGCTTACGGACATGTGATTTCTACAGATAAGGATACAAATGCTTTTGGTGGGGGAGTAAGTTTTGGTGTCTTTTATTGATTGTTAAATAATGTTTGCATTAAGTCTCGTGATGATTGTTGATATGATGAAAGAAATGGTGAAAAGACTGTTTCTGACGTTATTGTCGTTGGTGTCGTCTGTAATGATGTTTGGACATACTGTTAGTATACCTTCTTCGTTTATAGGGCAAGACTATGTTCTCGCTGCACGTGTGGAGAAGGTCAGTGAACCAAGGGAATTAGGCAATATGAAATTGTGTGCCGGACTGAGAGTGTATAATCCGCAGATGGTACGTTTTGTGGATAAAGGCGACTCTCTGTTGTTGGTGTCTGACGATGAAAAAAGAGGTCCGCAGATATTACGTTTTGCCGTTTTGGAAAGAAAGGCCGGACAGATAATGGTAAATGTGGACGATGTTTTCAAGAGTATTATTCGTGGGGTGGATATCTTGTCTGGCAAGTTGCTACCAGGCAAAATGAAGGAAGACGAGACGGATATAGTAAGGGTTTATGGAGACGCATCTCATTTGGAAGTAAGTGTGAGGTATGTTTATGAGTCGGATAAAGGTGACTTTCATATTACTATAAGAAAAAGTCTTATGCTTTTGAACGGACAACCTATGCAGGGGCGTCCAGTTGACAAACGTTTGGGATTTAAGTCTGATAACAAGACGTTTATCAACAGATTTGATTTGAACAAACGCAAGAATATTTTATTTTATATAGATGATGCGTTCCCTATGTTGTGGAGAGACGCCATTAAGCTCGGAATAGAAGACTGGAACCGTGCTTTTGATCGTATAGGATACCATGGCGTTATTAAGACTATGACTTTTGCGGATGCAGGAGATGAATTTGACCCATTTGATTTCCGCAATAACAGCTTTTTTTACGTGGATAGTGATTTCGCTAATGCAATGGGATGTCATTGGACGGATCCGAGGAGTGGAGAGATACTTCAGGCTGACGTCCTCTTTTATAGAAATGTGGTGGAAAAATTAACATCATGGATAGTTTTGCAGACTGGTGCGTATAATAAAACAGTGGCAGATGGTGTTGATGATGTGACGTTGAAGAGAATAATCAGATATGCAGCCTCACACGAGATTGGTCATTGTCTTGGATTGGAACACAACTTTCTTGCTTCGTCCTCTTACCCAACAGACAGTCTGAGAAGTCCATCTTTTTGCGCTGTTAATGGAACGACTCCAAGTATAATGGATTATGCCAGATTTAATTATGTAGCGCAGCCTGGAGATATGGTTGAGGACGTTTATCCTCCTTTATTAGGTGATTATGATTTGTTTGCTATTGAAGCAGGATATGGTGAATTTGACAGCGATGAGTCTTTCAAACGTTTTGTGGACTCAAGTCAGTCTAACGCTCGTTTAAGGTACAAAAAAATCAGTGTGTCAACGTTGCCTCTGGATGGTTTGGTTCAACAGACAGATCTCGGCGACAACCAGCTTGCATCATCGCAATATGGCATAAGTAATCTGAAAAAATTGTCAGTGTCGGTTCTTAAACAACTTAGAGCCGAGGATGTATACAAGTTTTATTTCCAACTGTTGAGTCATGTTGTCCCATTTATGGATGAAGGCGTGAAAGCATTTTTGGAGAATGAATTGTCTACTGGGTATCAATTCTTGTACTCAGGTAATATGGAAACTGTTTTCGGTAACAATAAATTGGTTGTTGACTCTCTTCGAAATGATTTTGTGTGCCGTGTGCAAAAGCGTTACGACCTTGATTTGCGTAGTGATGGTGTTTCTGGTATGTGGCTGCCTAATCAAGTGATTGAAGATGATTTGTTCGGTCGGTTGAGAAGTGCGGGAATGAGGATGACAAAGAAAGAGCTATATGACATGAATAGTAAGTGTTTGTCCGGAACTGTACTGTCAATGAGCGGCGACAATGGCGTGTCATCTCCTTTTGCTTCTGCTTCTTTTGTGTCTTCTAATGGTTTGGTGTTGACTAATTGGCACTGCGTAAGTAGGTATATTCAACAGCTTTCTGCAAAAGATAAGGATTTTGTTAAATATGGTTGTTGGGCAGACTCACGTGAGCAAGAGGTTCATATCCCTAATTTGGAAATACATCAGATGCTTTCTTGTGAGGATGTGACGTCTCTTGTTCTAAGTGGTACAGATACGGTTTCGAATGTGGATGTTAAAGAACGTATTGCGGATCAAAATACGAGAGCGCTAATGAGTGTTAAAGGTGAACCGTATGGTGTGAGCAGAAAGATATATAGTATGATGGGGGGAAACCAGTATATTATGGTGCGTTATAGGACCTTCAAGGATGTGCGTGTCGTTGCTTGTCCTCCTAAGTGGCTTGGAAATTATGGGGGAGACTCAGATAATTGGCGATGGCCACGTTATGCATGTGATTTCGCTCTTCTTCGTGTGTATGTTTCAAAAGGAAATATTCCGTCGTATTATGATGTTAATAATGTTCCTTTCAGACCAAAAAAATGGTTACGTTTTGCGAAAAAGCCAGTTTCTCAAGGAGATTTTGTTATGACTTTAGGATATCCATCACAAACCCGTAAGTTTATTCCGTCATCAGCTGTAGACAGAGTCGTTAATTATGACACGAAACTCAGGGTGCGTTTTCTTAAAGCTAAGATTGATCTGATGAAGAAACTAAGGGATGGGGCAACCGATACAGAAAAGTCTTACTATGATATTGCTATAGGTAAGTTGATGAATGTCTATATTCGTTCTGTTGGAGAGATTGAGGGAGTGAAACGTAATTGTGTCGTGGAGATAAAGAAACGTGAGGATAAAAAACTGCAAGCATGGGTGAATGGTGACGAAAGTCGCATTAGAAAATATGGCGCAGACATAGTCGAGAAGATTGATAGCGTGTATTCAAAACTGACGATATACAATCATATGAGTGAGGCTTTTAGCCAGTATGTAGGTGCGGGAGCTACAGTCATACCTTTCGCTGGTAAGTTTGAGAAACTTATGGCTATTGATAGGGCGGGGAGGAAAAGTCGTGATGAGGATATGCGAAATCAACTTGATGATTTATATAGGAATGTTGAGGAGTATTTCACAAACGTTAATCTTGATGAAGATTTGCAAATGCTTAAGGTGTTGACTCAAATATACCGGGAGTCTGTGCCGGATGAGTATCTTCCAGAGATTTTGAGAAAGAGTTGTGATCTTGACGCACTGTTTCGTAATAGTGTACTCACAAATGAGATGAAGTTAAGGGAGATTCTTGATAATTCTGTTGATAGTGGTCTCCAGAAACTGCGTGACGACTCGTTGTATCGGTTCTGTATTGACCTCTATACAATTAGAGTTCGCAAACAGATGAGAGAGGAAACATCGTTAAGACGGTTGAACACAAGATTATATAAGGTGTATATGCAAGTTTTATGTGACATGAGAAGAGGAGAGACCATTTCTTATGATGCCAACCATACTATGCGTTTCGCTCCTGGGGCTGTGATGGAGATGAGCTGTGTTAGTGATATGTTGGGGATATCGTTATCTAAGACGGGTTGTCAAGACTATTATATGTCACAATCATTTTCTAAGGTAATGTCAGCTGATAAGAATTCGTTGCCAATCGCTTGTTTCCTCGCAAACACTGAGACTTCGTCTGGAAATAGTGGAAGTGCTGTGGTTAACAGTAAGGGTGAACTTGTTGGTCTTAATTTTGATAGAACCAAGGAAAGTGCATATGCTATATAGTCGTCCCTTGAAAACTATTTAATTATTTAACAATCAACAAAATAATAG
>CALCEL010000058.1 GCA_937900485.1 uncultured Prevotellaceae bacterium
ATTTCTCACTGCCATACAGCACCGAGAAATCCTAATGACCGATTTGGGTTTAACTTATTTTAACAACACGAACGGACAGCAAGCAGACGACCGGAGTACTGTCATCTGTCTCATAGCACATCCCGACATAACGTTCCTTTGATATTAACCTGTATCATATCTTATATAGAATATGCAAGAAAAAGAAACGAGTCATTCTGACACAAAATAAGTCCATCATTTGATTATCTCACAATATTACACTACCTTTGCGGCGCTCATCGGAGGGCACTGTAAGGAAACAGGGCTGGATAAGATGGTTGGCATGAGCCTCCTAAATCTTATCCAGCCCTTTTACATTTATGTATAAGACAATATGGAGAGAGACGCTTTAGACTTCGGCAAGACGAACGTGACACGCCTGTTTATTAAATTGTTCGTGCCGACATTATTAGGACTTTTGTTTGGAGCTTTATTCAATTTGGCCGACGGCATATTCGTGGGAAGAGGAGTGGGCAGTGACGCACTGGCCGCGGTCAACATTGCCGCACCGCCTTTTCTGTTAGCTACAGGCCTGGCTCTCATGTTCGGCAGCGGAGTGTCCGTCGTGGCTGCCATTCATCTGTCACACGGCAACAAGAAAGCTGCCAGCATCAACGTCACTCAGGCTCTCACCGCCTCCGTGACACTGATGAGCATTGTAAGTCTGTTCATCTTCATCTTTCCTGAGCCTACGGCACGCCTATTCGGAGGAAACGACAGACTCATGAGCCTCGTACTCGACTATATGCTATGGATACTGCCTGCGCTACTGGGATGCATGGTGACATTCATCGGTATGTTCGTCATCCGACTCGACGGATCACCTAAGTACGCCATGATGTGCGAGATAGTTCCTTCCATCATCAACATCATACTCGACTACGTATGCATCTTTCCGCTTGCGATGGGCATCAAGGGAGCAGCCATTGCCACATCAACGGCACAGATGCAGCAGTTCATCAACCAAGGTCTGCAGCCAGAACCGTTACACTGCGGATCAGTACAGTATCCGTGCAGGCAGATGATGATGGAGCATGATGACGAGTCACACCGGTACGAGCGCATCACGGAGATATGTGACGCTTTCAACAAGACGTTCTCGTCCTCAACAGAGCTCAATGCACTCACGTAAGGTATAAGACTGTTCCTTGACAAACTCCAGGAGCACATCTGGATTGAGAACGAGATCATGTTTCCGATAGCAGTGGAAGCTGAGGGAATTGAGGACATGTGACAAGTAAGTTCACGAAGAAAAGAGCAGAAGAGACAGGTCGGCGCATCATCGCCGTGCCTGTCTCTTCTCCTTTCTCATCGAGTCAATCAACATGTCAAGCTCCTCAGCCAGATGTCGGTAATCGTCAAGTCCCATCGGACAGGCCGAGAGCCTTTCCGCCATACCAGAAGGAATCAAGGCATACGCTCTCTCCTCCAACTCACGTCCTTTGTTTGTCAAAGACACTATCTGCTGTCGTTTGTCCTCCTCACCTTTCTTACGCGTCACCAGCCCCTGTCTCTCCATACGTTGGAGAAGAGGCGTGACAGTATTTGTCTCCAGCATCAGCAAATGCGCAATGTCATTAACAAGCATCCTATCCTTCTCCCACAACACCATCATAACCAGATACTGAGGATATGTGATGCCCAGCTCCGTGAGCATAGGCGTGTAAGCCTGCGTAATCAACCTCGACGCAGTATAAAGCCTGAAACAAATCTGATTGTCAAGTAAAAACTCCTTATGTGCCATATCACAACTCCACTATCCCAACATCGCTTCTATATCAGCCATCAACTTTTCCGGCTTAGTGACGGGAGCATAACGTTTGATCTCTGTTCCGTCCCTTGACACGAGGAACTTGGTGAAGTTCCACTTTATGGAGCTGCCGAGGAAACCCTTTGTCCTTGACTTCAGAAACTTGAACAGAGGATGTGCGCCCTCACCGTTGACGTCAATCTTCTTCATAATCTGAAACGTCACACCGTAGTTCAGCTGACAGAAACCTTCTATCTCACCATCCGTGCCCGGATCCTGTGAGGCGAACTGGTTACAAGGGAAGCCTATTACCACAAGCCCCTTGTCTTTGTACATCCGGTTCAACTTCTCCAAACCTTCAAACTGAGGAGTAAATCCACATTTGCTCGCAGTGTTGACAATCAGCAGCACCTTGCCTTCGAACTGACTAAAATCTAACTCCTGACCTTTGCTTGTCAAAGCCTTGAAATCATAAATCCTTTCCATAGTGATAAGTTTGTTTTTGTTTTTATATCGTTTGCGACGCAAATGTATGAAATAAACTTATATCGCGAACGATATACAGCAAAACTTTAAGTTTAATTAACATATATCGTTCACGATACAAACTACAATTACATGAAAGACGGGAGTTTACCTTCAGCAAAAAGTATGGAGGGTCGATGTGGTCCCATCACCTTCGCCAAGCTCCGACCACCTCACCAATATACATGGAGTGCAGTCCTGCCGGAAAATTAGCGTACATTTTCTCCGGCACGTCACTCTTAAAACCGTCCTTTTCGAGTGTAGCCGCATACATGGTACGACACTCAATGACCACAGTAGCCTCTTTATAATAGGGTGTACCATTTTCAGTATACACGACAGTCAGTCCGAGTTTCTTCGCCTTGTCACCGTCACGTCCGCTATTCTGTCCCATATACATAAGTACGTCAGCATGCTTCTCGTCAAAAGACATAACAGTGAAAAACTTCTCCTTATCCATAAACTTCTTTGTGTAACGTTGCTCCGCCACGTACACAGTCAACGCTGGTTTCCGCCATAGAGTACCTACGGCTCCCCATCCGATGGTCATGGCGTTACTGGCATCCTTATCACCGGCAGCCAACAACTGTGCGTCACGGAACCACTCAAAACCATTAGCTGTAAACTCTGTCTCAACATCAAATTTCGCGAATCCATACTCACTCTGTGCGAATGACACGTTTGAGAAACACATAGCAGCGCACATAGCGATAAGCCTAATCACATTTCTTCTCATAAAAAGTAAAATGTTAAAGTTATATTAATTGTTACAAGCAAACGAGCAGCTACAGACTGTTCAGTCTGACCAGCGACTGTCCTTTTCTGACAAACACACCTTCGCATGTGGCGGCATCCACACCGTCAAGCACGCCGCAATGCTTGCCACCAGACACTGTTCCATATTTTCCGTTCACCTTGACAGGCGATAAGCCCTCAGTCACCTCGCGCACATTCTCTCCATTGACCACCACCATCTTCAACAGGTGACAGTGCGAGAAAGCGCCAGTCTCAACCTCGCGTACTGCCTTTGGCAGCTCTACCTCCCGCAACGAGGAGCATCTTAGGAACGCATGTCCTTGTATCCTGGTCACCGTCTTAGGCAACAGCACCTCGGCAAGACGGCAACAGTCGGAGAACATCATAGCTCCTATGGTCTTCGTGACCGTATGGAAATCGACAAAATAACGTCCGTCATACTCCACAAAACGATAACCGCGACCACTGGCGGCGAATGATTTCTTGAACCGTCTGAACCGCTCTCCAGTCATGTCAGAGAAGTCATACACATTTTTTCCAATGGTATACTGACAACCATCCGCAGGCATACGGCAATACACGCTCACCTTGTCTGTGACAATCTCCGCATCAGAAAGATCAAGGGACACCAAGGACCCGTCAAACGCTCCGCCCTCAGCACCAGCCATCAGACGAAGAAGACGAATGTCATCACCGTTAAGACGTCCAGTCACCTTAAGACGACGCACCTTGGCCCGTTCCGCCACACTCAGCATAGCCGACAGCATACCCTCCTTCGGCACAGTCACGATTTTTGTAAGCGACACCTCCCTTGTTCCCGGCATTATGTTATACACCAGCTCACTGACAATATGTGTCATGTCGCACTTGCGGACGCCGTCCTCACACAGACAACAGCGGTAGTAACCATTGCCTGCACCACCCCATCCAAGATTCAGGTGAAGGAAGCCACCATCCATACCGTCACACACGAAGGCATGTCCGCCGCCCGCACATATCACCGGCCTACTCGACACCAACTCACGCCTCATCAATCCAGACAGACACTCTGTCGTCGTCCCGTGAGCGTAACCGCAGCGTGGTGAGTAGCCCCAGAAGTCGACTAACGCAGATCTGGCAAAGAGGATGGACGAGGACGTGGACATCAGATCGAAGTCACTGTTCACCGCCACGGCGTTAGCCGCTATCAGCTCAGCCACGCCATCCGCGTCTGACGAATTGTCTCTTGCTGTGCCGTAAGAACCTCTCATATTTTCCCAACGAGGAGAAAGTTTTCCGAAGTCCTCACTCATCAGCGTACCATTCCACGTATACCTGTGACCACCACGTCCTTGTGTCGGGAAACGATGATAGAACATCACCTGTGACATGGCGACAGAAACACAACCCGCAAGTTTATGATTGTTAGACAACACAGAGAAAGGACACCGCTTGTTAAATGGCCATCCCTGTCCCCACTTTATGCCATCCATGAGAGGCGCCACCTTACCGTAGACATCGTAACACGACTCCACACTCACCCCGTCACGTATAGAGCGAAGATGACTCCTGTACGACTCAGTCAACTCACGTGTCCATGAACCTTCAGGATTCGAGAAGACATTATCCGCGGAATAAGCCAAGACACGGTTTGACAGACGGTCCGAGTAAGCGTCACGTGCCACTATGACAAAAGCTTTTCTCATCGCATCCTCTAACACGACAAGTTCCTCATAGTCCTCCGCCACACTCAGCACATAGCCTGTCGTACGACCTCCGTGAGAAGCGAGCCAACGACTTGCCACGGCGGACTCCGTCTGGCAATAAGACACGACGGACATCATGGACAATATAAGCGAAATGAGAAGTCTACTCATAAAGATTCTGTTTTAATGCAAATAAACAAAAAAAATATCTATCTGCACTATCAGACATAACAAATCATGCCACTTGAGACGAAAGCACCGGAGGAAAAAAATAAAAAGAAGGGGCACGCATGGCAATTTTCGTCATTTTACATATCTTCGCAAATAAAAACTATGATATTCAAACTTGACAAAAGACTTTGTTTTCCTAACCCGAGCGACGGAGAAAAGGACGGACTTCTGGCTATAGGCGGCGACTTGTCCGTTGACAGGCTGTTGCTCGCATACTCACATGGTATATTCCCGTGGTACGCGTTCAAATCCGAGGTAATACAATGGTGGTGTCCTATGGACCGCTTCGTGATCTTTCCGGATAAGATTCACGTGTCACATTCCATGAGAACACTGATGAACAAAAGACGTTACAAAGTGTCATTCAACCAGGCTTTCCCGGAAGTCATAAGAAATTGCGGGGCACTCAGAGAGGACATGGAAGGAGCATGGCTCGGTCCCAACATCATCAAGGCATACACGGCACTGCACGAGCAAGGATTCGCAATGAGCGTCGAGGTATGGGAGCAAGATGAGAACGAGTCGGCGACCGACAAAAAACACAAACTCGTGGGAGGACTCTATGGCGTGACATTAGGTAAGTGCTTCTTCGGAGAGAGCATGTTCTCACTCGCGCCGAGCGCATCGAAGATAGCACTAATCGACCTCTGCTACCTCATGCAAAAGAAAGGTGGCAACATGATTGACTGTCAGTTCGAGACTCCCCACCTCAAATCCATGGGTGGAGAACATATCACTTATGACGAGTATATGAAATACGTGAATGACGTAGACTGACACGCCACTTAACCACATAAAAAAGACGGCAAGACGACAATTTTACGCGTGAAGAATAAAAATATCATCTCACATTCTTTACGTTTCAAACAAAAACACTATATTTGCACCCGCGATTGCGTAAGCAAGAGCGCCAAGGCTGCCGAAATGGTGGAATGGTAGACACGAGGGACTTAAAATCCCTTGGGCATAACGCCTGTGCGGGTTCGAGTCCCGCTTTCGGTACCCAAGAAAAGCCGATGTGTGAGTGTAACACTCATACATCGGCTTTTTCGTTCACTGAATGACTCTACGATTTCGCACATTTTTCATTGTCCTAAACTCCTCTTTTTTCACTCACCACGAGTGGATATAAAAAAAACGCAGGGACGCAAACGAACAAATGAGGGGGAACGCAATATTTCATTCTCGGAAGAATGACATGACCGCACAGACCAAGACAACCAGGCAATGAGAGCGCATGAAAAAAAAAACGCCATACGCAGGAAATACTTATAAAAAACAAATAGCGACAATCTTCACAGATTCTCGCTACAATCAAACCTTTGTTCATTCAAACGTTTAATAACCAAATACTAATACCTTTAACCTAAATCTAATCAAAACCTTATACCTTTAACCTTTGCAATATATTTACTACCTATCAACTAAAAAAACTATTTACTAACAATCTATCCTAAACAACCTATCTACCTGTCAACACCTATCTATCCTAATAATCTTTTCAACCTTTTATCTTAACACTTATCAATCAACAAATCTTTTCACCCTTAATCTCTAATACTTATGAAATATATCGTATATAAATACCATTCTCAAAAATTATCCTTATTAAAACAATCTTTCTTGACCTTAAATTCCTAAACACCTATTGAAAAATACCTTAATGCTAATACCTTAACTAACCTAATTAATAATCAATCTGTTTCACTTCGGAAACGTGAGGATTCACATCCTGATGCCTCAAAGAATAAGAACCACTTTCTTTCGATTGTCATATCTTATTTCCTTTTGACGATGCAAAGTTAAGGAGTATTCAAAACACTCCAAACTATTTTCTAAAAAAAATGGCTATTTTATATTTTTTCTTGACATACATCATTGTTTGTGTGGGTACACAGCACATAATTTGCATTTTGTGTGCCCACACAACACTATTTTACACTTTTCGAGCCAACAACCTCCCACACGCAAAATTGCAGTGACGCTACCACAAAAAACAGACCTCAAACTGACGGAAGTCAGATTATTCAGTCCCCAGAAACTTGCACATATCAAGTATTTTCATGAAATTTGCGTGACTAAGTGGAGACCAGCGTCTAAAAAATGCCAGGGTCTAAACTGAGGAAAACGGACGCCTTGCGTCTCAGACCCAGAAACACCACGAATGGCGAGACTCTGGAACAAAGAAACTGAAAAACAGTAAAGCTCTGTACCAAAAGAAACCATCAACACAAAAGCTCCGAACGTAAGACACTGCGAACTGCAAGTTTTCAAAACAGATAATCAACATACAAAACATAAAACTATGAATTTAATTATTGGAATCATTACGGGAATACTTTCCGGTTTCATTGCCGGCAGAATAATTGGAAGCGACAACAAGGGCTGGTTGGCCAACCTCTTCATCGGACTCATCGGCGGTTTCATCGGAGGATGGGTGTTCGGTCTGCTAAACATCACCTGGGGCGGATGGATAGGAACAGTAGGAACTTCCGTTGTAGGAGCAGTGATACTGTTGCTGATCTGCAACAAGCTGATGAAATGACGCCACCCCATCATTCAGATGACGGAAATCAATCACCCAGATGGCGACAGCCAATCGTTCAAAACAACTACAAAACATTAAGAGAAATCGCAGGTGAGTCCACTGAAAAAAGAGGACACACGGATTTTTATTTAGCGAAAGACATCATTAAATAGCACAATCCTTTCTCGTTTCATTTAAAAGGTGTAACTTTGCCGTCCGTTTCAAGCGTAACGACACGTTGGCGTATGACATTAAGAAAAGGATAAAAAGATGGTGACAGTGGACAACTTGACAGTGGAGTTTGGAGGAACTACCCTGTTCAAGGACATATCGTTTCAGATCAACGAGAAAGACAGAATAGCCCTGATGGGTAAAAACGGAGCGGGCAAAAGCACGCTCCTTAAAATCCTCGCAGGGGCACGCATAGCTACCCGAGGCACGGTGTCTGCGCCCAAGGACTGCGTGATAGCCTATCTGCCACAGCACCTGATGACAGAAGACGGCAGGACTGTATTTGAGGAGACATGTCAAGCGTTCGCACATCTTAAAGAGACTGAGGCGGAGATTGAAAGCATCAACCAGGAACTCACCACACGCACAGACTACGAGAGCGACGAATACATGGCGCTCATCGAGAAGGTCAGCGCACTGAGTGAGAAATTCTACGCCATAGACATGACACACTTCGAGGAGGATGTCGAGAAGACCCTTCTCGGTTTGGGTTTTGAGCGTAGCGACTTCAACAGGCAGACCAGCGAGTTCTCCGGAGGATGGAGGATGCGCATCGAGCTAGCCAAGCTGCTACTGAAGAAACCCGATGTGCTGTTGCTGGACGAGCCTACCAACCACCTGGACATCGAGTCAATCCAATGGCTCGAGGACTTCATAAAAGAGTCCAGCAAGGCAGTAGTAGTGATCAGTCACGACAGGAAGTTCATAGACAGCATCACTACACGAACAATAGAGGTCACCATGGGACGCATATACGACTACAAGGCGTCCTACACCCACTACCTGGAGCTGCGCAAGGAACGCAGAGAGCAGCAACAGAAACAATATGAAGACCAGCAGAAGATGATTGCTGAGACAAAGGATTTCATCGAGCGATTCAAAGGAACATATTCCAAAACGCTACAGGTGCAGTCACGTGTCAAGATGTTGGAGAAACTGGAGATTATAGAGGTCGACGAGGAGGACACAAGCGCACTTCGTCTCAAGTTTCCGCCATCACCGCGTTCAGGCCAATATCCGGTGATAGCCGACGGCGTGGGCAAGAGCTTCGACAGGCTGATATTCAAAGACGCATCGTTCACCATTGAACGAGGTGAGAAGGTGGCCTTCGTGGGAAGAAACGGAGAGGGTAAGTCCACCATGGTGAAATGTATCATGGGAGAGCTGCAACACGAAGGCAAGCTACAACTCGGACACAACGTGCAGATTGGATACTTCGCACAGAACCAAGCCGCACTGCTGGACGGAGAGCTTACCGTGTTTCAGACCATAGACGATGTGGCAAAGGGCGAGATACGCAACAAAATACGTGACCTGCTCGGCGCATTCATGTTCGGAGGCGAGGAAAGCACAAAGAAGGTCAAAGTGCTCTCCGGAGGAGAAAGGACAAGACTCGCCATACTCAAGCTTCTGCTGGAGCCTGTCAACCTGCTGATACTCGACGAGCCAACCAACCACCTCGACCTGAAGACAAAGGACGTGCTGAAACAAGCTCTGAAAGACTTTGACGGGACTCTGATCGTCGTAAGCCATGACCGTGACTTCCTCGACGGCCTGGTCAACAAAGTGTATGAGTTCGGAGGACAGAGAGTCAAGGAACATCTGTGCGGCATCTATGAGTTCTTGGAGACAAAGAAAATGGAGAACCTTCAGGAACTGGAGAGAAAATAAACAACCTCAGAAAAGAGGCACACATACAAGCATGACGACAGACAAGACAAACTCGTCGTGCCTTCATTAGGTTTAAGCAACCCTAAACAAAAAACTTAACTATGTATTACGTATCAAAACAAATGGAGATTTCCGGCAGTCACTTTCTCAAGCTTTCATACCGGAGCAAATGTGAGAACCTGCACGGACACAACTGGGTGGTAACAGTCCACTGCAAATCAAAAGAACTGAATGAGGACGGTATGGTGATTGACTTCACACACGTGAAGGAGAAGATACACGGCTATCTCGACCACGGCAACTTCAACGAGCTGCTGCCTTTCAACCCCACAGCTGAGAACTTGGCGAAATGGATATGCGACCAGATCCCGTACTGCTGGAAAGTCAGCGTTGAGGAAAGTCACGCCAACATTGCAACATACATCAAAGACGAGGACTGATGCCAATGTCTAATACACAAACGCCTCAGACAAGATGAAAGTCAACGAGATTTTTTATTCCCTGCAGGGAGAGGGACGTTTCACAGGCACGCCAGCCGTGTTTGTGAGGCTTGCCACGTGCAATCTGAGATGCGACTTCTGCGACACGGAGTTCAACAAGTTCACGGAGATGACCGAGGACGAGATATTGGAGCACGTGAACAAGTACCCGACAAAACACGTGGTGCTCACTGGTGGCGAGCCAACGCTGCAAGTGACAGCCTCGCTGACCGACAAAATGAGAGAGAGCGGGCATTTCATACAGATTGAGACTAACGGCACCATGCCTCTGCCAGAAGGATGTCACATCGACTGGATAACATGTTCCCCTAAGTACAAACCCGTACGACTACAGCACATCGACGAGCTGAAGGTGGTGTACCAAGGCGAAGGGCAGGACATGACAGCATACGACAAGTATGAGGCAAGGGAGTACAGACTACAGCCGTGCGACACTCTTGACGCAGTCAAAAACAAAAAGATTCTCAAACAGACTATTGATTTTATACTCAGAAATCCAAAATGGACACTATCACTACAAACTCACAAGATATTGAACGTGCGCTGAGAACAATCATCACAGCGATCGGCGAAGACCCGGAACGAGAGGGACTCAAGGACACGCCTAACAGAATAATGAGGATGTTCAAGGAGATTTTCAGGGGATACGACGAAGCCCAGAAACCGAAAATCACCACTTTCTCAAATGACGCACACTCGTCAGACATGATATGCGACAACGGCGACTTTTACTCCGTGTGCGAGCACCACATGATGCCGTTCTTCGGACAGTATCACTTCGCATACATCCCTAACCCTAATGGTAAGATTCTCGGGATAAGCAAGGTGGCGAGAGTGGTCGGCTACTGTGCAGCAAGACTGCAGCTGCAGGAAAGACTCGGACACGACATCGTCAACATGTTGTCTGAGGCGCTTGACGGTGAGGCTCTGGGATTCGCCATCGTCATCAAAGGACGTCACATGTGCAAATCCATGCGCGGCGTGAAGAACAACGGGCCGATGTGCACAACATACTACACAGGCAAGTTCAAAGAGGACGCACAACTGAGAAATGAGTTCCTGTTACAAATAAACCAATCGCAGACACTATGAACAGATTATTTCTCTCGCTCTTCCTGACCGTATGCCTCGTAACCACCAGTTGCAGCGGGCAGAAACAGAAGGAAGGACAGACTGAGGTACTCATCGAGACAACAGCAGGTGAGATCAGGGTAAGACTCTACAACGACACGCCTGGACACAGAGACAACTTCCTCAGTAAGATAAGAGACGGCAAATACGACGGCACGCTCTTTCATCGTGTCGTGCGTAACTTCATGATACAAGCAGGAGACCCGGACACCAGACCAGGAGAGGTGAAGGACACCACCAAGGCGGTTGAACGAATACCTGCGGAGATAGCGTTTCCAAAACACTTCAGCCAACGCGGCGTGCTGGCCGCGGCCAGAGACGAGGATTACAAGAACCCGGAGCGCGCGTCGGACAAATACCAGTTCTATATCGTCACCGGAAAAACAATATCCGATGATGACCTGAACGGTTACGAGGCCGCAAGACAAGAGAAATACGCAGATAAGATATACGAGAGGAAAGTTGAGAAAAACAAGAAGAAAATCAACGAGTTAAGAAGCGAGCGCAAGAGAGACGAGCTCGGCTACTATCTTCAGGACCTCATGAACGAGGCAAGAAGAGAGGCTGCAGACAACCCACCTCTCACCTACCCGACTAAAGTGAGAAGAGCGTACAAGACACACGGCGGCGCTCCATGGCTTGATGACGACTACACAATATTCGGAGAAGTTGTCGAGGGAATGAAGACGGTCAACACCATACAGAAGACTCCGACAAACGCCAACGAGGTTCCTCTTAGGGAAATCAGAATCATACGGATGACTATCATAGAATAAACACACAACCACAGACATCCGATACACCTTTCATGGAAGAATATAATCAGGGCTGGCACCATATATGGTGTCAGCCCTGATTGTCATCTTTGAAGTCACCAGAAACAATGCACAGCGACAGGTTGAAATGAATGTTTTGGTGTGGTAGACATGGCGGGAAGAAGTAGAATAACGGACAATTTGGAACTTAACCAAATTTCCCATGCCCATTATTTCCAAAAATCAGGTTAACTTATTGATAATCTTAAAACAAGGCGTTCAAAAATCTCAGGTCTCTTTTTTGAAATTCTTAGGTTAGGATATAGTCTATACGCAGGTCTGAGAACTTAAAAATCCTAACATGAACTTTTCAACGCCCTAACCTAAGAATTTCAGACATCGAATAAGACACGGGAAAATTCCTGAAGTCATTTTTTCGCTATCTCACATCAATGAAAAAAGAGGAGTTTCGGACACTAAAAACTTGGGATGCGAATAGGAAATTTGGTCAATAGTTCAATGACAGGTAGCAGCCGCGAAGTCGGACAATAAAAGGACACACTCTCAGACTCATCGCAGAGCAACATGAGAGATTTTAGATTAACACTGATTAACGAAGCAAGGAAGTCAGCTCATGTATACCACGAACAATACGAGCCACGAAGATTTCAGGAAATAGAGGACATGCTTAGCGTACAGCAATAATATGAGACGGACGTGAGGCGCACTTTGAGCATAACAACAACGACGGCCGGCGAAAAATCGCCGGCCGCCGTTGTCTGTGACCACATATCACACGCCACCACTTGTCACCATCGTCTCCAAAGCTCTCCACAACGGATCATCGGGCACGGGAGCCTCAACGAACACATCTTTTCGACTAACCGGATGTGTGAATCCCATGCTACGCGAATGAAGACAGATGCTTCCATCCG
This sequence comes from uncultured Prevotellaceae bacterium, assembly GCA_937900485.1. GTDB lineage: Bacteria > Bacteroidota > Bacteroidia > Bacteroidales > Bacteroidaceae > Minthosoma. The sequence continues at coordinate 12,719 of CALCEL010000058.1, forward strand.
GGTTACTCCTCGCAGCACCATACTTCAGGTCTCCCTTTATCGGACATCCAATCTTCGCCAACTGACATCGGATCTGATGATGACGTCCAGTATGCAGATTTATCTCGAGAAGAAAATAATTATCACTGCGAGCTATAACCTTGTAGTCGAGCACAGCCTTCTTCGAGTTGGGCACCTCACGGTCATAAGCGTACGACTTATTCTGCTGTTCATTACGCACCAACCAATGTGTCAGCGTGCCCTCAGGCTCAGGCGGCATATTCTTTACTATAGCCCAGTAGGTCTTACGTACTTTGGATTCCCTGAACATCTCATTGAGACGCGGCAGTGCCTTGCTCGTACGAGCGAACATAACTAATCCGCTGACAGGACGGTCAAGACGATGCACCACACCGAGAAAGACGTTACCAGGCTTGGCGTACACCTCCTTGATATAAGCCTTCACTCTCTCCGTCAACGGTTCGTCACCCGACTTGTCACCTTGAACAATCTCACCCGCATTTTTGGAGACTATAACAACATGATTATCTTCGTAGACAACAGTCATTGCTATGTATAAAATAAAGACATGAATTATCATGAAAAAAGGTAACGGAGCATAACGGAGTAATCAGCCTTCCGCCAGTTCACCATTACCTTTTTCCGTATCATTTACTGATGGACGTCAATAAGACGGCATCACATGTTCATACCACCATCAATCTGAATCACCTGGCCAGACACGTAGCTTGACATGTCAGAAGCCAAGAAGAGACATACATTAGCGATATCCTCCACCTGTCCACCACGACGGAGAGGTATCTTCTGCATCCATCCCTTGCGTACATCCTCCGGGAGCTGTGCTGTCATAGCCGTCTCAATGAATCCAGGAGCCACCGCGTTAGCGCGTACACCCTTAGGTCCGAGCTCCTGAGCGATAGACTTAGCGAGACCAATCATACCAGCCTTAGACGCAGAGTAGTTACATTGGCCGGCATTACCATGAACACCAACCACGCTTGACATATTGATTATCGAACCACCACGCTGACGAAGCATGATAGGAGCCACAGCGTGGATAAAATTGAAGGCAGACTTCAGATTGACGTTAAGCACAGCGTCCCACTGAGCCTCATCCATACGTAACATCAGACCGTCCTTTGTGATTCCAGCGTTGTTGACGAGAACGTCGATAGAGCCGAAGTCCTCATGTATCTTCTTTACGACAGCGTCAGTCTCAGCGAAGTCAGCAGCGTTACCGGCATAAGCGCGGCATGTAACACCAAGAGCCTCAATCTCCTTACGAGTAGCCTCAAGACCTGCGGCCATGTCATCATTTAGCACTAAGTCTGTAAACGCAATGTTTGCCCCTTCCTGAGCGAACTTCATGGCAACGGCCTTACCGATACCACGGGCAGCACCTGTCACAAGGGCTGTCTTACCTGATAATAATCCCATAGCTTATTTTCTATTATTCTGTATTCTGTGAATAGAGCAAGCGAACCTGCCCTCCTATTTCATCTTGATGACTTGGCGAGTGACTTGATTACAAGGTGACTAACATAAGGATAAAGCTCCTCTGCGTTATTCAGTCCATATCTGCCAAAAATATAAGGTATCTCACAACCTTTGAGACAGAAATGAGCGATCTCAGACGTCAGACGAACATCACGCACGTCAAAGACTCCCTTTTCCACTCCCTCGGCCAAAACACGTCGGAAGAGATTAATCTCATTCTTGTCAAATATCTTACGATGTGACTCCACCTTCCAAATGTCACGGAAGAACTCGGCGCGCAGATTACCATTTCTATACACCGCCTCCTTCACGACCTCGAGATGAGTGAATATCAACTGCACCATCTTCTCCTCAGGTGATATCTTACGACGTGCCACTTCCTCCATACGTACATACAGCCTCTCAAGCTCAGTCTCTATCACAGCAAGATAGATTTCCTCCTTACTATTGAAATACGTGTACAACGTACGGCGACCTTTATTGGACGCGGTCGCAATGTCATTCATCGTAGTGTTCTCGAAACCATTCTTTGCAAACAGCTGTCGAGCGACGTCAACAAGTAAACTTCTTGTTTGTGTGTGTGCCATATATCACTTTCTGTTACTAACCTGAGCCCAGAGAGACATATAGTACGGAAACATCCATCCGGACAACCTCCCTATCAGAAGCTCATATCTGAGTGCAAAATTATAACATTTTTCAACAAGTCGCAATAAAAATGCACAATATTTTTCACCAACAAACTATTACACTGATTTTACACAACTTACACCTTACACACATACTAAAAAATGTGCACTATCCAAACAGTATCCTCAGGGCCTCCTCAACCTTTCTGACTGGACGTAGCTCGATACCAAACTTGGTGGCATCCAGGCCGTTCATATTAGCGTTAGGAATGATGATTGAGCTGAATCCCAGTTTCTCCGCCTCAGCTATACGTTGCATAATCCTGCTTACTGGCCTTATCTCCCCACTGAGTCCCACCTCGCCTGTCATGCATACCGTTTTGTCTATACCCGTGTCGACGTTGCTCGACAACACGGCGGTGATGACGCTTAGGTCTATAGCTGTGTCTGTGACACGTATGCCTCCGGCAATGTTCAGGTACACATCCTTCTGGCCGAGCTTGAATCCGACACGTTTCTCAAGAACCGCCAGAAGCATATTCAGACGTCTCAGGTCAAAGCCTGTCGAAGAGCGCTGCGGAGTGCCATAAGCGGCAGTACTCACCAACGCCTGAGTCTCTATCAGCAAAGGGCGCACTCCTTCGATGGCACTGGCAATGGCGATGCCACTAAGTCCCTCACTGTTGCTCACATCTGAGAGAAGCAACTCGGACGGGTTGGAGACAGGACGCAAGCCCGACTGCATCATCTCATATATGCCCAGCTCCGCTGTTGAGCCGAAACGGTTCTTGATGGCTCGAACAATCCTGTACATATAATGTTGGTCGCCCTCGAACTGCAGCACGGTGTCTACCATGTGCTCCAGTATCTTCGGACCGGCGATGGACCCTTCCTTGGTGATATGACCTATTATTATAATAGGTGTGTTAGTCTCCTTGGCGTATTTGAGCAACATAGCGGCGCACTCTCTGATCTGTCCCACAGAGCCAGGCGCGGACTCCAGCGACTCCGTGGCCATCGTCTGTATAGAGTCTATGACTACCAGACCAGGCTTCTCAGCCTCGATATGTTTGAATATTCCTTCAATCATTGATTCGCATACCACGAGCACCTCTGAAGGCTCTGTGGTGATTCTGTCCGCACGCAGCTTAATCTGTCTCGCACTCTCCTCACCACTGCAATATAACGTCTTCACGTGGTTGAGCCTCAACACAGTCTGTAAGATGAGCGTGGACTTTCCTATTCCCGGCTCACCACCAAGCAGAATCAGAGAGCCAGGAACCAGTCCACCTCCTAACACACGATTAAGCTCATTATCCATCATATTGATACGCTCCTCCTCCTTCGTCACGATAGTCGACATACGTACTGCGCTTGACTTAGGAGCGTTCAAAGCACCAGAGAACTGCAGACGCTTATCATACACACGACTGCCGCCGACCCGTTGCTCCACGAGTGTGTTCCACTCCCCACACGCAGGACACTTACCAATCCATTTCGGACTGTCATACCCACACTCTGTGCAAACATATTGTATCTTATCTTTCGCCATATATTTTTATTAAGAGGGTTACACCAGAATAGACAAGCACGAAGGCTCCCGCTTGTCATTGTCAAGGAATCAGAACGGATAGCCGATGGCAAAATGGAACGCCACACCATCCTTGTAGAACTTCCTTATGTTGTAGTAACCAGACTTACCAGTGTCATAAGGAGCGTGTATGGCTATACCCACATCGAATCTGACCACCAGGAACTCGAGGTCGTAACGGAATCCGAATCCCGTACCCAACGCCAAGTCATTAAGGAAGTTACCCGCATCAAACTTACCACCCTCATGTGAGTCATCCTGTTTCATCAGCCACACATTACCAGCGTCCAGGAAAAACGCTCCGTACAAGTTGCTAATCATGTTGAAACGACACTCGGCGTTAGCCTCAAACTTGACATCACCACTCTGGTCCAGATATGTTCCTCGTCCCTCATAGTCATAATATCTACCAGGTCCAATCGTTCTTACGCCGAACGCCCTCACGCTGTTCGCTCCTCCCACGTAGAACAGCTCGCTGTAAGGTGCGATGCTGGAGTTGCCATAGGTCCATATAGCGCCGAGCTGAAGACGAGTAGCCAACAGACTCTTGTCAGTCAGTTTGAATTTATTACGTAGCGTCATGTCCACCTTCATGAACTGAGAGTAAGGACTACCAAGGAATTTCTTGTTCTCGACAGAGAACTTCTTTCCTGCTGCAGACATGATTGCGCTGATGACATTACCTGACTCCTTCACCGTCGCCTCAAAGTTGGTACTGTATCTGAGACGGGTGTTAGACGTGTTATCGTACGTCAGCGTGTACTGCATGGCAGGAATGAACTGGTCACGAAGACTCACGTAAAGAGCCGAGTTCGTAGATGTGATAGAGTCAAACTTAGCGCTTGTGCTCTGCAGCTTGTTATACGTCACCGACAGAGGCATGAACTTATGTGTCAGGTACTTGCTTGTCTGATAGCCATACTCCACATCAACGCCGAAAGACAAAAGTCTGTAATATGTCGCTCTGTTAAGTTGATTAATACTTATTCCAAACTTAGATGACGAAGGGAAGCGGGTTATCTGGTCTGAAAAGCCCGGGAAGACGATCCAAGGATAAGACAACGAAGCCTCAACGCCATACTCATACGAGTCGATAGTAGAGCTGGAGCCTAAAGAACGGTCGGTCTGCCACTCATAAGAACCTTTCACACCAACAGAGAATGTCTCGCCGTGATGGAAAGCGTTGACCTTAGAGAATGTCACGCCAAGGTTCGGTCCCACCTGAGAGTTAGACTTCTGAGTGATGTTGAATGACATCTCCAAATCGATGGCCTTAGCCATGGTGGCGTCGAACTGCACGTCAAGCACAGAGCAGGTGTCGGTAGTGTCACGAGGAGTGAACGTGAACTGTACTCCAGAAAAGACGCCCATATTGTTAAGACCTGTTACAGTGTTATCCACCTTACTCTGGTCAAACATCTCCCCTTTCCAGAATCGGAAGTTCCTGAACATGATAGACGGTTTGATCGGCACCCTGCCCCCTTGGTACGCCACCTTCATGCCACGCGCGTTAAGCGTGTCTGAGAACGTGTTCCTGTATCCGACCGCCGAGGTGCGGTTCCTGATGGCGGTATTTATCTCACCAATGTAATACTGATGTCCAGCCTTGAGTGGCATCGACGGGTCTTGCGCTATGAGCAGCTTTACCCTACCCGGGATATATGAAGAGTCAGCATAGTACGACACATAGTCCGTACGATAATAGTAAAAACCGTTATTGTGCAACTCATCGACGATGCGCTCTTTCTCATACTGCAAATCAGGCACTGAGAACTGCTTGCCGTATCTGACATAGCTGTCCTTATCAGCCGAGTGTATGATGCTGTCAACCAGAGGCGGGAACATGTACTTAATCGTGTCGAGCACATAAGCGTGCCCCAGCTTTACATTGTACGTCACTTTTTTCTCACGCGGGTTACGCATGGAGTCGAGTTGATAGTCCACCTTACCTTGGAAATAGCCATAATTCTGTAACACGTTAGTGGCGATTTGTGTCCTGGCCACAGGGGTTATTGACGATATCGTGACCGGAGTCTGTCCGAAAGTGTTGAAAAGCCACTTCCTGACGCCCGATTTATGGTTGTTGACAAAGGTGTTATAAATCCACAAACTAGGGGAGAACGGCATGCGATAGAACGAGCTGCCCATGAACGAGCCGTTGGGCGCTGCCGCCAACGCTCCCTCGACCTCTGTGAGAGCCACACTCTCCTCATACGTGTTCTTCTTGTCCGTGTAATTGATATTCTTGATGCCGGCATAGAGATACTCTCCCTCTGGGAGGTTGGACGTCACGGAGCATGAAGACATGGCCATGACAATCAGGATGACAGACATCACACTCAGACATCTCACGTCCGCCACAGCATGTCTGAGACTTTTCCCTAGAGTTGAAACAAACAATACAGTATTATGCATATTACACACAGACATCATATTTTCTTATCACCTTTATCCTTAGACGTGTCTGACGATGACGCAGGAGCCGTGCCCTTCATGTCAGCCTGTCGTTGTTCTCCGCCTGGCTGTCCGCCTGACGCAGGAGCCGCACCTCCGTTCGTATTCTTGTTTCCAAACTGGAACAGCTCACCGATTTTATCCACCTTCTTTCTCAGCACGATACCGGCGCCATTCTTGTCCAGCTCACCCTCAATGAGATTAGAGTAGTCCTTCTCGTGGAAGATACGTACATACCTCGAGCCACCCTTATCCAGCCTCCACTCCAAAGACACGTCATCAATATACGCGCCACTCTCGTTGGAGTTCGTGCCGCCGTCCGAACTTACCTTACCACCTATAATCACATTCAGTCTGTCAGAGAAGAAACGTTTAGAGAATCGGAAAGAGTAATCCGTCCTTGTCGAGCCGTCATCACGCGTCGTCTGCTCCATTCCCATCTCCACGTTGACTGTTGTGGCGAGCGCCTGTCCCGCAATCTTGTTAATCTCACTCTGCAAGAAGTTGTTAAGTGCGTTAGTGGCGCTGAATCCCGTAGCATTAGTACTTGATAGATACATACCCGTGGCAAGCAGAGCCACTGCCAGTTTATTCTTCTCCTCCTTTGACAATGACGCCAACTCATTCTGCACTGTCAGGTCTTCCGGAGCCTCGATGGTAAACTCCAGTCCCATATTCTCCAGAGAGTTAGTAATCTTCAGTCCCACATCGAACGTAACGCTTCTGCTGGCTCCGTCAGAAGAGCTGACAGCAGCCTTCGTACGTTCCGTCGCCGCAATGTTCAGAGTCGGGTTCAACGGTTCACCCGTAAACTCCACATAACTGCCGTTAGCGATGGTGAAAGTCTTCAACGGCACGACGGAAGAAAGGTTATACTTCATCTCTCCCTCATTGACTGTCAGACGTCCCTGCAGCGTCAACACACCCTCAGGCGTGTAAGTCATGACCACGGAGCCTCCTCCCTGCACGTTGACATAGCTCTGTCTATCAGGTGACAGCTCACAATTGAAGCGCGCGCCTTCCTCCACATTGAGAGTCATCTGCATATCCACACCGACAAACGACTTATTGACCAGTTGAGCGTCATGGTCTGGCGGACGTGAGAAGTCCACGAAAGTGACGATGTCGTCGAGTCGGTCACCTTGATAGATGACAGAGTTAGAAGACATTATATAAGTCACGTCTGTGGAGTTCAAGACATTGAGCATACCTCGCACTCTCATGTCATTGATTGTTCCCGTCACGCGAGTGAAAAAGTCGGCGTACACGTCACCGAACACCAGGGAGCGTCCGCTTCGCTTAGCCTCTATGAGTTTGAAATTCCTACCATACACGGCGAGAGAGATTCCCATATTCTCCATGTCGGAGAAGTCCACGTTACCGTTTATCGTCAACGGACGCTCTCCCGCTCCGTAAAGCAGGAATTTGCTAAACATGAGCTTACTGTCCTTGATGCTTATCGTGTCATTAGCCAGACGCAGGTCAACAGAATACATGTCTGTGCTGACGTGGACATCGGACGGCACTATATCGCCGTTATACACAAGAGCGGAAGTCGGTCCTTTGACGGACAAGACGCCAGCCACATTACCTCTCAGGCTTACCACCTGGTCAGGTATGAACGGGTTGAACAGCTCCACAGGAATATCCTGTAGTGTCAGTGAGGCGTCAAGGTTGCCTTCGCCCTCCGCGTTGTACGAACCATTGAGGTATGCCACGTCCACACCATTATATATCACCTGTCCCTGCACATTATGTCGTGTCAGTCCTTCCGGCTTATAGTCGAAATCCGTCTCAAGATTTCCGATACGCATATCCTCAAAAGAGAAGTCCTTAAGTCCGGCAGTACCTCCCACCCAGAAGTTATCATCCTTCTCATTCTGGTTGAACATGGCGTCGACATAGAGGAGTCCAGTCATCTTCGGCATGAACGGCAACACCTTGACCAACTCCTCGATGTTGAGGTTATCCACGACGGCGTTAGCCCATTGCTTCTCATGCACGTTCAGTCCCGCCGACAACATGACAGAACAGTCGTCTGACAGCGACCTCAGTCTCACGTCGCCATCAATATGTCCATCCTTGCACAGGCTGACGTAATTACCTTTATTGAGTTCGAACTCACGGTATGCGAGGATCGGTCGTTCCGGGAACAGGCTGAAACGTACCAGTGTGTCCGACTTTTCCGGGTCGTTACCGTTAGACTGCACACCAATGTCTATACCCTTCTCGCCCGCCTTATTGAAGAATGTCAGATGCGTCTGCGACTCAGCCGCAGCCAGATAACCGTCTATGTATGCGCTGAACGCCTCGAACATAGGCTGGTCACTGCAAACCACTCCCGCCTTGTACGCTATGCGTCTTTTATCCTGATACACCTTTATATATGTGGTGTCGACGCTTATCGTGTCATAACGCAGAGAATACATATGCACATCGCCCACGACACCATCCTCCGGTCCCATATCCACGTTAGCCTTCATCTCGTTGAACGACACATCGTAGGTTCCGAGCACCATGGCGAGCGGGTTCTGTCGTCCCATCCTTGCTCTAAGGTACACATACGGCAAGTAAGCCTTCAGGTCATCAATATTCAGGTTCTTTTCTTTGAACTGTTTTTGCGCCCTCCTCATCAGCTTATCGAAGATTCCGGAAAGCTTAAAGAGGTTATAAGGCGTGTGGAAATCCACACTCAGGTCTCCGGTGGACAGGTTTGCGTAGGTGGAGTCCATCGTTGTCTCAGCCTTGAGGTCGAAGTCCTGAGTGACGATATGCTCATCACCGCTCATCATGTCAAGTCCCTCCACGTGCGCCTCACACATAAACAAGTTGTCGAGGTTACTAGTCAGCGTGACATTACCATGCGTACTCAATGACATAACATCCTCCGAGAGTCCCATGCCGAATATGTCCGCCAGCGGGAGATCGACATCCAGTCCCGCGTCAATCTTTTCCTTATTGAGCACACCCGACAGCTCCATTGAAGTCTGCAGCACATCGTTATTACATGTACCAGTCAGCATGAGATTACCGTCAGCGAGTGTCAGACTCGCCTCGGTAGAGCTGAGGTCCACCTTACCCATTGTCGCCTCAGGCAAGCTGAGTCTCACGTCAGACTTAGCGCGTCGTGAGAACACGTCTAGTCCTCTTCCGACGGCAGTCACGTCTCCGCTAATCCTCACCGGTTCGCCCAGTCTCATCCAGTCACTGGAGCGGAACCCTCTCACTCCCAGTCTGGCACGATAAGCCTCCGTCGACATGTCATAGTCAGCCGACATATTCACCCTGGCGGAACGTAACGTCGCCTTGGCGTCCGCTGTCACCTTATGTGAGTCGGTCAGGGAAGCCGTACCGTCGAACGTCAGCAGTCTGTCGGCGAACGCGTGCAGCCTGCTCACTCTGAGATTCTCCATATTACCGTCAGCGCACAAATCGACCTCGACAGGTTTGGCCGAGAGATAACGAGCGAGAAGTGAGCGGACGTCAGACAAGTCCTCACCCTTCTCCATGAAACGCTCCGCTATCTTCGTGGACGTCATTATGTCACCCTTTCCTAGCAATACGCGCAATGAGGCGTCAAAGGTGCCGGGCGACACCGAGTCGAAAGCGTTAAGATCCATACGCGCAGACATCCTGATGTCCGAGTCGTCGGTCAGCACCATCATATCCGGGACATTAAGACTCAGGCTGTCCATCATCAAATGTCCGCGTACACTCTCCACCCTCAGCCCGGACCTTTCCCTTGCCCTCAGACCATTGATGGCGAGAGTCAGCTCACCTGTTCCCTTATACACTACAGAGTCCACCCTTGCCGACACATCCTCAAAACTCAGCATATCCGCATACCTCACGGCAGACTTCTCCAGCACCACCTTGTCAATACTGTATACCTCGTCCGTCAGTGCCAACGTTCCAGACACCGCGGCATTGCCGATCCTTGCGCTCACATCCATAGCGTCAGCGCTCCTATCCACTATCCATTTACCGGTCTGCTCGTCCCATCGTCCATTCCTGAGACGCACACGGCTGTCACTTGCCGTCACATCCTTCAGCACCACGTTCCACGTTACCGGCTCCGACTCCGTCGTATCCTCCGTCACGCTGTCAGCCAACACCACGTCAAGGTCAGCACCAGTCAGCCAAGCCTTAGAAATGACCGCATTCTCCTCACTGAGACTGGTGGAATGTGAGTTGAGACCCACCTCACCCACCTTACCGCGAATGAGACAAGCCTCCACCATGTCACGCGTGTCCAGCCAGACGTTACGCAGACAGACCCCGTCAATCTCCACATCTTTGGAGAAAAGAGGAACGAGACGCACACTGGCTTCCAGGCTCTCCACACGGGCAATCGTGTCACCATTCTGGACGGCAGACACATCATGCATCACGAGGTCCAGAGGAAAACTGAGACGCACGTCACCCACACTGACCTTCATACCCGTAGCCTCAGACAGATAGCCAGCAGCCATATCCACCGCCATTTTCTGGACCGGCGGGATGTATATCAACACAGACAGCACAAGAAACAACAAGACAGGCGTTGCCAAGACAACACCCGCCACACGACTCAACCACCACCTCAACGTACGTTTACGCCGCGGCAATGAATTACTCACAGTCTTTTCCTGCTCGATTTCTATATGCTGATTTTCTGACATTTTTTCTCTGTTAGTGTATGCAAAGATAATAAACTCCCTTGAATCGGGAAATTATTTTAATGTTATAATATTTGTACTATTTCTGAAAAAAAATTAATTTCGCGCTGCAATTCAATAATAATTACCACTACTTATGTTAGAACTAATTAATGTACAGGAATTTATAAGCGCATTTCTCGTTATGTTCGCAGTCATCGACGTCATTGGTGCGATACCTGTCATGATGTCGCTCAGGCAACAGGGAAAAGACGTGAACGCTTTTAAGACATGCTCTTACTCACTCGCCTTGCTTATCGGTTTCTTTTATGCTGGTAACATGATTCTCAATCTCTTTCAGATTGACATCGCCTCATTCGCCCTCGCCGGTTCGATTGTGGTGTTCATTCTCGCCCTCGAGATGGTGCTCAACGTGGAGATATTCAAAAGCGAGGACACAGGAGATAAGTCGACTCTCGTGCCGCTGGTGTTTCCTCTGATAGCAGGCGCCGGAGCCTTCACCACTCTCATCTCACTGAAATCACAGTATGCGACGCAGAATATTCTTCTTGCCGTACTCGCCAACATCATAGTGATTTATTTTGTTATCGTGCTTACCGGCAAGCTACAAGACAAAATCAGCAAGGGAGTGCTCGTGGTGATACGTAAATTCTTCGGAATCATACTTCTCGCCATCGCCGCTCAGCTCTTCATAAGTAACATACAGACGTTATTGAACAACTGACGCTCCAACATGCGAGCTAACATAACGGGATGTACTGACCCTCAAGTGTATGGTCAGTACATCCCGTTTTTTATGCCCTCTATTTCTTCATAATCCACTCACACACAATCAAGGGCGAGAGGATATCGACCTTTAAGAAATACCATGAATGCTCCTCATATTATCGTAAATAGACATTTACAATAACCACCTCACCGACACTTTAATGGTATTTGGCAGAGAATTATGAGCTGAAAAACGCAATCGAACACCAACATTTACTTACCATCCTATAACAAGTATGGCTATCACGCGCATCGTTCTAAATCGCACAAACTTAGGACTAAAGAGAAAAAACTGAGCTTCGCTCATGTTACCAGATTTCCTATACTCACACCCAATTATTACTGTCCGAAACTTCCATTTTTCCATTGACATGAGGCAATGAAAATATGACTTCTGGAATTTTCTCATGTCTTATTCGGTTTCTAAAAATCTTAGGTTAAGACACAGAAAAGTTCAGGTTAGGATTTTGAAAACTGCAGACCTGTTTGTAGACTATATCCTAACCTGAGAATTAGAAAAAAGAGACATAAGAATTTTAGACATCTTATTTTAGGATTATCAGTAAGTTAACCTATTTTTGGTTAAAATTAGGCATAGGAAATTTGGTTGAGTACCAAATTTTCCTTTATTCCCCCATGTCACTGTAGAGTCACATAGACGGCATACACATTGTCATCAGTTAGTAGAGAGCGAGCTTTTGCCCACATATCTGTCTGTCATCATCTTTCTAAAAACGGAAATGTCGACGGTAAGTCAAGTAGCGGCGCATATCCTTGAGCGTCACACATATTTGCGTATTATGGCTCAGCGGATTTATCCGGTTGGTAAGGCTTGAGCTAATCAAGAATAAAGTGTT
>CALCEL010000059.1 GCA_937900485.1 uncultured Prevotellaceae bacterium
GAAGCAAACTGCAAAATTAGTCAGCATCACTATTAGTTGCGGATTTTAGGTATAAGAGAATAATGGCTGATACACCTTCCATTTTTGAAGAAAGATAGGCGTTATTTGTGTGATTTTAAAATCACCTAAGACTTTGCATTTAAAAGTGTTTTTAAATGCTTCTTCTTCAAATAAATCATATATTTTATTGATGTTCTGCATACTTAATATTATTAGATTGGTCTTATTATTAATAATCTCTGAGGATGGTTAATTTCATCAATTGATAAAATCAATTTTCTAGGAAATTTTATCGGGAAGACAGCATTTGTTTCTTTGTTTATCAATTGTGACAGCTTTTCTTTATTAATAGTATATGCATTGAAGATGTAATTATTTAATGGGCAAAATTTAACACTTAAATTTCCATAGTTATCCATTTTATTTATAACAATTTTAAGTATCTCTTTATCTTCCTTTGATTTTGTTATCAAGTGTCTTGAATTTATATAAACAGGATTATTTCTGTTTAATAGAAATGTACCTATTGGATCCAAGTACAAGTCCATTTCATCTTTGAATTGATATGTTTCCAGATCAAATTTATTATCTACCCTGATAATATCTACAGCTAACTCAAATGTGGGTTCTCCATCACAAAAAGCACAACATCCATCTTCAAAATAGAGATACTCTGTTTCGCAATTTTGACAGTACAATAAATGTTCTTGTGCCTCTTTTAATACATCTATCCATTTATATATGGTAGGTCTTTCTAATGGTGAAGTTTTTCCCTTATCAAAGGTTTCGTAATATAATTCTCTTATTTGTGGAGTTGTAAAAAAACAATCATACATTCGCCTTGTAAGACGATTTGTTGAGTCGTCTTTTTTGTCTATCCATGACAAACGTCCTCGAAATGCTTCGTCATACGTAATATCTCCTGATAAAACTTTATCACCTATAAAAGGATGGCAGAAAGATAATAATTCATGAACAATAATTGCAAATGTATAACAATCACTCATTGGAGTGTTTGGCATCCATCTATTTACGACCTCTGGTGCTGATATACTAGCATAAATGAACATATTAGCTAATCCAGATGTCAAATAATTTGTTTCTGGAACAGACACCTTGATTGTATGATTTTTGTCCACAACAACTCTTATATATTCAGGTACTAATACTTTGTATACTTTGTTCTGTCTATGATATTTGGCTATTATTTCTGCTAAAGAAATTAGTATTTCTAAACGACGTTTTATTCCACCAGTTGTTATGAACCATTCTTCAAAGGATTCAGACTGTTCTCTCCAAAAATAATGTGTTATATCAGACCCTTCTGGCAATTTATTATGTTCAATATTATTTTCCTCATTTAAAGACTCTTGTTTCTTTAATTTATCATCCTTTGTATTAGCATTAATAGTTATCTTAATTTCATTTTCCTTGTTATTATTTTTTATTGTGGATTCTTGTACTTTATCACTTTCAGCATCATTTTCCGGAGCAATTGGGTCAATCAATTTTACCTCTTTTGTTGCGGCAACTTGTTCGAATACAGGAAAACCGAAATCATTTATTGATGTCAAACGGCATTGCAATAATTTAGGTACATCCTCATTTAATTGCCAATCATATAGCTGAACACGTGTAATAGTGTTCTCGTATCGGACAACATAGTATTTGTTGCCTCTTATTTCAACAACCCTATCTATAGGAAGGGAAATTACTGCTCCTACTTTATGTTTGATGATAGATGGCATTTTTATATAATTCAAGCTATAAGTCCATGTAGTTCACTTATATAATTGCTGATATCTTTTAGCTTTTGTCCGAAGACTCCAGGCCAGTCAAGTGACTTAAAACTCTCGTCGGTTAAAAGTGTGGCTGGGGTGATGTCACCATTCTCACAGACATACCCAATAATTTGGTTGATGTATTCTTCTTGCAGAGAGTTTAGTACATTCTCACTAATGAATTGTGAGAATCGTTCTTTCGCTATTGTACGATTAATACCGACTATAGACCTTATGAATGCAGCCACCTTGTCGCCACAAATCATCTGACCTTTCTCGACATACTTGTCGTATTCTTCTTTAGAGCCCAGTTCTTTCCAACAGATGTGTTCCAACTCCATTATGTCTTCATTTGTAAGTTTCTGGAGGTTATATATCTTTTGTATTGAAACAATATCTCTGTGTTTATTAAGATAATCCAGTATCCGTGTGTGATAATCAGTTTGTAATTTTACTTTCTCTATTGGGTCTTTTGCTTCCAGTGTGTCTGAGATGTTTACGAAGAACCTTTCATGATATGAACCCAAAACAACATATATGATGTCTCTCAACTCCATGCGTGCTTGTTCGAGTTTGCTGAGCGGTGCGGTGTTGAGGAATACCGGATTCATAATATCTTGTATTAGTGGCATTCTTTTTAGCACTTCAGGGATAGATGCTTTTGTCTGTAGCCTTTGTCCAATCTGTATAACCTTATTCTTACTTGTAACAGCATTATTGTCTGGTACAAGACGTTCAAGCATGATATTAAGCATGAGGGCGTCAAACATTCTATTTCCTGTATCTTCAGGATTTGGAATGACAAGTGGCGCAAGCTTTTGCTTGATTTCCAATGCGTCTAATTCAGACAAATATGTCCAATTGTCCTTGTTCTTGTATTTTTCAACGCAAGCCCAAACATTTCTCACAGAAATAATTGACACACTAAACATCGAAACTTGTTCAAACAGTAAGTCTTTTAGTTTTTGACAAAACGACTTAGCAAAATCGTCTTGTTGATATTTTTGATGTTGAAGTGCTACTGAAACATCTAACATCAATCCAAACAAGCGTTCTGCTAGTGAAATAGATGTATTGTTGTTCCAAATCCTTCACTTGCTGAAGTTGTTCTGAGCTAATAGGT
>CALCEL010000060.1 GCA_937900485.1 uncultured Prevotellaceae bacterium
AGTCTATCCAAAGCCTCATTACCCAACAACAATTCTGACCTCCTGAATATTGCTTGTTCTAATGCTGCCATATCTGTGTCAGATGATGTATTCAACATTATCTTCCGCCAGAAGATGATTCATGAAATATACAATCTGCTTACGCCACCATGCCCAGTCATGAGCGGAGTCGTATCCCCAATAGTCAACCCATGCCGGCACGTTCCTCTCTCTGAGCAGTGTGTCCATCTGTCTTGTACTGTCGAGCAGTTCATCTTCCCACGCTCCTTGTCCCACACACATTATGATTCGTCTCTGACGATAGATGTTCCAATAAGGATGGTCCTCAGGCATGTTACGCAGGAAGTCTTGCGGTGAGTTGTCGTATATGAGTGGATCCTGATAGGCAGGGAAGAAATAGCTGGCATAGAAGAGACCGCTCAATGCCAGGAGTGTGTCAAACAAATCAGGACGGCGGAAAAAGAAATTGCCGGCATGATAACCTCCCATTGAGCATCCGGTCACAATGAACGTCTCGTCAGAGTGATGACGGACATCAGGTATCAACTCGTCGACGATATAATGATACCATCGCTCATGTAACTCTATTCGTCGATGATGGTCTCCTTGTATGTCCGACCATGTCTCACGGTCTATGGAGTCTACACATATCAGTCGTATCTTTCCGTAGTCTATGAAGTTGGATAACACTCCCACCATGTCAAAGTCCTGATAGTCATAGAATCGTCCGTCCTGTGATGGAAAGACAAGGACAGGACGTCCTTTGTCGCCATATGTTTTATACTCCATGCCGCGACCGAGTGCGTCGCTGTATTTTTTCACGTAATTGATATTCATTGTCTTTTTTCGTGTACAAATTCTACAAAGTCATTCACTTCCTCAAGACTATTCAGTCTTACGGTATACATCTGCTGACCCATTGCGGCGGAAAAGAGCTCAGGCATTCTCTCACACATCACGATGCGGTCACCATAGCGGTTCAGCACATCCTCGTGTGAGTGGACGTAACTGTGAATGTCACGTCTGCTTGCGAATGCGCAATACTGCTGATGTCCTTGACTGGTACGCCTTTCACCGAAAGCTACCATGTCTGCCCATATCTTATAGACGTCGGTGGAGTGTGCGTAGTTAATCATGTCTGGTGTGTATCCGCCCGCAGGACGCATGTTAACTTCCAACGCTACAAAATCACCTTTCCTTCCCAATCCTTCTCGGTCGCTGTCAAGACGAAAGAACTCAAGATGTACGAAACGGTTCCATATTCCAAAGGCTTTCACTGTGCGTTGACCAATTTGACGTAACGTGTCAGGTGTGTCTTTGTCAACATAATACGACAGGTCGAGCTTATGGTTGACTATGTCCATGATAGATGGAGGCCATACGGTCATAGACTCAAACAGTGGATTGCCATTGGCGTCGATGACGGCGTCGTAACTGCAAATCTCACCAGTGATAAATTCCTCAACGACATAGTTTTTGTAGTTGCTTACGTTATTGAAGAATGAACATAGCTGCTCGTCATCGTTAATCTTATGTGTGTCACTGGCTCCCACGCCGATATCAGGTTTAGCAATGATGGGATAACCTGTATGACGGACAAAGTCTCTTACAGATGTGAGACCTTCTGAAGCTCGTATCTGTCTAGCAGTCGGAATATTACCTTTTGAGTAGTATTTTTTCATCTCAGATTTCTCTTTGATGCTTCGGATGCGGTCGGTCTGCAGACCTGTGGTGATGTTGAAGTCAGTGCGAAGACGTGCATCTTGCTCCAGCCAATACTCGTTGTTGGACTCGATCCAATCAATGTGACCATATCTGAAAGCGAAATATGCTACGGCCCGATATACTTCTTCGTAATTTTCAAATGAGTCGACACGGTAGTATTCGGTCAATGACTCCTTCAGCTCATTTCGCAAAGAGTCGTAAGGAGCATCCGCTACACCAAGTACAGTTACTCCGTTCTGCTTCAAGCGGTAACAGAACTCCCAGTATGTGTATGGAAAATGTGGAGATATAAAGATGAAGTTCATAAAGTCTTGTGTAAGTCTATTTTCGACGCGAAAATATGATTTTATCATCTTTGCGGCAATCCCACAATGATGGTATAATAAGTCATTCTCCGAATAGTTTTGGCATTTTCTGTCTTTGGCAGACTCTATTTATGTGAAAGTTTGTTATTTGTTGATGGGTAAACCTGTAAATATTCTGCTTTTGTGTTGTTAAAAGTTTATTCATACATTTTGAGATCTGGTAGGGTCCAGAGCCATGCTCGAAACGCTCCATTTTTTGTTATTAGATTTTTTATTGATGGCGGTGATGTTGTGCGTTGCCGCCTGTGCCCTGGAGGTGCCAGTAAACCGGGTGACTATTGGCCGCATACTAAAATAACAAATTACAGCCACACCTTAACGACTACTGGTGTATCCCGCCGAAAGAAAACGCGGAATTCGTAGCCTGTATGGAAGATGTCCTGGATATTTACAGTCTTCCATATAATCCGTCTCGGCTTGTAGTCTGTATGGATGAAAAGCCCTATCAGCTGTTGGGAGAATCCAGAGAGCCGTTTCCGATGAAACCTGGGAACAAAAGGAAACAGGACAGCGAATATGTCCGAAACGGGACCTGCAGTATCTTTATGTCCTGCGAGCCGCTTGCTGGGTGGAGACATACAAGCGTCCGCGAACACCGGACGGCATTGGATTGGGCAGAAGATATCAAAGAGCTTGTCGATATTTATCCCAATGCGGAGAAGATTATTCTCGTCATGGATAACCTCAATACCCATTGCTGGGCTTCTTTGTATAAGAGATTTGGGCCTCAGGAGGCCAAACGTATCAAAGATAGTCTTGAAGTCCATTATACTCACAAACATGGAAGCTGGTTGGACATGGCTGAAATTGAACTCAATGCTATGACCCGACAATGTCTCAAAAGACGTGTTGACAACATCGAAACGCTGAGATTAGAGTTATCCGCATGGGAAAATGTTCGAAACAATGCGAATTCTAAAATCAATTGGCATTTTACAACGGATAATGCTAGAACGAAGTTAACTTCTCTGTATCCGAAATTGTCAAATTTTAAATACAAGTCAATGAGACGCTACCCTAGTTGCGAAGTTCTGAAGTGCCAAGAACAAAACGTGATAAATGCCTTTTCTTATGTCTGCGACCTTGCCAGTAAAGGCGCCTTTTCCTAACGTCATCCCACCCATACTGACGGGTTTCGCAAGAAAAACTATGCGAATGTACTAAATAAGTGAGTAAGAACTAAATAATTATCGGGAATTATTGCTGTCAGCAGTAAAATGCATGGGAATAAATAGGCGTACGTGGGTATTATATATATAAGGTGTAATATCCATAAATGGGCAGTCCACGACAACAGGACTGATGCTGTGTCGTGGATTGCGATTGTTATTTGTGGTAGGATATATTATACACACTTGTTACGCGAATGTCTATCTTACAATGTATTTCGCATTGTTCTTTATGTATATACCAGGTTTGAGGCTGTTTGTCTCTCCGTCAGTGCTTATCAGACGCCCGTCCAAAGAGAATATCCTATTGTCTGTGTTCTCGTCGATTGTCAGGTTGTCCAGTCCTGTTGCCTCGTATTCGTCATAAGTCACCTCGCCGTCATCGGAGATATATGCGGTTCTTATTCTCACGTTGGCGCTGCTCTGAGTAATCACCTGTGTTCCTTTCTGTGTGACCTTGAGGTACCATCTGAAAGGGTTGAGGTTGGCGTCATCGCTTGTAGTGTAGCAGAATGCGCCGCCGGACAGAGCGTAGTATTTATTAGCTAGCATCTCAGTACCTGTGACCACGTCGTAAGTGCCTTTGAAGATATAGCTTGTCTCAGTCGTTGAGCATGTTATGGAGTCGACACGTGACGGGTACACCAGGACGTCTGACAGACTGATTGTCTTGGAGCCTGTGCTGTTGGCCTTGATGAAGTAAGGGTGGTTCGGGTACAGTGTGCCGGACTTCACCTTGACAATCTCAACCTCGGTGAGGTCGTACTCGTCATCATTGTCTGTGTCATACATACGTACCGCATTGATCTTAGACACCGTGAAGTCGTCTTTCCAGTCGTCGTAAGATATAGAGAACGGTACGTACAGTGCCTGCCACTTGGTGTTGTTGAACTGACGAGTGTATGTCAGTGACGAAGCCATCTGATACTTGTCTGATGAGAATGTCTCACCGTCAGTCAGTGCGAGGGATGCGATGTTGTAGACCTCCTCGTTGACCGTCACCAGGCATGAGTTGAACACCTCGGTGCCGTCTGTGGTCTTAGCTGTTATCACAGCCTGTCCTTCAGATATTGCCTTGACGTATCCGTTGTCGACGGTAGCCACGCTCTCGTCTGAACTGCTCCATACCAGTGTGCTCAGAGTGGCGTCGGACGGTGACACGTATGCCCTGATCACGGAAGTCTCGCCCTTGGTCATCTCTAGTGAGCTGGTGCTGAAGTTGACTGCCTCAACATCTTTCCAAAGCTCGATGTTTGTGAACTCGCTCCATGGATATGTGTTCTGGTAGTTGCTGAGGTATTTACCCTTGACGACCAGTGTCACGTCGTTTGTTGACAATGATCTGAAAGCGTAGTCGTTCGTGTAGAACGGTATGTCACCTTTACATCTTAACTCTTTGAGTTCTCCATAGATGGTGAGAGCACCTGCTGACATGTAGGTCACGGATGCCGGCAGTGTGATGCTGTTCACGTCGTGACGTGATGTGATACACACCGGCGCCAGATAGTACACGCTGTCTGGCAAGACAATGTCATCCATGTTGAAGTGAAGCGCCTCGTTTCCTATTTTCTTCAGAGATGAAGGCAAAGACAGCTCTGAAATTTCCGCCTTGTAGAACGACGCATCCTCCAGTTCTGTGATGTCACCTTTTATATCCACGTTCTTTAGTCCGATGCAGTTGAAGAACGCTCCGCACTGAATGCGTTTCACGGATGCTGGGATTACGATTGAAACGAGGTTAGTGCAGCCGTTGAAGGCATACTCGCCAATCGTCTCCACGCCGTCAGGTATGACGGTGTTCACGCATCCGAGTATGAGTCTGTTTGACCATGTCTCAATGATGGCGTTGCAGTTATCCCTTGAGTCGTAGAGCTTATTGTTAGAGTCCACCTTTAAAGATGTGCAGTTCTGGTGCGAGAAAGCGTTTTCTCCCAGTTCTTCCAGTGACTTAGGTATATAGATAGACCTAACTTGTATGCCGTTGAAGGCGTACTGTCCTATCTCGACGATGTTGTCGGGAAGGTTGATGTTCGTCACGTCTGCTGTGCATGCGTTGTAGTACGCATATGGTCCGACTGTGGTGACTGTGCTCGGAAGTGGAAGAGACTTGAGGCTGGAGCATCCGCGGAAGGCATAGCCGTAGATGTCGTGTATATAAGCCTCGTCTATACCGTCCACAGTCTGAAGACTATAACAATTGTCGAACGTGTATGCGGCGATGGCTGTGATGTTGCTCGGTATGTTGACCGTGCGCAGTGATGTGCAGCCGGAGAAGGCTTTCTGTCCGATGGAGATGACGCTTTCCGGTATTGATACGGAGGTCAGTGACGATGACATGTAGAAAGCTTGCTGGCTGATGTACATAACGGGATATTCTTTTCCTTGGTACGTCACAGTCTCCGGTATCACCACGTCGCCACTGTAACTGTTGCCGTCTGTGGTCTTATATGTCACGGCGACATAGTATGATCCCGGACCTATCGTGTAGAATATTCCGTCTTTCTCGAATGAGTATGCGTGACAGTCGCATACGCAGGCAATAATCATGATTGCCAAAAATACAATGCGTTCTATCTTATTCATCTTCATTTCATCCAATTTATTTAATTAACTTTCCCTTATATACGCCAAGCTAACATGGCGTCAGTCACATTATCCTATTCCTGCTCATTCATGTTTCTGACGAAGGATATGTGGCAAATTTATTTTTATTTTTCATATAACACAAAAAAATGCGAGAAAAAAGTTGATTTTTTCAAAAAAGGTGTTTTGCGGACATTTTCAGCTCGTTTTAGAGTAATATGCAACTTACAATGTCATTTCATGCGTTTGTACGGTGGTGAGACAAGTATTTATTGTAAACTTTTTTTTCTACTTATTTTTTATTTACCTTTGTCGTAACTAATTCAATTATGATATGACAAGAGCTATTATTACGGTTGTCGGAAAAGACACGGTGGGTATTATCGCTAAGGTATGCACGTATCTGGCTGATAACAAGATTAACATTCTTGATATTTCTCAGACCATTGTTCAGGAATTCTTTAATATGATGATGATTGTTGACATGACTGGCACTGACAAGCCTTTTAACGTGATCAGTGAGGAGTTGTCTGAGCTGGGAGTGGAGATTGGCGTTCAGGTGAAATGCCAGCTTGAGGATATTTTCAACAAAATGCACCGTATTTAATTTAGTTTCTTAATAGCTATGATTAATATTTCAGAGGTGTTCGAGACGAACAAGATGATTGAGCAAGAGAATCTGGACGTCAGAACGATAACAATGGGAATTAGTCTGTTGGACTGCGCCGATAAGGACTTGAGTGTCACATGTGAGAAGATTTACAAGAGGATAACCACGCTGGCCGCTAATCTCGTCAGCACTGGTGACGACATCTCCAAGGAGATAGGTGTGCCTATTGTCAACAAGAGAATTTCTATCACTCCAATCTCTCTCGTTGGAGGCGCTTGCTGTAAGTCGGTAGCGGATTATGTGGAGATAGCGAAGACGCTCGATAAGGCGGCTAAGGTCGTAGGCGTGAACTTCATCGGTGGCTACAGTGCCATCGTCTGCAAGGGTATGACGAAAAGTGACGAGTTGCTCATACGCTCTATACCTGAGGCTCTGGCTTGCACGGATCGTATCTGCTCAAGTGTGAATGTGGGCAGCACGAAAACGGGTATTAACATGGATGCCGTCAGACTGATGGGTGAGATTATCAAGGAGTCGGCTGAGTATACCAAAGATCAGGACTCGCTGGGATGCGCTAAGCTCGTCGTGCTCTGCAACGCTCCTGATGACAATCCGTTCATGGCGGGTGCCTTCCACGGAGTGAGCGAGGCTGACGCCATTATTAATGTGGGTGTCAGCGGACCGGGAGTGGTGAAGTACGCTCTGGAGCAGATGGATGCGATGTCTTTGGAGACCACGGGTAAGGAGGCCGACTTCGAGGTGTTGTGTGAGACGATTAAGAAGACGGCGTTTAAGATCACCAGAGTTGGACAGCTGGTGGCTCAGGAGGCAAGCTCACGTCTCGGCGTTCCGTTCGGAATTATCGACTTGTCTCTCGCTCCGACTCCGGCTATAGGTGACTCCGTGGCTGACATCCTAAAGTGTGTCGGTGTGGAGCATCCGGGTGCTCCTGGAACGACCGCGGCTCTGGCTCTTCTTAATGATCAGGTGAAAAAAGGGGGGGTGATGGCCAGCTCGTATGTGGGCGGATTGTCTGGTGCCTTCATCCCTGTCAGTGAGGATCAGGGTATGATTAATGCCGTAGAGGCGGGAGCGTTGACGATAGAGAAGCTCGAGGCGATGACTTGCGTATGCTCTGTCGGTCTTGACATGATAGCTATTCCTGGCGATACGCCGGCAACAACAATAGCGGGCATCATCGCGGATGAGAGTGCCATAGGTATGGTGAATCAGAAGACTACGGCGGTACGTATCATTCCAGTCATCGGCAAGAATATCGGGGACACTGTGGAGTTCGGCGGTTTGCTCGGATACGCTCCGATTATGCCAGTGAATGTTTTTTCCAGCGAGAGACTGGTTAACAGAAAGGGACGTATTCCTGCTCCAATACATAGTTTTAAGAACTGATAATAATTGTCTGATATGAAGTCGTTCAGAGTATTTTACGTTTTTTTGTGTTTGTTGTCAGTTGTGACGTTGTTCTCCTCATGCTCGGATGATGATGCCGAGGTGTACCCTCGACTGCGAGTGGATTTCTATGATGTCATAATTGACGGTGACAGTACCGCCACGTCCATAATACTTGACGACGGAAGGATGTATGCTGTGTCTAACAGTAACTCTCTGCACTCCACGGTATGTGATACTGTGATCAGATGCTACGGCACCATCGAGATAGGGGTTGACAGTACCACTGCGACTGTCTACTCTGTCGGCAGCGTGCGCTGTTCCACTCCGTCACACATGTCTAATTACGGGAAAATTAATTACAGCGACACGTTCAAGCCTGTGGATGTGATATCTCTCTATAAGGCGAGGTCGTACATTAATGTGTTGCTTACGACGAAGGTGAGCGGTAACGTTGAGCATGCTCTGGACTTTATCAATGACGGAATATCCAATGACGGTAATGCGAGAGTGTTGCACTTGAGACTCTTGCACTGGCATCCTGATTTTGAGACTGAAGCTTACTCGCAAAAGCAGTACATGAGTATTCCTCTCGACTCTTCATTCTACGAGGAGGGTGAGGACTTTGACTCTGTCGAGGTGAAGATTACAACATACGATGGTGTGAAGACCTATATGTTTGTGAGATAGTGTCTCCCTCATGTGTGTCATGGTATAGGTCTACGCTTAAGGCGTCAGTGAAATGATTAATGTCTGTTTGTGTCAACGTCACAAGCAGACCTTAATGTTTGTCACTTTATACGTGTCATGTGTAACGAGTCTTATGATTTCTATTTTCCTTTTCTTGTTTCTTTGTCGTGTTACTTCTTCTTCTTCTGTAATAGAAATGGAAAGTTCTCACATTTGAGTGTGTTTTGCATTTACACCTATTATATATATGCGGTTCGGAAAGCAATCAGAACAAACATCATCGTCGTGTTTTCACGGATATCCCATGTAAGGGACGATGGAACGTCACTATGTTTTCATTATATGTGGTAAGTGTTATAGTTGTATATATAAAAAAGGTCTGTCTTTTTGAAACAGACCATTAAGAACAAGCAATTTTCAAGGTGTGCGATGGATAACTATATCCATTTCTTTTTTTGTGTTGCTAACCTCTCGGTGAAATTTAGGTCAGCATGAAAAACCAATAATTAATGAACTGAATTTTCGGGAAAAGATAAACTCTTTTATCTTTTGATTTCGGGAAGTGATGATTTGTATTATGAATATATTGAACAAGAATAAGCGTTTGTTTTTTGTTGACGCAAAGGTATCAAACAGTTTTCTCTTGATGCGTCTCATTTCGCTCATTGTTGTCTCAGCTATGCGCCGTGTGCTTAAAATGAGACGTTTTTTTTAGTTTTTGAGACACTAAACTGCGTTTTTATTTATCGAAAGTTCTTATTTTGTTTTTATCTTGTGTTATCTTATTTGTTATGTTATGTGATTCCCGTCATCAATATTCGTGCTATCCGTCGTGTGATGACGCATATTTTTTGCTCACGACAAGGAAAAGGCGTCATACTAAACTGGTAGTATGACGCCTTTTCCGCATGATCTCTGTATAATGTCATTTGGCGTATTCTGCTGGCTTCACACCATAGTGTTTTGTGAAGCACTTGGAGAAATATGATGGGCTGTTGAAACCGACCATATAGCAAATCTCGTTGACGCGATATTTTTTCGCTTCCAGCAGTTTTGCAGCGTGTTTAAGTCGTATAATCTGTATCATCTCGTTTGGAGTTATGTCCGCAAGGTTCTTAACCTTTGCGAAGAGTCCGCTTCTGCTGACGTTCATCTCTGATGCCAGGAAGTCGACAGAGATGTCGGGGTTAGAGAAGTTATTCTCGATGACACTTTCCAGTTTTTTTAGAAACTCGTTGTCGGAGTCGCTGATCGTCATGAACTTTATTCTGGCCTCGTGTACCTCTTGCTCGTTCTTCTCGTTCAGCTGTTCAATCTCTGCCACATGCTGTTTCTCTTTTTTTCTCAGGATTGTTTTTATGATTAACCAGAATGCCGCTATGAGGATAACGAAGTACAGGCATCTCACAGGCGTGTTCCAGTAAAATGGTGGTGTGATAACGATTTTTATGTATGTGCCATCGTCATTCCATACGCCGTCGTTGTTTGATGCTCTGACGTGAAACACGTAGTCTCCAGGTTCGAGGTTTGTGTATGTTACGCTATGTTCTGTCGTCGGGTTGTTCCAATCTTTCTCGTAGCCCTCGAGATAGAACTGATATCTGTTGTTCTCGCTTGTCACGTAGCTCAAAGCTGCGAAAGACAGTTTGATGGAATTCTCCTTGTGGCTAAGCATCACCTCTTTTAAATTGTTCAGGTTGGCGTACTTGCCGTCCTTTACTGAAGATATCGGTTTGTTGAATATCTCGAAGTCGGTGAACACGATCTTAGGCTCATATACGTTGGTGTTAATCTTATCTGGTGAGAAAGACGTGAATCCGTGCGACGTTCCCAGGTAGATCGTGCCGTCAGTGCTCTTGTAGATTGCGTTTTGTATGAAGTTGATATTGTCGAGTCCGTCACCACTATTGAACACACGTTCAGTTTTCCCGCCTTTGATTGAGTATTTTATTAGTCCTTGTGATGTGGTGAGCCATAAACTCCTTTTGTCTCCTGTCACTCCCAGTACGTTAGGGGTGGGTGTGATAGTCTCCACAGCATTGAAGGTGTCCTCCTTTTTGTCATATGAGAACAGACCGTTTGACGTCCCCACCCATATAATACCGTTTTGGTCCACATACAGACTGTTAGTCACCGTGTTGTCGTCTTTGTTGTTGTCTGTATGGAATCTGTTGTATAAAGTCCATTTTTTTCTTTTGACATCGTACTTGTGGATTCCCTTGCCATCTGTGGCAAACCACATACACCCGTCCTTGTCTTCCTCTATGCTTATTACGGTTGTCTCTGTGTCTCTTTTTTTTGTGAATGTTCCCTTGTCTTTGTTCATGTTCAGGATGGAGTTGAATGTTCCGACCCATATCGTTCCGCGTGAGTCCTTGTATATAGCGTAAGAACTGCTGCCGAGGTTCGTTCCGTTCTCATCCTTGAATGATTGCAGGTGTTTCTCCTGTCCTGTTTTTATGTTCAGTATGTCTATACCATTAGTATACGTACCTATATATAATGTGTAACCGTCTATGCAAAGAGCGTGTACGTTTCTCATCCTGCTTCCTGTTCCTTTGTCGTATGAGAAAAAACTCTTAGCCGTTTTGTTGTAGACGGAAAGACCGCCGTCGTCACTGGCAATCCAGATGTTGCCGTCGTCATCCTCTGTAAACGTGTTTATTATGTTACCGTTTACTGAGTTGAGGTAGTTGGATTTTGTGTGGTTAAGAAAATCGCCCGACTGTGGGTGAGCGTAGTTCAGTCCTCCGTAGAATGTTCCGACCCATATGCCTCCCTCTTGGTCTTTCAGTATCGGGTATACGAATTTGTCGGACAGAGAGTTCCTGTTCAGTTCGTCCTCCTTGTACGTTGTCTGTGAGTCTTTGGATATGTCGTAGACGGACAGCCCGTCATCAGAGCCGATCAATAATTTGTTTTTATCGTACACTTCTATCTTATGTATGTGTCTGAGAGAATTATTCTCTCCTTTTATCACTGTCCTTGCAGTATTGTCCTTTGGATTGAGACAGATGACGCCATCAATCCATGTACCTATCCATATCAGTCCGGACTTGTCCTGCGTTATACATATTCCGCCAATTTTTTTTATCTCATTTGACGATGAAAATATCGGAGTCACGGCCTCGAACATGTTTCTGCTTCTGTTCAGTCTCGCCAGGTTGTTCTTACACCAGTTACTGATTGCCCATACCTCACCATTACTTGTGACAAGAATGTCTGCCACGTTTTTCTCTTTGCCGGCCATGTCGTATTGTGTCAGTTCTCCCTTGGAACTTAGCATGAAAATGCCCTGTTCCATGGTGGAAATCCAGATATTGCCCTTGTCGTCTTTGCTGATACCAGACACTATAGAGCTTATGGATGTACCGTTTTTTGTTTTTTTACTCATTAAAGTTATAGAGTCGCACTGATGTGAATAAAACAAAAGTCCGATATTGCATCCGATCCATATCGTGTCTCCGTTCTCGCATAAAGACTGTACGGTGACGTTATGTCTCATGCCTTTAGGTCGGGTGATTTTGTATCCGTCATATTTGTTGATGCCGTAGTCTGTGCCAATCCAAATAAAGCCATATTTGTCTTGCAATAAAGCTCTGACGTTATTGCATGACAAACCGTTCTCTACAGTGATGTGCCTGAACTTGAATTCCTGTGTGGTGTTTGCGTGTGAGTGAAGTGCGGTTAATTCTATAATGCATATTACCGTTGCGATAATCAGTCGCACGCAATCATGTTTTTTCATATATTTGTCATTTATTTTATACAAAGATAATGAAAAAATAGTCCAACATCACTCACTTTGGACTTTATTTGCACATGGGTTGTCTTAATTACTATTTATTTGTACCGCTGCTTAGAGTAGATGAGTGAAGAGTTCAGGTTGTCGGATGGCGAGATTTATCTCTGTGTTGTTGAGAGCGCAAAGTTTTTTTATAATCTAATAACAACAATGTAAAATACATATATGATGAAACTCAAGAGTATAGTAACTTTTTTTGTCACGTTTAGTGTGGCATGTCTGGCATCAGCTCAAAAATCCCTTTACATTCCTTACGAATGGAAGAATTTTTCAAGCGATACACTTTTGTATAGTGAGACAGATGCCAATAATGAGTACACATGGTCTAAAGTTCGTTCTAAGGAGAGTGATAATTTTATCTGTTACTGGGATAAGTATTACACTACGGAGCCTTCAAAATTGTCATCAAGCAATTTCTATTATATTAATGTTGACGACCTGCTTGAGAAGGCCGAGTATTTTTACTCGTTGAATGTGGGTAAGCTGGCTTTCTGTGATGAGGCGTCATCAAAGGTGAGCAAGTACAAGATGATGATACTTCTGAACCATACCACAGACTGGGTTTGTTATGGAGGCGGATACGACTTTACCATCGGAGCCTTGTGGCTTAATCCTTCCACATGTAAACCTGTAGGTCATTCCGTGGCTCATGAGGTGGGACACTCTTTCCAGTATATGTGTTATTCAGACCTTGGTGGTCACTCAGGTTTTCATGACGCCATAGGAAAAGGCTCTACGTTTTGGGAGCAGACGGCGCAGTGGCAGGCAGCCCAGGCTTATCCTGAGCTGAAGTTTGACCAGAGCTGGTTTGTCTTCAAGAAGGCCCACAACTATGCGATGACACATGAGTGGATGCGTTATCAGAGTTACTGGTGGCATTACTTCCTTGCGGAGAAGCACGGTCTTGACATTGTGGGTAAGATATGGAGACACCCGATGAGCAAGGCTGCTGACGCCAATGAGGTGTATATGGATCTTATGGGGTACAGCGCAACAGATCTTTTCCGCGAGTATTTCGAGTATGCCATGAAGATGGCCACACTGGATTTGGATGTTTGTCGTGATGAGGCTGAGTCTTATCTTGACACTTATGTTTATAACTATGTCAGTCTTGGTGGAACGAAGTATCAGGTGGCTTACTCATCATGTCCTCAGTCAACAGGATTTAACGTCATTCCATTGTCAGTGCCTGAGGCTGGTACGGAAATTTCCACGGAGTTCACTTCATTGAAGTCTACGCCTTCACTTGCTTCCGGAGACCCAGCCACATACCTTAATGGTGAGACAGCGTATGTGTCATCGGGAAGAACGAAATACAACTCTGCTGAGAGTTATGCCTATCGCGGTTTCCGTCTTGGTTACGTGGCGTTGCTGAATGATGGCTCTCGTGTTTACAGCTATGAGGACTCTGTCTATTGCAAGGGTAGCAGTGTGATAAGAGCATATTCATGCACGACATCCTTCGTGGTTCCGGAGAACGTGAGAAAACTTTATATGGTCGTTGTGCCTGCTCCATCCAAATACATACAGCATAAGTGGGATGACGAGTATTCCAATGACGACCAGTGGCCGTATACTGTTGAGTTCTCCAACACCAATATTTCTGGTGCTCCAATCATCTCTGACGACATGCCAATCACTGACGCCACTATAACATATGACGTGTATTTCGCTAAGTCAACGTCTCAGTATGACGGTGCCACAGTTTCCGTGGTCGGTGATGCAGCCGCTGCTGTCGGTTCAGCCTTACAGATGCAGGTGTCAGACATAGCTTCAAAGATTACCAGTTGGACTTCATCTGGTCCGGCGGACGGAAAGATGATGTTTTACGCAGTCAATGCTGATGGTAATATCTCCAACACAGGCTCGTCAGCTAATGGCTATGGTCATTGGTTCACGTCAACGGGAAACCGTACAGCTTATTCCAGCGGTTATCTCTTTTCTGAGTTTTCTCCATCTTCCATGACGTTCGCTGTGGGTCAATATCCTGGCAAGCTTACGAACGGTAAGGATTACACGATTTCACAGGCACTTGTATATAAGAGAGGTGATGAGACCGCTACGGTGAAATTCGTCTTCAATGTACATGTGAACACCACGAAGACAGGATACCAGTTGTCTTCCGTTAGGATGTCGGACACTTTCACTGGTGTGACTAACGTGAGGGAGAGTACAGACTCCGGTGATGTCATCGACGCATACGACTTGTCCGGCAGAAAAGTTGTGAGTGGAACGTCAGAAAAAGACGTTATCAACAGCCTTGATAAGGGTGTATATATAATAGGTGGAAAGAAAGTCATGAAGTAATATCGGGTGATGTTTTTTGTGTGGTCTGAGAAAAATAGATAATTGTTTAACCTATAAATAGTCATAACCTATGAGAAAAGTTTTTACATCTCTAAGTTTCGCTTCCATGTTGATGGTGACCTCTGTGGCCAATGCTCAGTTCACCCAGACGGTGGAGCAGTACCCAACAAATGATTACAGTGCTGTAACAGCACAGTTCAAGTTCTCAGAAGTTGCAGCGCAGCTGAATTCGGACACAACGACAGTGCGTAAGGCATTGGACGAGTGGATGAATGATGAGACGGGAGAGGTGACCGCGTCAATGTGTACCATGTACATACAATGTGGCGACACCGTGTCTCAGACATGGACAGCCGACGGAAAAGGCTCTTCATGGATGAATAAGAACGGACATGTCGTTGCCTATGGAGATGAGGCGTATATGTATTCCGGCTACTCATACTCATCTGAGGATGATGTCTTTGAGATAAGTCTCGGACAATTCCCTGACAGATGCTTGGCAGGTGAGTCTTTCGTTTACAGCTGCTTCTTGCAGTATGGTGACAAAAAAGCCACGTTCACAGTGACCATGGATATCAAGGCGGTTCCTGAGATGGCGTCACCTACTCAGTCTTTCGCTGCACTTAATATCGTGAAGGAATATCAGGGAACCCTTACGTTCAAGGAAGGCAAGTCATACGAGAACTCAACGTTCACTCTTGAGGCTGCTGACTTGGCAGAGGCTCTTGGTATAGAAGAGTCAGTGCTGAGCGCAAATATTGCTAAGGTGACAGTCACACGTCAGTGTATGACTACCGATGACGTGACATACGCATTCACAGACTCAGTGAAGGCACTTGGTGATTATGGCACTGATGGTTGGTTCGGACGTTACAGCACGACAGACGATGTGACAGGAAACACAACAGTGTTGTCACAGAATGCTCCTCTGTCTTGGGGTGCTAATTGTACGTCATACATACATGACCTGAAACTTGAGGAAGGTAAGTTCTCATTGTCTTATGGTCAGTATCCAGGCACTATGAAGGCTGGAGATAGCGACTTCATCGAGTTGTACATCGTTAATGACGTCAAGGCTGCACAGATCACCCTCGGTCTCACTGTTGAGCCACAGGATGTTTATGACTTCTCTGAGATGCAGATGGTTGGTGACACTACTATAAATGTTACTGCGTCAGTCGATGACAACTACGCTACGAAGCCATTTGTGGTTAACATGGCCACTGTAGCTGAGAAACTCGGTTGTGAGATTAGTGACTTGGATCAGGTTTACGCTTTCTCTGCGGAGAACGAGGTTTCTGACAATCACACAGAAAGCTCAGGCGGTTTCTACTTTAATGAGGACGGCTTTATCGGAGAGTGGGGTGCGAGCGCCACATACTTCGTGTCAGTCGGAAGTCTTGAGAACGGAAAGTTCAACATCGGACAGCGTTCTGGTAAGTTCACAGACATAAAGGAGGATGTGGTCAACACTACTCATCTTCTCTTCATGAACGGTTCAAAATATTTCTACATCACATTGAACTATACTGTTACTGCCGCTCAGGGTATGGCTCCGACAGAGCTTAAGGGCACAGATTATCTGGCTGCGGAGATTGTTCCTTCCACAACAGACTGGGCTTATGGAAAGAAGACAGGTATAGACCTTGAGTATATTGCTGGAATTATCGGCACGACAGAGTTTGACTTGTATACAGACAAGGTTGAGGTCGATGAGGAGACACAGCAGAACGTGTTCAGTTTCTCTAACAAGTACACATGTACTCCTGCTCCGGGATTCTGGTTCGGAACAACAACTTACGAGAATAGTGAGAATCAGGTGATTGTGGATAATGCGGGATGGGGCACTAACTCATTCGGACTCACATTAGACGCGGACTCAATAACATGGTACCAGTATCCGGGTCAGCGTTCAGTGGGTGACGCATACGTTGCTAACCTTTACTTCGTCAACCCTTCAAATGGTGACTATTTCAAGTATGTTGTTAGCGTTTCATACGTTGAGCAGGCTTCTGAGGATGTTGAGGTTGCAGGTAAGTACGAGCAGTTGTTCATTCTTGACAGAGATGCTGAAGAGTATTCTATGACAGTAACTGAGGAGCAGGTCAACGCTATCCTCGCCGCAGTAGGCGCAAGCGATATTGAGGCGTTCAAGCAGGACGGCGCCATCTACGCCGCTAAGTCAGCGTCTTCATTCAAGAAGATAGGCTTCGATGAGGGTGTGTTCTTCAATGCTGATGGTTATGTGGTAAGCGAGGAGGATCAGACTGCCGTTAGCCAGCTCGCTTTGTCAATCGATGGCTCAACAGTCAATATCTATGCGGATATGGCGGACGAGTCTAACGACATTCCTGTAGGTGCGAAAGCTATCTTGGCATTCGAGTATGGTTCTAAGCGTTTCGTGGTGACTATCAACTTCACAGACGCCACACCAGTTGTCTCTGTTTCTTCTGCTGACGTGACAGTTAAGGATATTTATACTGTTGCCGGTGTTAAGGTTAACGAGATGCAGAAAGGCATCAACATCGTTAAGATGTCAGACGGAACAACTAAGAAAATCCTGAAATAAGGTGGTTAAAAAATAGATAATCAGAGAGGCTCGTCACTTGGCGGGTCTCTCTAATTTTTTGTTCATCCCTTACAATTATCTCTTTTGTCAGTCCTTACGTCCTCCATATATCAGATGCGCATATTCCATAATACCTGTAGTCGCAAATTTCTCGGTGAGACAGTGATAGTTATGAATGACGTAAGACGGCGAGTATCTCCGTGAGATACTCGCCGTCTTACGTCATATCGAAATCATATGAACGATTCCGTTTGTTGTTTTATTTCAGAGACTCACCGGTAGGTGGTGGCACCATGCCCTCGTTATTGTTGAACACAGAGTTCTCATATTTCTTGCAGGCTGTTGCGGTAAATAGTCCGTTTTCATTCTCCTCGAAAGTGAAATGACCCGGCATGGCAGCTTTGATGTCATCAATAAACCTTTTCTCCACGTTGATGATGACGCATTTCATTGACAGGACGTTTGAGTCTTCCAGTAATTGCATAAGAGAATATCTGAGAGGTCCTCTGCCGATTGGTAAGGAGAAAAGAAAAGTGTCACCCTTTTGCTTACGGAAAATGATACGTCCCTCTACTACTGCATAGTAAGCATCCTCGTCGTCAATCCAATTCTCCAGTCGAGGATGGTTTTCAAAGCTCTTTAGATTCGTGATGAATCTTGCTATGGATACTTTCTCTCCATGTGTAATTTTCTTAAATGGTATCATAAAAAGTCTGTCTTTGGGTGTTAATGTCAAGTAATTCGTACGCAAAGATAGTAAAATTCTTGAATTGGCAACATTTTATTGCGATTCTTTGTATTTTTGCATACAAATCAACAACTAACTTTATGTCTAAGCAAATTATTTTAATTTTATTTCTTTTCTGTTATTGTAAATGTGTCATTGCCCAGAATAAGATAGACCTTTCTGGCGAGTGGGAGTTTAAGATTGACAGAGACGGTAAAGGAGAACAGTCCGGTTGGTATCATGTTGACTATGACTTTAATGACAAGATTCTGTTGCCGGCCTCTATGCCTCAGCGCTTAAAAGGTGACGATGTGAGTGTGGACACTCGTTGGGTAGGTTCGTTATACGACTCCAGTTATTTCTTCAATCCCTACATGGCCAAGTACAGGAAGCCGGGAAAGGATATGAAATTGCAGTTCTTCCTCACTCCTGACAAGCATTATGTGGGAAAAGCGTGGTACAGACGTACCGTAAGAATAGAGAAAGACAACGTGTCACCGAGATATGTGTTATATCTTGAGCGTCCTCATATTATTACATCTTTATGGGTTAATGGAAAGAAGGTGAGCGATGAGCGTAACAGTCTTTCCGTACCACATGAGTACGTTCTCACCGGAGAGCAGCTTGTTCCAGGTGATAACGTCATCACGTTATGTGTGGATAATGACCCGGAGAAAGTCAATGTCGGACAGGACTCACATTCTGTGTCAGACCAGACTCAGGGTGACTGGAACGGTATCGTAGGCAAGATTGAGTTACGTCCGTACAACCATGTTGAGAGATGTAACGTCTATCCTGATGTCGATAATAAAGTGGCGAGAGTCAGCCTGGATATCAGTGGACTCTCACGTAAGGAGAAAGCGTCCGTGACCTTGATGGCGGTGTCGTTCAACACCGATAAACACCATGTGGTGACGTGTGGTGCCAAGGACATCCTGTTGACATCCGACTCGTTGTCTCATGTCGACCTGTTGATGTCGATGACAGACAGCATGCTGTTGTGGAACGAGTTCAACCCTCAGCTTTACCGTCTTTATGTTCAGGTGAAGACAAAATCAAGCACCACGTCTTACGAGACCGTTTTCGGTATGCGTAAGGTGGAGATGCGTGACAAGATGTTCTATGTGAACGGAAAAGAGATTCAGCTGCGAGGAACGGTGGAGAATTGTGACTTCCCTAACACGGGTTATCCACCAATTGACCTGGACTCATGGCTCAGCTTGTTCCGTAAGTGTAAGACGTACGGATTGAATCATATGCGTTTCCATACCTATTGTCCGCCGGAGGCGGCGTTTCTGGCTGCAGACATGACAGGCTTTTATATTCAGCCTGAGGGACCGTCATGGCCTAATCATGGTGTTAAGCTCGGTAGAGGCGAGTATATTGACACCTACCTCTATGATGAGGCGGTGAGGATATGTGATACCTATGGTAACCACCCGTCATTTATGTTCTTCGCTTTCGGTAATGAGCCTGCGGGAAACTGGGTCAAGTGGTCCACGGAGCATGTGGCAAAGATTAAGGCGTATGACGACAGACATCTGTATTGTGGATTCAGCGTTGGTGGCGGATGGGCATGGCAGCCGGGCAGTGAGTTCGCGGTCAAGGCCGGAGCCCGCGGACTGAATGAGTGGGCGCGTCGCGCCCCGGAGTCAGTCGTTGACTTCTCGAAGAACATAGACATGTACAACGGTAAGGATATGCCTAACACGAAAATCACCATGCCTTTTGTCAGTCATGAGACCGGACAGTGGTGCGCATTCCCGAATTTCGATGAGATAGGTAAATACACGGGAGTGAACAAAGCCCGTAACTTCGAGATATTCCGTGACTTGCTCAATGACAACGGTATGGGCGGCATGGCGCGACGTTTCATGATGGCGAGCGGTAAGCTGCAGGCGTTATGTTATAAGGCGGAGGTGGAGCGCACGCTCAGAACACCTAAGTACGCCGGGTTCCAGCTCCTGTCGTTAAATGACTATTCAGGTCAGGGTACAGCCTTGGTTGGAGTGACGGATGTGTTCTTTGACAATAAGGGATATATCAGTGAGAGAGAGTTCAGGGAGTTCTGCTCGCCAATCGTGCCATTGGCAAAGATCAGCAAGTTCACATTCTCCAACACAGAGACATTCGTGGCAGACGTGGAGCTTAACCAATATACAGACTCCACATTGAGACGAGTGAGACCGCATTATGTGATATACAAAGAGGATAAGTCTAAAAATCAGGTCGTTTACGCGTCAGGTGACTTCGACGTGTGTGACATTCCTGTCGGAGGTAACTACAAGATTGGCAAGGTGTCTGTGTCTTTAGGTGAAGTGAGCGAGCCTTCTAAGATGACACTGGTGGTCAGCGTTCCTGAGACTCAGGCCGTCAATCACTGGAACTTCTGGGTTTATCCGGAGCTGACATCTGACACAAAGAGCAAAACGAGGGCTGGTAAGCGTCCTGGCACATCCTTCGATGGTGACGTGTTTATCACAGACAGCCTCGACAGTCAGGCGCGTAAGATCCTTGACAAGGGTGGTAAGGTGCTGATATGTGCTGCAGGCAAGGTGACATATGGTAAAGAGGTGGTGCAGCAGTTCACACCGGTATTCTGGAACACGTCATGGTTCAAGATGCGTCCACCGCACACCACGGGAATATCCGTTGAGAATACACATAGCATCTTCGACCTCTTCCCGACTGACTATCATTCAGACTATCAGTGGTGGGAGCTTGTCAACAGAGGACAGGTGATGCAGTTCACTGACTTCCCTAAGGATTTCCAGCCGCTGGTGCAGAGTATAGACACATGGTTCGTCTCTCGTAAGATAGGTATGTTGTTCGAGGCGAAAATAGGTAAGGGACGTCTGGTCATGACAACCATGGATATCAGTAATAACCTGGATAAGAGAATCGTGGCGCGACAGATGCGTGAGTCAATATTGCACTACATGCATTCGGACAAGTTCGCACCGCAGTGGACGCTCGACGCCGGTTTGGTGTCCGACTTGTTCTCTAAGGTGGCTGGCGACGTGAATATGTTCACTAATGATAGCCCTGATGAGTTGAAACCTAAGCTCAAGTGACGTAATTCGTGATATGAGCGAGATGTTAATATCGTTTACTGAGGACAAGAGTCGTAATCGACTCCTGTCCTCTTTTTTTCTCTCCTGCATTATCCTTTGGAGTGACGTGCGACACAATAAGATGACGAACCAGATTTCCTATCCGTACCCCAAATTTTTGCTGTCCGAAACTCCCCTTTTTCCGTTGATGCGTGACTACGAAAAAATGACTTTCGCAATTTTCCCGTGTCTTATTCAGCGTCAGAAAATCTTAGGTTAGAACGTTGAAAAGTTCAGGTTAGGATTTTTAAAACTGCAGACCTGTTTGTAGACTATATCCTAACCTAAGAATTTTTAAAAAAACACCTAAGTTTTTTGATGGCTTTGTATTAAGATTATCAGTGTGTTAACTTGATTTTAGAGAAAAATGGGCATAGGAAATTTCGTCACACGATAAATTGTCCGTTATTCACCTTGTTGACGAATGTTCTTGACAATGTCTCCATCACCTCTTTGTGCGTCTTGACTCCGTGTGTCCTTCTGCATGAATCTATAATGTCTCTCATTCCGAAATCGTCTATTACTGACATATAAGGACTTTCTGGAAATAGAGTGACGGATAATCAGTCAGATGCGAGCGTTCGACAGTTATGGTTAATGTTTTTTTAGCCGACAAGTTGATAAATTGGACAAAACGTCGTAACTTCGCGTACGTCCTTAGGTTCAAGAATGATTGATTAATAGGGAATCAGGTGAGAATCCTGGACAGACCCTGCTGCTGTGAGTCCTTTTTTTCTTACGTAAATGTGTGACGCCACTGGATCTCTATCCGGGAAGGTTCATTTACAAAGGACGAAGTCAGAAGACCTGCCTTGAGAATGTGTTTTGTGAGTATGTCTCCAGGGAATGAGATGTGTCACAAAGAATAAATGGAAACATATTTGCTATGAAAAAAGAAGCATGTTCTTTTTTCGCATTCTTGTGTTCTGTGACGATGTTGCATGCACAGGGTGTGGGGAGAGACTCTGTGAGAATCATCAATGATGTGGTGATTACCGGTACGGGTACGTATAGGAAATCAAATAATGCGCCAGTGTCGGTGCGTGTCATAAGCTCTAAGGAGTTGAACGACGCACACGTCACTAATCTTCAGGACGCATTGGTCAAGTTGACACCTAATGTCACAACACATACCAACGGTATGGGGACATTCATGAATTTCAACGGAATAAGTGATGATTATGTGCTGATACTTGAGAATGGTAAAAAGGTTGTCGGTGATGACCGCTGGAGCCGTATCAACATCTCGAATGTCAAACGAATCGAGGTTCTGTCCGGAGCTGCCAGCTCACTCTATGGCAGTGACGCCATAGCTGGTGTCATCAATATAATAACAGATGACGGCTGCAGTGGCGTGTCCGTGTCAGAACGTACCCATGTGTCCAGCAAGGGACGTCTGAGTGAGGATATAAATGTCAGTGCCACTGAGGGCTGCTTGACATTCCAAACGTCATATAATTACAGGACATCGGATAACTGGCAGGTTAACAGTTACCAGATGTTTGAGGAGACGGACTATGAGAGTGGTGATGTCGTGCCAGTCCTGAAGTTGACGGGACGTCCGATGAGCACCGGTTACGTGAGCAACGATGTCAGCGAGAAGATTCAACTGAGACTGTCCGACAAGCTTTCTTTGTATCTGAGGGGAGAATTTTTTGACAACACCACTAAGAGACCACAGAACGCTAAGTACTACACGCAGTCGAAGAAAACCGTCACTGACGATGACGGTAACAAGTCCTACGCATATACGTACACCCAGAAAACAGCTTACACCTATGATGTGCATCATCGCTCCTACACGTATGGCGGTGGCGGAAGGTTGGAGATAAATAAGAAATCTCACCTTTATCTGGATGTTTATTCGGATAACTTCACCTCAAAGTACCATTATTGGCAGACTGCAGACGAGGAGGACTATGAGATGACACGTAAACGCACCCATTACACTAACGAGAATCTCAAAGGTATCTTCCGACTGTCTGCGTCTCATAAGCTGTCGGCGGGACTGGAGTTCGTGCAGTCGTCACTGAACAGTGAGAGCGACAATATTGACTTTGAGACGTCTGCCACGTATAACGCTTATCTGCAGGATGAGATGAGAATAGTGAATGGGCTGGAGGCAGTCGTGGGAGGACGGTACACCTATAATGATAATTTCGGCTCTCACGCCACGGCTAACGCGTCATTGTTCTATCATGTCGGTGGGCTGAGGGTGCGATTAGGATATGCCGGAGGTTACCGCACGCCGGACCTCTCACAGCTGTACGCCACGGATCAGGCTAAGACCAATGCGCGTTACACGCTGAATAACACCAGTCTGAAACCTGAGAAGAGCAACTTCGTGAACATGAATGTGGAGTACTCCAACAGATGGCTGAGCGTCGGAGTGACTGGATATATAAACAAGGTGCGTGACATGATTAACCTTAGGGTACTCTCACAGGAGGAGATCAACGGCGACGCTTCACTGACAAAACTCTATGATGAGGGATGGACCACGATAAGGCAGAGAAGCAATATCGACGACGCTAAGATTAAAGGTGTCTGCCTGAACGCTAAGGTGGCGCTGCCGGAAGGAATAACGGTCGGAGCGTCATATACTTATACCGATTCTGAGGCTAAGTCTACGACCTTCGACTCAAAAGCTCAGACTTACGTGACAACAGTGTCACCGACGGACAAGAGCGTGAAAAACGTACTGACGACATCAGCGGCTTGGGACCATTCCTTCGGCGGTTATAACTTGAATGTGTGTGTCAACGGACACATGCAGGGACGCAGGTACAGCAACACATACGGATATGCGCCGAGATGTCAGCAGTGGGATTTCAACACACGTCACACGTTCTACACTTCGCAGATGACAATAGAACCATCCGTCGGAGTGGAGAACGTCTTCAATCAGCGTGACACGTCATATTGGAACAGTAATTTCTCCACCATAAACCCGGGAAGGACTTTGTATGTAGCACTGGCCCTGAGATTCAAAAACTGATGACGGCGTTTTTTATGTAGTACTCAAAAAAAGGTATTTCTCGTGATTACGCATGTCTTTTTTCTCGAGTAAGGGTAAATAATGCTAATTTCGCATTCCTAACGAACTAATGAATAGGGCAAGTCAATATGTTTCTAGGTAAGATTAATTTTTGGATTATGATTCTCGTGTTCCTCGTGTCGGTCATGATGCCTACGATGACTGGGGCGAGAAATGAAAGAGACATGGAAAAAGGCGACATTAGAAGCGCGGACGTGGTGGACAGCGTTGAGCTTAACACTGTGTTTGTGTTGAGTAAAAGCAAGAGCCAGGAGATTCGTGAGAGCTCATACTCTGTGAGTGTGGCTGATGTGCGTTCGCAGATAAGCACGGTGTCTGACCTCACGGAGGTCGTGAGTAAGATGTCTGGCGTCAATATCAGAACCGAGGGTGGACTCGGCTCTGATTACACTCTGTCCGTCAACGGAATGAGCGGTAACTCCGTACGTTATTTCGTCGACGGGGTTCCGATGAGCACGTTGGGCTCCGGCATGACACTCAGTAACATACCGCTGGGCTCCATAGAACGTGTGGAGGTGTACAAAGGGGTGGTGCCGGTCTACCTCGGAGGTGATGCGCTCGGCGGTGCGGTGAACATCGTTACGAGACGTACACCTAAAGACTTCCTCGACTGCTCCGTCAGCGCAGGAAGCTTTGATACGTACAGAGGAGATGTCAAATCACAGTTTCATGTCGGCGGCACAGGGTTGCTGATCAGACCATCTGTGAATATTGACTACTCTAAAAATAACTATAAGGTTCACAATGTCGAGGTGTGGAATGAGGCAGAGGAGATATACGACACTGTTAGCCGTCGTCGTTTCCATGATGAGTATTTCTCTTTCTCCGGACAGTTGGATGTGGGAGTGGAGAGAAAAGCGTGGGCGGACCGTTTCTTCGTCGGAGTGACATACGCGGATATGCGTAAGCAGCTTCAAACGGGAAGCGTGCAGTCCATAGTCTATGGCAAGGCACAGAGAAAACAGCATGCCTTTGGCGTTCATCTCGACTATGATAAGAGACGTTTCCTGACGGATAACCTCAGACTGATGCTCAGACTGTCTCACACGTGGGACCATAGTGTGACCATAGACACTGCATTCCAGAGATATGACTGGAACGGAGATTACGTCGTCTCGTCAAGGAATGAGACGAATGGCAAGGCGCGTCAGTACAGGCATTACAAACGTCCGCTGACC
This sequence comes from uncultured Prevotellaceae bacterium, assembly GCA_937900485.1. GTDB lineage: Bacteria > Bacteroidota > Bacteroidia > Bacteroidales > Bacteroidaceae > Minthosoma. Next base: position 25,307 of record CALCEL010000060.1, read on the forward strand.
GTCATCCGCATGAACCTGGGCTATGACATCTGTTACAACCATTCCGTCGGTCTGAACTATATGTTGTCAAGGACGGGTAATAACAGATATGATACGGCGTCAGACTACTACTCTGACTCTCATGACTATGACGCTTCATTCATCCCGTCAGAGGATCTGCTTGATAAACATATATTAGGCCTGGGATATGACCAGTCATTCTGGGGAGGTCGTCTTTCAAACACGTTCTTTCTGAAGAACTACATCACACATGTTGATGTGGAGCAGAGTGACTTGGCATGGATAACTCATTCTGACGATGTCACGAGTCATACTGTTAAGTATAACTTAGGCTATGGCGCCGGCACGAAATATGTCTTTTGTGACTTGCTGTCCTTGAAGGCAAGTTACGAGCGGGCTGTCAGGCTGCCGGAGGCTAAGGAACTGCTCGGTAACGGTACGACGGTTTATCCTAACGTGTCCTTGAAGCCGGAGCAGAGCCACAACGTGAATGTGGGGCTTTTCGGAAGCAAGTCGTTAGGCGGCGGTAATGTGCTGAGGTATGAGGTGGATGCCTTCCTTAGAAAGACTGAGGATTATATTCATCTGACTGTCAATGAGTCGGACGGTACTGCTCAATACGAGAATATCAATGATGTCACCACGAAGGGATTTGAAGGTGAAATGAGGTTTGATGCCGGACAATGGCTGTCTTGCGGTGTGAACGCAAGCTACGAGGAGAGTCTCGACATGGAGAAGTATCTCGATAGTGGCAACCGCAGCGCCACATATAAGAATCGTATACCAAACAAGCCTTGGCTGTATGGTAACGCGGATGTGTCTTTCACTTTGAGAGACCTCATCTCACGTGATGACAAGCTGAGGCTCCGTTATGATTTCCAGTATACTCACTGGTTCTACCTCACTTGGGAAGCGTATGGGTATAAGCCGGCTAAGGCCAGGATACCGTCCCAGTATGTGAGCAGCGCTGCGTTGACGTATTATTGGAAACGTGACAGGTATAGTCTTACATTGTCGTGTGATAACATCTTCGACAATCTGAGCTACGACAATTACAAGATGCAGAAGCCGGGACGAAGTGTGATGGCTAAATTCAGATTATCTATTAACTAAATAATAAACATGAGAAAGGAAAAAATGATAAGTGCCGCTTTGACGGCTTTGGTAGTTGCGGGAGGCGTCAGCTCCTGCTCTGATGATTCTAATGACACTCCACAGGTGAAGACAGAGACAAGTGCGGACTGCCACCTCGACCTGCTCGTCAGCGTGGGTGCCACTACGGGTATGTCATCAACTGGTGTGAAAGGTACGTATATACGAAGCGTGAGCCTCGAGTCAATAGAGGACTCAACTTATGAGGTGAGCTACGTGGGACTGGGCGCTGATATGGCAGAGTATGACACGGAGGCGATAATAAAAGGAGCGTACTATTACGAGGCGGCTCCGAAAAGCAATACGTGGTACGGAAAATATCAGGTGTCTAATACTGGTGTGACAACAATCGCGCGACGCTCTTTCGGTGAGGCTGTCTTCCAGGCAAGAAAGTATACACACGCATGGGTGAGCGACGATGAGCTGGTGTTCATAGGCTCTAATGTGGCGGCAGGTTCAGGAATGCTTCCTACTCAAGACGGATTGAACTATATCTATTGGTCACGCATCAAAGACCACGGTTCTCGCCTGTCTTTGGAGGATGAGGGAATTCTTGACCTCACGTCTGCCACATACAAGTTTACAGGCGACAGCGTCACCTCTTTCAGTACCAGCGGTCTGGCGCAGTACAGAAAGTCTGACGACATGATAATATACGCTTTCACAAACAAGGCGGTGTCAGAGAAGGCTATGTACGTGGCTTTCGTGAATGCGTCAACAATGCAGATCGTGAATGTGTACCACGAGACACGTGTTCAGGAGATGAGTGGAACAGCGTTCGGAGAGCTGCAGCAGGATAAGATGTTCTTCGATGATGACGAGAACCTGTACATCTCATGCGGAACACAGATTCCGGGAACTTCAAAGACCACTCAACAGTATGGTTCACTCGTGAGAATCAACAAGGGTGAGTATGAGACTGACCAGAACTGGATCGGTATGAATACCACTGATTACGGTAAGATCCTGACTGCCGAGTATATAGGCGATAACAAGTGCGTGCTGTATGTCCAGGATCCTGCTAAGGCCGGACTGATCAGCTCAAACGATATTTACACAAAGGACTCTTGGGGACAGAATAACTTCAATAGCTTCTATTATGTGTATGACCTGAAGACTGGCGAGTATGAGGAGGTCAAATATGAGGGACAGAGCTTGCCTGCCAGCTGCGGATCATTCACAGACCGCGTGTGCTATCTGAACGGAAAGGTGTACATCGGCGTGAACTCTGACGAGTCTGTGGCTACGCCTCGTGTCTACGTGTATGACGTGGCTACCAAGTCACTCACTAAGGGCGCCAAGATTGAGGGCGGTTACTATTTCGACCGTATGTCAGTCGTGGAGGGAGCTGTGAATAATTGACGCACAGTCCGCATAATGTTCACGTGAGCGCATGAGATGACGTGGATAAGAGGATATGGTTTGACCGCAATGCCTGATGAAGGGCATTGCGGTTATTTTCTTTTGTCAACTCGTCAACGTGCTTTGCGTAACGTGATTGTTTGTCGGTAATGCTGTCTCAAAGTTTGAAAAATGCCTTTTTATGTCAGTCATTTTTTATAACTTTGCGCCAAAGACTATATTTCTATGAGCAAAAAAGACGAAGACAAAGACTTAGAGAAGGATAAGATAGATGATTATTCTCAGGAAGAGACACTTGAGACGGAGGATGTTGATGTCCAAGAGAATGTTGACGAAGATGATAATGAAGAGGATGAGATAACGGAAGGTTATGAGATTGAAGAAAGTCAGTCCGCAGCAGGACTGCCTCCGAAGAGTGACTATGACCCAACAAGAATGACAGACAGTATCACTCACCACCTGAGTGGTATGTACCAGAACTGGTTCCTCGACTACGCCAGCTATGTCATCCTCGAACGCGCCGTGCCTCATATCATGGATGGACTGAAGCCGGTGCAGCGAAGGATACTGCATTCCATGAAGAGGATGGACGACGGACGCTACAATAAGGTGGCGAATATCGTGGGTCATACCATGCAGTTCCATCCGCACGGTGACGCGAGTATCAAGGACGCACTTGTCCAGATGGGACAGAAGGAGCTTCTGATTGACCATCAGGGTAACTGGGGTAACATACTGACTGGGGATGACGCGGCAGCCGCAAGGTACATTGAGGCGCGACTCAGTAAGTTCGCGTTGGATGTCGTCTTCAATCCTAAGACGACAGACTGGAAATTGTCCTATGACGGTAGGAACAAGGAGCCGATAGCGTTACCAGTCAAGTTCCCTTTGCTCATAGCGCAGGGAGTGGAGGGTATAGCCGTCGGACTCAGTTCCAAGATTCTTCCTCATAACTTCAATGAGATTTGTGACGCCGCTGTTAGCTATCTGTACGACCAGCCGTTCAAGCTTTTCCCAGACTTCCTGACTGGCGGCTCTGTTGACGTGTCTAAGTATAATGACGGACAAAGAGGCGGCAGCGTGAAGATACGCGCCAAGATTGAGAAAATCGACAATAAGACGCTCGTCATACGTGAGATACCTTTCAGTAAGACGGCGGAGTCGCTTATCGACACCATCACGAAGGCTGTCGAGAAAGGTAAGATAAAAGCCAGAAAGATAGAGGACAATACAGCGGCAGAGGTGGAGATTCTCGTGCATCTGGTACCAGGTGTGTCAAGTGATAAGCAAATCGATGCGCTTTATGCGTTCACGGATTGTGAGATAAGCATCTCTCCAAACTGTTGCGTTATCGATGAGAAGATGCCAAAGTTCTTGACCATCAGTGATGTGTTGAGAAAGTCGGTGGACAATACCAAAAACTTGATACGCCGTGAGCTTGAGATACGCAAGGGAGAGATACTCGAACAGTTGCACTTCGCAAGCCTTGAGAGAATTTTCATCGAGGAGCGTATCTATAAAGGAAAAGAGTTCGAGCAGGCTCCGGACATGGACCACGCCATCGAGTATGTCGACAAGCGACTTGAACCGTTTAAGGACACGTTTGTCCGTGAGGTCACTCGTGACGATATCCTGCGTCTGATGGAGATTAAGATGGCTCGTATCCTCAAATTCAACAAGGATAAGGCGGATGAGGCTATCGCTAGGATGAAGGCGGACATCGCGGAGATTGACCGTGACTTGTCTAACCTCGTGGAGGTGACAGCTAACTGGTTCAGATACTTGAAGGAGAAATACGGAGCGGAGCATCCTCGTCTGACAGAGATCAGAAATTTCGACACCATACAGGCTTCGACCGTAGCCGAGGCAAACCAGAAACTTTACATCAACAGAGCTGACGGGTTCATCGGAACGAGTCTGAAAAAAGATGAGTTTGTATGTAACTGCTCTGACATTGACGACATCATATTGTTCTACCGTGACGGAACATACAAGGTGGTGAAGGTTACGGATAAGCTTTTCATTGGTGAGACAGAGAAGAGTAAGAAGGAAAAGAGAAAGGCCGAGGTGCTGCATATCGCTGTGTTCAAGAAGAACGACGAGCGTACCATCTATAACGTTTGCTACAAGGATGGCGCCACGGGTGTCACGTATATCAAACGTTTCAACGTGACCACGCTGACACGAGACCGTGAGTATGACGTCACTACGGGAACACCGAAGAGCAAGATAACATACTTCTCGGCTAACGCTAATGGTGAGGCGGAGATAATAAGAGTAATCCTTAAGCCAAACGAGAAGTCTAAGATTAAAAAGATGACCTTCGACAAGGATTTCTCAGAGGTGGCGATAAAAGGACGCGCGTCTCGAGGAAACCAGCTGACGAAGAATGAGATATATAGGATTCAGTTGAAGGCGCATGGCGGCAGTACGCTCGGTGGCAGAAAGGTGTGGTACGACCGTGACGTACAGCGACTGAATTACGATGAGCATGGTGAGTATCTGGGCGAGTTCCATAATGATGACCTGATTCTCGTCATACTCGATAACGGAGAGTTCTATACGACGAACTTCGACGTGAACAACCATTATGAGCAGAATATCTACCGCATAGAGAAGTATAAGCGTAACAAGGTGTGGACAGCCGTGCTGTGGGATGCTGATAACCAGAATATGCCTTATGTCAAGAGGTTTGTTATGGATGCCTCATCCAAGAAACAGAATTATCTGGGTGACAATGCTGACAGCAAGCTTATAATGCTCACTGACACAGCCTACCCGAGACTGCTCATTAAGTACAACGACCCGAATGTGGAACGTCCGGACGAGGAGATCGACGCGGAACAGTTCATTGCCGTCAAGGGATTCAAGGCGAAGGGAAAGCGACTGACCGTGTTGCCGATTCTGAGCGTCACAGAGCTTGAACCGACACGTCTGCCTGAGCCGGAGGAGACACAGGAGGAGACTACGGACGATACGGATGCTCATGATGTCGTGGATGAGGAAGAGAAGAGCGACAGCGATATCCGTGACGAGATAACAGGTCAGCTGAGGTTGTTCTGAACGAAATAGTAACATATAAATAAGTGTTTCCAAATGGACAGACCCGAGATTCATCTGTCAAAATTGTTAGTGACAGTTTTGTTGTTTTCACAGTCTTTGCTTGCATTCTCTCAGGACGTAGCAGGGAGAACGGTAGAGTCGGAACATAGTACTCTGTTCGGAGTGGGTTCAGGTAGTGTCTACGACTCGTACCTGTCACCTTACAGCTATTCCGGAACGGAACTGAGGGTGATACGTGAGACCATGAGAGGGACGAGGCTGATGGATGGACGTGTCAGTTATCACACGATGGTTGACGCCCACGCCTCACTTTTGGAAAACAGACCCGGCAATGTGAATGAGTATGCCGGTGGTGTGCGCTACAGCAATGCCTGGCTGTACGACCTGCGTGAGTTGGCATCGGGCGTGAACGGACTGAGCCTTTTTGCCGGTCCAGCCGTCAGCGGCTATCTCGGAGGAGTGTACAACGAGAGAAACGGAAATAACCCGGCTCAGCTGAAAACTGATGTGATGATTGACGCCAAGGTTATGGTACGTTATGATTTCACCCTGTGGCGACGCGACATGCGTGTCACGTACCAGATGAACGTGCCGTTGCTGGGATGCGCTTTCTCACCTAACTACGGACAGTCGTACTATGAGCTGTTCAGTCTTGGCAACTACGACGGCAATGTCGTGTTCGCCAATGTGTTCAACTCACCGTCTTGGCGACATCTGTTGACTGTTGAGATTCCTACAGTGGTCGGTAACGTGCGTGTCGGTTATTGCGGTGAGTTCATGCAGGCTAAATTAAATAACCTGGGATATCACTCCTACTCGCACAATTTTATGCTCGGATGGGTGAAAAACTTCGGTTTTAGAAAGAGAAAGTAAAGTGTAACCAGTTAAATATAAGGATAAATGAAATTCTCAGGACTGAATATTCTTGTAATTCTTCTCGCATTGCTCACTCTCACCTCCTGTGTCAGTGAAGATGAGTACGATAACTCGAAGACTGGCAACTTCGAGGCTTTGTGGAAGATGATGGACGAGCATTACTGTTTCTTCGACTACAAAGAGAAGGAGCTGGGCGTGGACTGGGACGAGGTGCATACACGTTACTCGTCTATGATTAATGAGAAGATGAGCAACGCGCAGCTGTTTGAAGTCCTTTGCAATATGTTGTCAGAACTGCAGGATGGACATGTGAATATCGGTGCGTCCTTTGACCTTGGTCGTAACTGGAGTTATTTCCAGGAGTATCCTTTGAATTACAACGACAGCATTGTCAATATATACCTCGGCAATGACTATTATATAGCCTCTGGACTCAAGTATGTCATCTTGGACGATAATATCGTCTATGTCAGATGCGAGAGCTTTGAGACGTCAATAGGCGAGGGAAACATTTCCAACATGTTGAGTATGGTGGCACTCTGCTGTGGCATGATACTTGACGTGAGGAGCAATGGAGGCGGTCAGCTGACCAACGCCCATAGACTTGCCTCACGTTTCGTCGATGAGAAGACCTTGATAGGTTATGTGTCCCACAAGACAGGCAAAGGGCACTCGGACTTCTCAACCCCTGTGGCTGAATATCTGGAGCCGTATAACGGCTTACGATGGAACAAACCTGTGGTCGTTCTTACCAACAGGTCATGCTACAGCGCTACAAACGACTTCGTGAAATGTGTGAAGTCACAGCGCAACGTGACCATCATGGGAGATAAAACCGGTGGAGGCTCAGGCATGCCCTTCAACAGCGAGTTGCCTAATGGATGGTCGGTCAGATACTCCGCCGTGGTGTTCTATGATAGAGACATGAATCACACGGAGTTCGGCATTGAGCCGGACGTGCAATTGCAGTTGAGCGGCAGGGATACAGAAGTTGATAAGGACACGTATATTGAATCAGCGCGTGAATATCTTAAAAACATGACCACTGAGTAAAAAAAACAGAGTCGTTGTTGATATTTGAAAAAAAAAACTTACCTTTGCACCCGATTCCGAATAATAATGCGCCTGTGGCGGAATTGGTAGACGCGTTAGACTTAGGATCTAATGTCTCACGGCGTGCAGGTTCGAGTCCTGTCAGGCGCACAAGTACCATAACCCTTTAGCTTTTTAAGCTAAGGGGTTTTTTCATGCTCTGTAGGATCATTGCCCGACGAGAGTAGGTGCCTGGTTTCTCTTCTATGTGTGATGGTGGTTTAAAAAATTGACCCTCCTATGAACCAGTCACGGGAGGAGTCCAGAATGAATGAATATAAAATGAACAAAACCTTTTTAAGATAACTGTCTTAAAAGTTGTGCGAATATAACTTTTTTTTGTTTCTTCTCTCGTCTTCTTTAGGCAAATTGTTTAGAAAAGGTGTGATTTCTTAACAAATATTAATTGTTGTTGTCGTATGATTGTTTGTTTTAACAGTTTGTGAGTGATGACTTGTTTTTGATTCCGGAAGTCATTTTTTTCGTTGTCACGTGTCAACGGAAAAAGAGGAGTTTCGGACAGTAAAAATTGGGGGTGCAGATAGGAAATCTGGTGATGTGCTTATGAGTGTGTATCTTATGGGTTAACCTATGTAGTCATCCCTCATAAAGCTCCTTTCCCGTTCACGCATACGCATAGCGAGAATTTGCAAAACACAATGACTGATTGTCAAGCCTATTTTGGTTC
>CALCEL010000061.1 GCA_937900485.1 uncultured Prevotellaceae bacterium
TAAACCCAAATCGGTCATTAGGATTTCTCGGTGCTGTATGGCAGTGAGAAATCCTAATGACCGATTTGGGTTCAATGGAAATCATCCCAAATGAGACTTGTTTTGTGGGTGCAGAGTTCTTCGTAGCTTTGCGCCCATAAAATTTTTACGTCAATGTTCAGTCTGAATGAAAGCAACAGATTCATGGTCTTTGGCAATGCCGTTGACCTCCGCAAGGGAATAGAGTCCCTGTGTGTGTTCGTGCGTATGTACTCGATGGTCCCGACGGACGGAAGAACTGGCTCTTCGTTGACAGTGACGGGTTGGCGCAGGACACAGCGTTATACCTGACGCTCATAGGCTCATGCAATCTTCTCGGCATCGACCCGTTAAGATACTTCAACGAGATACTGCCAAAGATACACCGTGACATGACGAGAGAGGGGTGTGAGGCACTCTTGCCGTACAGAGGCGCACGGTCTCTTGAAAACTGAGGGTTATAGACAAAGGCGTCCGACATCAGACTAGATGTCGGACGCCTTTGTTTTTGCATGAACGCCTTATTTGGGATGGTTACCTCTCACACCTTAGGGTATTGCATGGTGCAGCAGTGGAGTGAGCCATGTTGTTTGATGAGAGGACGGCAGTCTATTCCCACGATCTCGTAGCCGGGAAAAGCTTTGCTGAGCTGTATGGCTGCAGTCTCATCATTCTCCTTTTGATTGTACGTAGGGTACAATACGGCGTTGTTCACTATGAGGAAGTTTGCGTATGTGGCGGGTAGTCGATCACCCTCCCACGTGCATGCGTCAGGCAGCGGCAGTGGTATGAGGGTGTATGGACGTCCGTCGAGGGTCTTCATCTCCTTCAGTTCCTTCTCCATGGCGTCAAGCTCAGCGAAGTGCTCGTCATCTCTGTCGGTGCATTGAACGTAGGCGATAGCGTTGTTAGGGCACAGTCGCGCCACGGTGTCGACGTGTCCGTCGGTGTCATCGCCAGCGAGCCATGAGTGGTTGAGCCACAGCACGCGTCGCGCGTTGAAGCGTTGGATGAGATAGTGCTCGATGTCCTCTTTCGTCATCGTGTCGTTTCTGTTTGGAGCGAGAAGACATGTGCTGGTGGTGAGTAGGGTGCCGTTGCCGTCACTCTCTATGCTGCCTCCTTCGAGTACGAAGTCGAGGCAGCTCACGTAGTCTCCCTTTATCGCTCCTGTGGAATGCAGTCTCTTATTTATCTGGTTGTCTAAGTTGCTTGCGAACTTCAATCCCCATCCGTTGAACGTGAAGTCCATGAGAAGTCTTCGTCCGTCCTCGATGCATGAGATGAAAGCGTGGTCTCTTGCCCACGTGTCGTTGTTCTCACACTCCGCTATCACGATGTTGTCGCTTGTCACGTTATGTTCCTTGAGATGTCTAGTGACCTCATCCGGATGCTGAGCCGCGATGAGCAGACGTTCCCTGGCCGCTATCTCTCTCGTCATGTCGCAATAGCAGTCGACCACCTCGTCAAAGATGTCCGCCCAGTCAGTCTCCTTGTGTGGCCACGTCAGTTGTACGAACTCCTGTTCGTGCCATTCCGCCGGTAAATACATATAATGGTATGTTTTAGATTATTTCTCGAGCAGGTCTGGTCTCAACGCTTTTGTTCTAGCCAGTGACTGCTCATATTCCCAGTTTTTGATGTTTGCCTCATGTCCGCTCAGCAGGATGTCCGGCACGGTCCATGTCTCATTTGGGTTTGACACGGGGTGGTACTGAGCTGGCCTTGTGTATACAGGTGGCTCCAGCAGGTTGTCCTGAAACGAGTCGGACAACGCGCTCTGCTCATCTCCTATGGCTCCGGGAATGACACGTACTATGGCGTCGGTCATGATGGCTGCCGCCAGCTCGCCTCCCGTCAGCACATAGTCACCGACTGACACCTCTCGTGTGATGAGATGTTCACGTATGCGATAGTCAATGCCCTTGTAGTGTCCGCAAAGAATTATGATGTTTTTCTTCAGTGACAGCTCGTTAGCCATCGGCTGGTCGAAGCGCTGTCCGTCCGGTGCCGTGAATATTACCTCGTCGTACTCACGCTCGGCTTTGAGGGCGGATATGCATGCGTCGATAGGTTGGCACTGCATGAGCATGCCGGCCGCTCCACCGAAAGGGTAGTCGTCCACGCGTTTATGCTTGTCTGCCGTGTAGTCGCGCAGATTGTGTATGTAAATCTCCGCCAGTCCTTTCTTTTGGGCTCTTCCCAAGATACTCTCCTTGATGAATGGCTCTATCAGTTCAGGAAGGACTGTGATAATGTCTATTCTCATATTAGAGACTGATTTAAAACAAAACGGAGTGCCCTCGCGCTTTAGGCACAAGGACACACCATCTTATAATAGATAATTAGAATTCTCCCCAGGCCTTGATCTCTATGTCATCGAGTGACTTGTTGCAGAATGCGTTTATGAACGCGCTTGCGAGACGAGGGTTGGTGATCAGAGGAATGTTGAGGTCAATGGCTGCTCTACGTATCTTGTAACCGTTAGACAGCTCTCCTGCCGTGAGGTCCTTTGGTACGTTGACCACCATGTCAATCTGCTTCTTGTGTAACATGTCGAGAGCCTGTGGCTGCATGTCCTTCTCGCTTGGCCAGTAAACAAGTGTGTTCTCGATGCCGTTCTCTGTAAGGTATTTGCTTGTTCCGCCTGTGGCGTACAAGTTGTATCCGTGCTCCCTGAGTGTCTTGGCGGCGTCGAGCATCTCTGCTTTCTGCTTACCTGTTCCTGTTGAGAGCAAGATGTTCTTCTGAGGGATTCTGTGTCCTACAGAGAGCATTGAGCAGAGCAGAGCGCTTGCTGTGTCGTCTCCGAGGCAGCCCACCTCACCTGTTGAGGCCATGTCGACGCCGAGTACAGGGTCTGCCTTCTGCAGACGGTTGAAAGAGAACTGGCTGGCCTTGATACCTACATACTCCAGGTCGAAGAGATTCTTGTGAGGCTTCTCGACTGGTATGCCGAGCATGATTTTTGTTGCGATCTCGATGAGGTTGATCTTGAGAACCTTGCTTACGAATGGGAATGAGCGTGAAGCGCGGAGGTTACACTCGATAACCTTGATGTCATTCTCACGTGCCAGATATTGTATGTTGAATGGTCCGGAGATATTGAGTTCCTTGGCTATCTGTCGGCTGATCTTCTTGATGCGTCTCATCGTCTCCACATAGAGTTTCTGTGGAGGGAACTGTATGGTGGCGTCACCAGAGTGTACTCCGGCGAACTCTATGTGCTCGGATATTGCGTAGGCGATTATCTCTCCGTCTTTTGCCACGGCGTCCATCTCGACCTCCTTGGCGTGCTCGATGAATGATGACACCACTACTGGGTGCTTCTTGCTCACGTTGGCGGCGAGTTTCAGGAATCGCTCAAGCTCCTCCTGGTTTGAGCAGACGTTCATCGCTGCTCCGGAGAGTACGTATGAAGGACGGACGAGGACAGGGAAGCCTACCTTCTCAATGAATGAGTTGATGTCTTCCATGCTTGTCAGGGCTGCCCATGCTGGCTGGTCGACGCCTATCCTGTCGAGCATTGCTGAGAACTTGTCGCGGTCCTCTGCGTTGTCGATGCTCTTCGCTGTCGTTCCGAGTATAGGAACATTCTCAGCGTCAAGTCTCATGGCGAGGTTGTTAGGTATCTGTCCACCTGTTGACACTATCACACCGTGTGGGTTCTCCATCTCGATGATGTCCATCACACGTTCGAAGGTCAACTCGTCAAAATAGAGTCGGTCGCACATGTCATAGTCCGTTGATACTGTCTCAGGGTTATAGTTTATCATGATGCTTCTGTAGCCCTCTTTGCGTATAGTGTTGAGTGCCTGCACTCCACACCAGTCGAACTCCACTGATGAGCCGATTCGGTATGCTCCTGAGCCGAGTACGATGATTGACTTGTCGTCGTTCTCGAACTTGACGTCTGACGCCACTCCAGAGTAGGTGACATACAGATAGTTTGTCTGTGCGGGGTATTCTGCGGCGAGTGTGTCTATCTGTTTCACCACAGGCACGATGCCCATTTGCTTACGGGCCTTACGTACTTTCATCAGTGCCTCCTCTGCGTCAATCTGGGACTCAAGTCCCACAGCTCTCGCAATCTGGAAGTCTGTGTATCCTTGTATCTTAGCGCGGCGCATCAGCTCTGCGTCCACGTTGTCAAGTGAGCCTTTCTTCTGCAGGTCGATATAGGTGTTACGTATGTTCTGAAGCTTCTGCAGGAACCACTTGTCAATCTTTGTGAGGTCGTGTATCTGGTCGATGGCGTAGCCGAGGTGCAGAGCTTTCTCCACCACAAGGATACGCTTGTCTGTAGGAGCCTTCAGCGCACCGTCGATGTCTCCGATCTGCAGTTCCTTGTTACCCACGAATCCGTGCAGTCCTTGTCCTATCATGCGCAGTCCCTTCTGGATGGCCTCCTCGAATGTGCGTCCGATGGCCATCACCTCACCTACTGACTTCATTGATGAACCGAGCTCACGGTCTACGCCACGGAATTTTCCGAGGTCCCAACGTGGTATCTTACAAACGACATAGTCGAGTGCTGGCTCGAAGAACGCGCTTGTGGTCTTTGTCACGCTGTTCTTGAGATCGAAGAGTCCGTAGCCGAGTCCGAGCTTGGCTGCCACGAAGGCGAGAGGGTATCCCGTGGCCTTTGAGGCGAGGGCTGATGAGCGTGAGAGACGAGCGTTGACCTCGATGACGCGATAGTCCTCGCTCTCTGGGTCGAACGCATACTGCACGTTACACTCTCCTACGATACCTATGTGACGAATAATCTTGATGGCTAATGCTCTGAGTTTGTGATACTCTGAGTTTGTGAGAGTCTGTGAAGGCGCTATGACGATGGACTCGCCGGTGTGTATACCCAGTGGGTCGAAGTTTTCCATGTTACATACTGTGATACAGTTGTCGTAACGGTCGCGTACCACCTCGTACTCAATCTCTTTCCATCCCTTGAGTGACTTCTCCACGAGCACCTGCGGGGAGAATGAGAATGCCTTCTCAGCCAGCTTATTGAGCTCCTCCTCGTTGTCGCAGAATCCAGAGCCTAATCCGCCGAGAGCGTATGCTGCGCGTATTATTACCGGGTATCCAAGGTCCCTGGCTGCCTGACGAGCTGCCTCGATTGTCTCACAAGCCTGTGACTTGATGGTCTTCACGTCAATCTCGTCAAGCTTCTTGACGAATAGTTCACGGTCCTCAGTGTCTATGATTGCCTGTACAGGTGTACCGAGCACCTGCACGTTATACTTCTCTAAAATCTTCTGCTCGTAGAGGGCCACACCGCAGTTGAGAGCTGTCTGTCCTCCGAAAGCCAGTAAAATGCCCTGTGGCTTCTCTTTCTGTATCACCTTCTCCACGAAGAATGGTGTGACAGGCAGAAAGTAAATCTTGTCAGCCACGCCTTCAGATGTCTGCACTGTGGCGATGTTCGGATTGATGAGTACAGTCTCGATGCCTTCCTCCTTCAGTGCCTTGAGAGCCTGTGAGCCTGAGTAGTCGAACTCTCCCGCTTCTCCGATCTTAAGTGCGCCTGAACCGAGAATCAGGACTTTCTTTATATTTGAATCTGTCATTTTTTCTTTTGTCTTAAAGCAAGTTAACGAAATCATCGAACATAAACTCTGTGTCTACCGGACCTGATGCCGCTTCCGGGTGGAACTGTGCTGAGAACCATGGGTTCTTCTTGTGTCTGATACCCTCGTTGGAGCCGTCGTTCATATTAATGAACAAAGGTTCCCAGTCAGCAGGCAGTGTGTTGTTGTCCACTGCGTATCCGTGGTTCTGTGAAGTGATGAAGCACTTGTTTGTTCCCACCTGTCTTACCGGCTGGTTGTGTGAGCGGTGTCCGTATTTCAGTTTATATATCTTAGCTCCCGCTGCTTTTGACAGTAGTTGGTTACCCATGCATATTCCCATGCAAGGGCGAACGACTGGGTTGTTGAGGAATTTCTTTATGTTCTCCACCGCCTCTGCCGCTGTGTCTGGGTCTCCAGGTCCATTGGCGAGGAAGAGTCCGTCGAACTCAAGTTCGTTGAAGTCATAGTTCCAAGGAACCCTTATAACCTCTACGTTTCTCTTTATGAGACAACGTATGATGTTGTTTTTCACGCCGCAGTCGACGAGTACGACTTTCTTTTCGGCTCCCTCATTGTATCGTATTATCTCTTTACAACTCACTTTTGCTATGTAGTTGACACCTTCGTATTGAGCTGTGGCGACATTATCCGGCTCGTCGTCGAATATTATCTTACCCATCATAACACCGTGCTCACGAAGTACTTTTGTGAGTTCTCTTGTATCAATACCGGTGATTCCCGGCACCAGTTCTCTTTTCAGCCATTCCGCAAGGCTCTCCTTTGCGTTCCAATGTGAGTACTCAGTACTGTAATCGCTTACGATAATGGCTTCAGCATGTATCTTGTCGCTCTCCATGTATGTGGCGATGCCGTTTGGCTCTATTGAAAAAGCAGGGACACCATAATTGCCCACGAGTGGATAAGTGAGAACCATGAGCTGACCCGCATAGCTCGGGTCTGTGAGACTCTCCGGGTATCCCATCATAGCAGTGTTGAAGACCACCTCACCCGCTACTGGTTTCTCGTATCCGAAAGACTCACCATGAAACTTTGTTCCATCATCTAAGACCAGTGTTACTTTTCTCATTTCTTTTGTTGTTTATATATTGTCTGAATTTTTCTTTTCTTTAGAATTACCGCTGTTTATTTAGCGAGGTAGATTTTCTCCACATAATTTATATATGCTTGGTTGAGCAGGCGAACACCTCCTAGAGTGGGGTACTCACCAGAAAAATACCAGTCTCCAGGTGTGTTCGGGCAAGCCTTGTGCAGACCATCTATGGTCTGATAGACAATCTCCACTGGTGTGGTGACGTCTTCAGGGCGCAGCAGCTCTGTCATCTTGTCTGAGATGTCCTTGTCTGTGAACGGCGCATATATCTCCTTGACATAGTTCACCATTTGTTCCTTTGGCAAGTTGGCCTGTGACTTACACTTCTGGTACACTCTGTAAATCAGCTGTTCCTTGTTCTTGTCTTTCAGCAGTTCTATGGCTGCGCGGAAGGCTATGAACTCACTCATCTTGGCCATGTCTATACCATAGTAGTCCGGATAGCGTACCTGTGGTGAAGAGCTGACCAGTACGAGTTTTTTCGGATGTAGTCTGTCTAATATACGTATGATACTCTCCTTCAGTGTTGTTCCTCTCACGATGGAGTCATCGATGACCACAAGATTGTCCACGTATGGCTTGACGCTGCCGTAGGTGATGTCATACACGTGAGCCGCAAGGTCGTTTCTGCTGTCGCTCTCCGTAATGAATGTCCTGAGCTTGATGTCTTTAAGAACCACCTTCTCTATACGTACCTGTGGATTCTCTATCGTCTCAATCTCCTCCTTCGTCGGTTTGTGGTCCAAAGACAGTATCTGATCTATCTTCTTATGTTTCACATACTCCGTGAAACCTTCAACCATTCCGTAGAAAGCCACCTCAGCGGTGTTAGGAATGAAAGAGAACACCGTGTGCTCCACGTCATTGTCTATTGCCTTGAGTATCGGGTCGACGAGCTGACGTCCCAACGCCTTTCTCTCGTTGTATATGTCACGGTCGTTACCCCTGCTGAAGTATATTCTCTCGAAAGAGCATGACTTGTTGTTCTTTGGCTCTATGATTTGTGAGAATCGTACGTCTCCGTATTTGCTCGCTATTATCGCTTGTCCTGGCAGTAGCTCGTGTATCTGATCGTATTCGAGGTCCAGTGCGGTCTGTATTGCTGGTCGTTCACTCGCAATGACCAGAATCTCGTCATCCATATACCAGAAAGCAGGTCTGATGCCCCAAGGGTCTCTCATTGAGAACATCTCACCGGAGCCGGTCTGTCCGCATACGCAGTATCCTCCGTCCCAGTGTGGTGCGGATGTCATAAGCACGTTCTCCATCTTGATGTTGTCCTCGATGTAGTCTGTTATGTCATATCCTGTTAGTCCCTTTGAATCAGCCTCTTGCCAAAGTCTCTCAGACTCTCTGTCAAGTCTGTGTCCGACTTGCTCAAGCATGATATATGTGTCGCTGAACATACGAGGGTGTTGACCAGTCTTTGCTATTTCCGCGAAGAACTCATCGACATTCGTCATGTTGAAATTGCCGCATAGACAGAGATTCTTAGCTCGCCAGTTGTTACGTCTAAGAAACGGATGGACATAAGATAGGCCACTCTTTCCGGTAGTTGAATAACGGAGGTGGCCCATATATAGCTCGCCCGCAAATGGGAGAGCCTTCTTAGCAAATGCAGCATCGGTGACCTGTTCATTAGGGTAATCTTTGAAATACTCATGAACATTAGCGAAAATCTCGGTTATGGCTCCAGAGCCTAACGCCTTTTCGCGGAACATATATTCCTCACCAGGGTTAGCGGTCAGCTTTACACAACTGATGCCTGCCCCTTCCTGACCTCTGTTGTGCTGCTTCTCCATCATGAGATAGAGCTTGTTGAGGCCATACATCCACGTGCCGTATTTCTTCTGGTAGTACTCCAGCGGCTTGCGCAGACGTATCATTACTATACCGCACTCGTGCTTAAGTGGTTCCATCCTATTCTTTTTATCCTTATGTTATTAACAATCCTTTATTCAACGGTTACGCTCTTTGCCAAGTTGCGTGGTCGGTCAACGTCCTTGCCCTTGCATACCGCCACGTGATACGCTATGAGCTGAAGCGGTATGGTGGCTAACATAGGCTCTAGGCACTCGACTGTCTCAGGAAGTTCGACATATGCGTCTGCCATCTTACTCACCACCTCGTCGTCCTTACTTACGATAGCCAGCACGCGTGCGTTTCTTGCCTTGATCTCCTGTATGTTGTTCACCACCTTTTCGTAGAGAGCGTTCTTTGTGGCGATGACGACTACAGGCATCTCCTCGTCAATGAGTGCGATTGGTCCGTGTTTCATCTCTGCCGCCGGATATCCCTCAGCGTGTATGTAACTTATCTCCTTGAGCTTGAGAGCGCCCTCGAGTGCAACCGGATAGTTGTATCCTCTTCCGAGATATAAGAAGTTGTGCGCGTAAGTGAACACCTTTGATATCTCTTTTATCTTGTCGTTCACCTTCAGCAGTTCCTCCATCTTATCTGGAATAGCCATAAGCTCCTTCACGATTTTAGTGTACTCGTGATGCTTTATCGTGCCTCTCGCCTCTGCCAGTGTGAGTGCGAGCATCGTGAGAACGGTGACCTGTCCAGTGAAGGCTTTGGTGCTCGCCACACCTATCTCCGGCCCCACGTGTATATATGAGCCTGTGTCAGTGGTGCGAGGAATACTAGAGCCAATGGCGTTGCATATTCCGTAAATGAAAGCTCCTTTGGATTTGGCGAGCTCCACCGCAGCTAATGTGTCTGCTGTCTCTCCTGACTGAGATATGGCAATCACGATGTCTTGGTTGTTTATGACAGGGTTGCTGTATCTGAATTCAGAGGCGTATTCTACTTCCACTGGAATCTTGCAGAATGACTCTATGAGCTGCTTGCCGATCAGTCCGGCGTGCCAGCTTGTGCCACACGCCACGATGATAATGCGGCGAGGGTTGATGAGAGCGTCTCTGTGGTCGATGACGGCAGATAGGAGTATTTTGTTCGTCTCCGCGTTGACACGTCCTCTCATGCAGTCCTTAAGACACGATGGCTGCTCAAATATCTCTTTGAGCATGAAGTGTGGAAATCCGTCTTTCTCTATCTGAGCAAGGTTCAACTCCACCTCCTTTATATCACGGAAGTTCTCCTCGTTGTCAAAGTCCACAATTTTCACTTCCTGATCTCGTCTTATCACGGCAATGTCTCCGTCGTCGAGGTATATCACCTTGTTTGTGTACTCGATAATCGGTGAAGCGTCCGATCCGATGAAGAACTCGTCGTCTCCGATTCCCACAACCAGCGGACTGCTTTTTCTTGCGGCAATAATCTGATTCGGGTCTGTCTTGTCGAGTATGGCGATGGCGTACGCACCTATGACAGAACGTAGCGCGAGGCGCACAGATGTGAGGAGATCCACGTTATGTGTCACCCTTATATGGTCGATGAGCTGTACCAGGACCTCTGTGTCAGTGTTGCTCTTGAACTCTACTCCGTACTCGCAAAGCTGTTTTTTCAAGACAGCGTAGTTCTCGATTATACCATTGTGTATAATGGCGAGGTTACCAGATGCGGATATGTGTGGATGGGCGTTCGTGGAATTTGGCTCTCCGTGAGTTGCCCATCTTGTGTGAGCAATACCTACGGTGCCGCTGATGTCTTTATCTGCGGAGTATGCCTCAAGATCGGCGACTTTACCTTTAGTCTTGTATATCTTGAGCTCATTGTCATCGGTCAATAATGCGACGCCGGCGCTGTCATAACCTCTGTATTCCAGTCTCTTGAGTCCTTTTATAAGAATAGGGTATGCTTGTTTTTTGCCTATGTAGCCAACAATTCCACACATAATGTGCTATAATCTTTTGTTTATTGTATTTTTGTTGTTTTGTGTGGCTAATACATGCTCTTCTTCTCGAGCACGTCCACTTTCGTGCAAAGATACGAAACAATATTCAATCAGAGAAAAAATTAATGAAAAATCATGTTCTGAGTGGCGTCTGATAATAAAATTGATTGTGTTGCTCGCTATATTTGTTTTTTTTGTTATGTCATGACAAGTCAATAATTTCTGCAATCGACATGCCCGACATGGTGTTATGTTTTTTTGTTGTTCGTGTGCCCTGTTTGGGTGTTTTTGAGCGAAAGAAACCAGTCATTTGTAAAAAAATATAAATTTAGTGAGATTTAATGGGTGTAATATTGACAATTATTTTTTTTTGCCATATATTCGCGTCGTGTTTTTCATAGTATTAGATTTAAGGTTAACAAAGGTGGGGATACGGCGGTATCCCTTTTTTATTTTGTTGACCTGCGTGGAAGTCGATACGTGTTTGTCTGCGTCTTGTTCCCTGGCTGTGAATCACTTGTCTTGTCCGGGAATGGCGATGAGATGATGTCTTTTATTAATAAACATAAAAATTATGCATAGAAAAAACATATTGGGTCTTTTTCTTCTCCTGTCCTCGTTCAATTGTGCTGTGGCGCAGCGTAATGTCGGTACATTCAGTGTTACTCCTAAGGTTGGAGTCTGTTTCTCCTCTCTTACAGGTTCACCGAGCATTGACTTGCTGTCTGTCGTGTATCATGATGGTGAGGACAGTTATTTGACCTCAAACGGATTGGAACTGAAAGTCATGACGGACTTCACCGCTGGTGTGGAAGTCTCATATCAATTGACATCAATCCTTGACGTGTCGCTTGGTGCCTCGTACTGCCGTATGGGATGTGGTATCAGCGGACTGAGTGAGTCGGAGTGGAGTATTGACGGGTATTCCTTTGCGCTTGACAATGCGAAGTACCGTATGGATTACTTGAATGTGCCAGTGATGGCCGGTGTGTATGTCTGGAAGGGACTTGCCGTCAGGGCTGGTCTTCAGGCTGGCTTTTGCCTGACACAAAGTCGTGACTACGAGATAAACACAAACGCTCCGTCCTCGTCGTACAGTGTGACGAAGAATGGCTATTGGTACAAGGAACGTGTGTTTAATGATTTCAATTTGTCAATACCTGTCGGTTTGTCTTATGAATATAAGAATGTAGTGGCTGAGGTCAGACATGATTTCGGTTTGACCAACTATATCACAGATGAGTGGAATGTTTCGGATAAGAAAAAGGGGCGTATACATAGTACGAGTGTCACCATCGGTTACAGATTCTTTTGATGAGGCGGACGGCGTTTGCCTCAAAAGGCGATGGCGTCGTGTCCTTGATCTTGGTAGTAGAGAACGTTGAGTTTGTCCTTTCTGACGTATTCACGTAGCTGTTCTCTGCGTATCGGCTCATGTAACCCTTTGTTGTCGTGTGTGTTCTCAAAAATGTCGTAATATCTCCAGAAGATGTTACTCGCTCTTCGGTTTTCGTTTCTGTCGTCTGGCTCTGTGAGATGTATGACGGAGAGTGAGTCGTCTTCTCTTATCAGGGTCATCATACCTATTATGCCGCTTGATGCGGTGCTCCTAAGTGTGTCTCCGTATGTTTCGTACCAGTACAGCCAGAAGTCACCCCACACGTACGTGGTGTCTCCGCGTTCTTCCTCGGCAATGATGTGTAATGCTGGATAGCATCGCTCTTCAGGTGCGGATTGACGGCTTGCCAGGCTGATGATGTGTTCCCGTATTTCGTTGCGTATAGCATGTTCTCTCCTGTTGATGTTAATATGTCTGACACAGTCTTTCTTATGGTTGTCGAAGTCAGACATCAGCCATGTCCCTTCCATTTTTTCCATCGACATCTCGTGAGTCTCCAAATCCGTTTCCTCGTCGAAGCTCCCGTCCTCCCATACCTGCCGCACTACTAACGTGGCCACGGCATGCGTGCTGTCTTTTTTCTTGATGTCGATAATCTTGGGTGACATCATCTTGCCACCATTGCTGGTCACGAAGTAATGCGACCATTCGTGATCCATCGCCTCATGTTCTGGCAACCCGTTGAACAACGTGTCGAGGATGGAGAAGAAATCCTTCGTCAGGTATTCTCTAGACAGCTCTAACTGTTGTTGGTCGGGGATGTGTGCGCAGAGTACGCCGGCCCGCTGCGACAAACTGTCTCTTGTTCCGACACACGATATCATCATGAGTGTTATGAGTAATACAAATATGTGTGTGATGCGTGTTTCGCTGTTACCTTTCATTGTCATGTCTCGTCTCGTCTTATGCTTTAGTTCGAGTATGTTGATATGCCGCGAATATCGTGAAAAACAATTACAATGGCAATAAGGACGTCATAAAGCTGAAGGCATCTCAATTCGCTCTTCATCTCAGCAATTTCATCACCACACATGGAAAGGCGGCGGACGAATGTGCTAACACTGGAATTAATGACTAATAATCGGCGACTCGCGTGAGTTAACACAAAATAGAATCGGGTGGAATAATGGACAATTTGAATCGTGACGAAATTTCCTATGCCCGTTTTTTGTTAAAATTTGGTTAACTTGCTGATAATCTTAAAACAATGCATTTAAAAATCTTAGGTATCTTTGTTGAAATTCTAAGGTTAGGATATAGTATATACGCAAGTCTGGGAATTTAAAAATCCTAACCTGAACTTTTCAAAGTCCTAACCTAAGATTTTCAGACGCCGAATAAGACACGGAAAAAATGCGGAAGTCATTTTTCCATTGCCTCATGTCAACCAAAAATGAGGAGTTTTGAACAGCAAAAAATGGGGGCAAGGATGGGAAATCCGGTCATGTCTCTGATGTGTGAGTCTAGTGTTAGAGTGTCAAGTCGGCAAAGTGGTGGGTTGACTGCTTGAGACGGATTGTCATGTGTCTTGTGGAGTGACAGCACGGTCGGAAGGCATCCTTCTCAGACATAAAATGACACATACGAATACTCGTCGTGCGTTTCTCCATGAAGCAAAGAGGTCGTAAGATTGATGGGTCAGTACTTGTCATTTATTCTGATGACATATTCAAATCCTTCATATTTCGTTTTTGTGGTATACGTGGAAATGAAAAAAGATGTTACATTTGTGGTAGATTAAGTAACACACACATGGACACAAACAATAATATATCACAGCTGCATAAAAAGTCGAAGCTGAAACTCAGGGACACAGCGTTTGTCGATCTGATGAAACGCCGTATCTTCAATGTGCTGATAATCGCTAATCCGTACGATGCTTTCATGCTTGAGGATGACGGCAGGGTGGATGAGAAGATTTTTGACGAGTATGCCAAGTTGGGACTGCGTTATCCTCCACGTTTCTTCCAGGCCTCAAATCAGGAGACGGTGTACAATCTGATGTCACACAACACGTTCGATCTGATTATCTGTATGCCGGGTGCGGAGAACAACGATGTGTTCGACATTGCCCGTGAACTGAAGGACAAGTACTCGAATATTCCGATAGTCATTCTTACCCCATTCTCTCATGGTATAACGAGGAGGATGGAACATGAGGACCTTGAGGCTTTCGAATATGTATTCTGCTGGCTCGGCAACACGGAGCTGCTGCTTAGCATCATAAAGCTGATTGAGGACAAGATGAACCTGGAGCACGACTTGGAGGACGGTGTGCAGATGATTCTGCTCGTGGAGGATGGCATTCGTTTCTACTCATCTATGTTGCCGATACTGTATCACTTCGTCCTGCAGCAGAGTCTGGCGTTTGCTACCGAGGCGTTGAACTCGCAGCTGGAGATGCTTCGTATGCGAGGCCGTCCTAAGATTGTGCTGGCCCGTAACTACGAGGAGGCGTGGAGCCTGTACTCGAAGTACAGCGATAATGTCCTTGGTGTGATTAGCGACTGCCGTTTCCCTATGGTCAACAGCAAGGATAAAGGAAAGCTGAACCTGATACCTAACGGCGACGACAAGGATGAGCTGGCAGGCTACAAACTGCTGACAGCCATCCGCTCCGTGGACGAGTACGTGCCGTTGGTGCTGGACTCCAGCGAGACGGACAAGCGTACGTACGCAGCTAAGTGCGGTGCCTCGTTCATAGACAAGAATTCCAAGAAACTCAATCAGGACATCAAGGATGTGCTGACCAAACACTTCGGATTTGGCGATTTCGTGTTCCGCGACCCGGAGACGATGAACGAGGTGATCAGGGTGAGAAATCTGAGGGACCTGCAGGACAATATCTTTAAGATACCCGCCGACTCTCTGAGGTATCACCTCATGCGTAACAATGTGAGCCGATGGCTGTCGTCACGAGCCCTCTTCCCGATCGCTGAGTTCCTGAAGAAGATCACGTGGAAGGTGGAGAATGAAGTCGACGCACACCGACAGTATATCTATGACGCCATCGTCAGTTACCGAAAGATGAAGAACCAGGGAGTGGTCGCTGTGTACAACCGCGATCGCTATGACAGCTTCAGCCAGTTTGCGAGAGTGGGCGACGGCTCGCTGGGCGGTAAGGGAAGAGGCTTGGCGTTCCTCGATAATATCATAAAAAGACGTACGGACCTTAATGAGTACGACAACGCCGTGGTGTCTATACCGAAGACCGTGGTGCTCTGTACGGATATCTTCGATGAGTTCATGGAGAGCAACTCTCTCTATGAGGTGGCGCTGGCTGACTTGCCGGACGACGAGATTCTGCAGTACTTCCTGCACGCAAGGCTCCCTGGCTCACTCGCTGACGACCTCATGACGTTCATGGACGTGGTGCACGGACCATTGGCGATACGCTCGTCGTCATTGCTCGAGGACAGCCACTATCAGCCTTTCGCCGGTATTTACTCTACATATATGATTCCTTATGTCCAGGATAAGTACCTGCGTCTGTCAATGCTCTCAAACGCTATCAAGAGCGTGTACGCCAGCGTCTTCTATAAAGCATCGAAGGACTATATGGTTGCGACGTCTAACGTGATAGACCAGGAGAAGATGGCTGTCATTCTTCAAGAGGTCGTCGGACAGCAGTACGGCGACAGGTTCTATCCGACCATCTCCGGCGTAGGACGCTCAATCAATTACTATCCTATAGGTGACGAGACGGCGGAGGAGGGTACGGTGCAACTGGCCCTAGGACTCGGAAAATATATAGTCGACGGCGGGCTGAGCCTCAGGGTGTGCCCTTATCACCCCGACAAGGTGTTGCAGATGAGTGAGCAGGAGATGGCGCTGAGGGAGACTCAGACTAAGTTTTATGCTTTGGACATGAATAACATGGTGGATGAGATGCGTGTGGCGGATGACTTCAACCTTTTGAGGGTCACCGTGAGGGATGCGGAGAACGACGGCTCACTGAGGTGGATAGTGTCGACGTTCGACCCGTATGACCAGTGTATATATGACGGCTTCTACGAAGGTAAGAACCGTAAGATAATATCGTTCTCCGGAGTGCTTCAGCATGGCGTCTTCCCGCTGCCAGAGCTGTTGCGTAAGACTCTGCGGTACGGACAGGAGGAGATGGGACGGCCGGTGGAGATCGAGTTCGCGGTCAATCTGCATGATGACAAAACGGGCGAGTTCTATCTGTTGCAGATACGTCCGATGGTCGACAACAAGATGCAGCTGGATGAGGATATCACTCTGGTGCCTGACTCTGACTGCCTGATACGAAGCCATAATGCGATAGGACACGGCATCATCAGCGACGTGAGCGATATCGTATACGTGAAGACGGACAATTACTCGGCGTCTAACAATACTGTCATCGCCGATGAGGTGGAGAAAATCAATAGAGGATTCCTCGACAGGGGGGAGAATTACGTGCTGGTGGGACCTGGTAGATGGGGCTCAAGCGACCCGTGGCTCGGCGTGCCGGTGAAATGGCCACACATCTCCGCAGCCAAGGTGATTGTCGAGGCAGGACTGACAGACTACAGGGTGGACCCGAGTCAGGGCACGCATTTCTTCCAGAACCTCACAAGCTTCGGCGTCGGCTATTTTACCGTCAACGATTACATGGGAGACGGAATATATGACAGCGAGACTCTGAATAAGATGACGGTGGTGGAGGAGACTGAGCATGTGAGACATGTGCGTTTTGACAGCCCTTTGACGATAAAGGTTGACGGAATTAAGCGTGAGGGACTGATTATTTGCGATAAACAAGGAATTAAGTGACGCCAATTTGTTATTTTTCCGTAACTTCGCGACTCAAAAATTATTATGAATATGTCAACAGTGATTATAAAAGAGGTCTCCTCGAAGAAGGATTTGGATGCCTTTATATGTTTTAACTACGAATTGTATAAGGGCAACGAGTACGCCGTTCCCGATCTGTATTTTGACATGGTGGCCACTTTTGACCCCAAGAAAAATGCCAGTCTCGATTTCTGCGAGATGCAGCTTTTCCTCGCTTACAGGGACGGCAAGGTTGTCGGACGTGTTGGCGCATTCATCAATCAGAGGGCAAATGAGACCTGGAATGTGAAGAATGTACGTTTCGGATGGATCGACTTCATTGATGACGAGGAGGTGAGCAAGGCTTTGCTGGACACGGTGCGTGACTGGGGAGCTAAGCGCGGCATGACTGCCATGCAGGGTCCTCTGGGTATGACGGACATGGATCCTGAGGGTATGCTGATAGAGGGCTTTGACAAGATTGGCACCATGGCTACTATATATAACTACCCGTATTATCCTGCGCATATGGACAAGTATGGCATGGAGAAGGACGCTGACTGGATTGAGATGAGGATTCCCGTGCCGGACAAGGTGCCTGAGAAGTACACAAGGGTGAGTGAGCTCACTCTGAAGCGACATAATCTGCGTATTAAGAAGCTTAATGGCAAGAAGGATTTGTTCGGCCGCGGCTACGGACAGAAGATTTTTGACCTGATTAATGAGTCGTACGCTCCTCTCTTCGGCTATTCTAAGATGACTCAGAAGCAGATTGACGGCTACGTGAAGAATTACCTTCCTCTGGTGGACATGCGCATGGTGACGCTCGTCGAGGATGTGGACACGAACGAGGTGGTGGCCGTGGGTGTGTCAATGCCTTCCATCGTGCGCGCCTTGCAGAAGGCTGGAGGTAAGCTGTTTCCTTTCGGTTGGTTCCATGTCCTGAAGTCTCTTAAATGGAAACATGAGGAAGGAGTGGAGTTGCTGCTCGTGGCTGTCAAGCCGGAGTATCAGAACAAGGGCGTCAACGCCTTGCTCTTCGCCGACCTTATTCCTATATATCAGAAGATGGGATTCAAGTGGGCGGAGACAAATCCGCAGCTTGAGTTTAACGTCAAGGGACAGGCACAGTGGCAGTACCTGGAACACACCGTTCCTAAGCGCCGCAGGTGTTACAAAAAGGATATCTGATGTGTTATCGGAAAAAGCCAGACAGAACGTGTGTGACGACTGTCTGGCTTTCTTTATTTGTTGTGGTCTGTCCTGTCAATCCTTATTGAGTCGGAAGTGAAGTTAACCACGGCTAAACGGTGTGTGACGAAGATGATGGTGGTGTCGGCGTAGTGTGCCTTGATATTTTGAAGCACCTCCCGTTCCGTGTCGATGTCGAGCGCCGACGTCGCCTCGTCCAGCAAGAGTATGTTGCACGGGTGTATGATGGCTCGTGCTATGGCTATTCGCTGCGCCTGACCTTCTGACAGACCTCCGCCGCCCTCGCCGCATCTCGTGTTCAGTCCGTCGGGGAGGTCGAATACGAAGTCCGCCAATGCGATGTGCAGCGCCTTACGCATCTCCTCGTCGGTGGCGTCGGGCTTAGTCAGCCTGAGGTTGTCTCTGATGGTGCCTGAGAACAGTGAGTTGCCTTGTGGCACATAAGAGAAGTTGCATCGGTGTCTTGGCGTCACTTTCTCACACGTGTCCTTGCTCTGTATGCTTATCTTGCCTTCCGCCGGGCTGATGAGCGAGAGCATCAGTCGTAGCATCGTGGTTTTGCCCGCTCCGGTGGCTCCCAGTATGGCTGTGAACGAGCCAGGCTTGAAGTCATGAGAGAAATGTTGAAGCACGGTGCGTCCGTTGTCCGTGTATCTGTAGCTGACATTGTCGAAACGTATGCCGGTAGGAGCGGAGAAGATTTTTTGGTTGTCCACTTCCTCCATCTCCATCTCCTCCAGTTCCATTAGTCGCTCTGCTGACGTGAGGCTGTTGACGAAAACCGGTAACATCTTTCCCATCTGCAGCATAGGTGTCTGTACTCTGTTAATCAGCTGAAGGAAAGCCAGCATGATGCCTACGGTGATCCTTCCGTCTTGAATCTCATACAGTCCGTAGGTGAATGCGGAGATGTACGCTCCTGTGAAGCCGACGCGTATGATGACTCGTGATGACATGGAAATCTTTGTCCTACTTTTTGTCTGTGAGTGCAGCAGGTGATGTCTGCTTCGTAGTTTGTCAACCATGTTGTCGGCTTGGTTGAACACCTTTATCACCATCTTGTGCTGTATGCTCTCTTGTATGATGGCCTGTATGTTACTGTTGCTGTCTTTAATCTTTCTGACCACGACGCGCATCCTGCGCAGGTAGATTTTGCTGAACAGCACGAACAAAGGACAGACGCAAGCCACGATGAGCGCCAGTGGCTTGTTCAGAGAGTACAGGTAGACGAATGACGCCGCGAACTGTATTAATATGGTGATGATGGAGGGAAGAGCCTCCGTCATGAGTCTCACGATGTCGTTGACGTCGCCGAACAGACGGTTGATCATGTCTCCGCTGTGGAACCGGCTTATGCCGTCCCATTTGCTGTTCAGTATCCTCGAGAAAAACATCTGCTGACTGTTGTTCTGTATCTTCACGCCAAGAACGGCTGACACCCATGTGTATGCCAGTGACGCGGTGAGATCGATGACATATATGAGTACGAAGATGCCAATCAGGAATGAGATTGAGCCAGGGATGTTGCCTGTGGCGGTGTCTATCAGACGACGTTGCACATCGACGAAAATCAGTCCTATGGCCACCTGCAGCAGTCCGATGCATATGTTGATGATTGCCCTCGACCTGCATGGTCTGTGGTGGTCCCATAGCCAAAGCAGGATTTCCCGAAGAGTATATTTGGTGTTGTTGATTTTTCTCAGCTTCATATTTACTCTACGTGTTTTGTGGAGAGTGACGACGTGCAGTCTTACTCTCTTCTGTCTGTGCCCCACATGAGTTTCTTACGCAGTGTGGAGAAGAAGCTCTGCTCAGGTCTGACCACTACGTTGACCATGTATGGCGCTTTCCTTATCCTGAGGTGAATATTGTCTGGATAGCTTGCGCTTCTGCCGTCGAGAGATATGAGGAATCTGTTGCTTCTGCTCTCCACTCTGATCTCAATCTCTGAGTCGTCCGTGAGCACCAGCGGCCTCATGTTGAGGCTGTGCGGAGCCACCGGAGTCAGCGAGAAGGTCTGTGACTGTGGAGTGATGATCGGTCCTCCCACGCTGAGAGAGTATGCTGTGGAGCCTGTGGGTGTGCTTATTATCAGTCCGTCGGCTTGGTATGTGGTGAGGTACTCGTCATTGATGGTCGTGTGGATACTTATCATCGACGAGATGTCGTGTTTGGAAATCGCTACCTCGTTGAGTGCGAACGGGTAGTCGGCGATGTCCATCTCATCACATGAGAGCTGCAGTACGGTACGCTTCTCCACTGAGAAGTTGCCCTGGTAGACGTCCTCAATGGCATATTCAATCTGCTCCGGCGAGAAAGATGCAAGGAAACCCAGACGTCCCGTGTTGACGCCGACGATGGGTATCCCCTTGTCACCAACCTTGCTTGCCACGTCGAGGAACGTGCCGTCACCTCCCATGCAGATGACGAAGTCGGCGGTGAAGTAATCGCCACATATAATCTCACAGTCGGGCATCTTGATTTTCAGCTTGTCCTTCAGGAAATGGAAGAATGGTTCGGGTATAGCAATGGACGCTTCTCGCTCCGCGGTCACAGAGAAGAACTTCTGGACGGCGGCACTCTTCCTTTCTTGGTACACGTTGCCGAAAAGAGCAAATTTCAGTTTCTTGGTCATGCTTTACTGAGTAATTATATATCTCTGACGTAGAAAATAGCTGTTAGACAGAGTTGATTCAATAAAATATTATTACTTTTGCGATTGAATTACAGCGCAAATATATAAAAAAAAAGTATTCGGCGTTGATAACTGAAAAAACAATCTAAACAATTATATCTGTATTTTTTATGAAAGAGCTTAGTGTACTCGAACTCGCAGAGAAGGGCGGGTGGATAATGGTTGTGTTGGCAGTATTGTCTGTAATCGCCATTTATATTTTTACTGAACGTTTTATTGTCATCCGCAATGCGGGAAAAGGAGATAAGTTGTTCATGGATCGTATCCGTGACTATGTGAAAAACGGTGATGTCACTTCTGCTATTAACTTCTGTCGTAACACGAACACGGCATATGCGAGAATCATTGAGAGAGGTATAACACGTATGGGACGCCCTGTGGCTGAGGTGCAGTCTGCTATCGAGAACTCTGGCAACCTTGAGGTGGCGGAGATGGAACGACGTCTGCCTGTGCTCGCCACTATCGCCGGTGGCGCTCCGATGATCGGCTTCCTTGGAACTGTCATTGGTATGGTCGAGGCTTTCTGGCAGATGTCAAACGCTGGAGGAAATATTGACATAAGCCTATTGTCAAGTGGTATATACGAGGCGATGGTGACTACAGTCGGCGGGCTGATTGTCGGTATCATCGCATTGTTCGGATATAACTACCTCGTCGCTAAGGTTGACGGTGTGGTCAACGAGATGGAGGCTAAGTCAATGTCATTCATGGATCTTTTGAACGAGAAGTAATATGTTAAAGAGAAGAACGCGGATAACACCGACATTCAGCATGTCTTCCATGACAGACATCATATTCCTTTTGCTTATCTTTTTCATGATAACAAGTACCATGGTGGCTCCTAACGCCATAAAAGTGTTGCTGCCGCAGGGTAAGAAACAGACAACGGCGAAGTCGGTGTCACGTGTTATTATAGATAAGGATCTGAATATTTACGCTGCCAATGGCAATGAGGATGAGCGTCAGGTGACACTCGAGCAGCTGCCGGCAGTGTTGGGAGAGGCTGTTAATGACACCACGGACTTGTTCGTGTCTTTGTATGCGGATGAGATGGTGCCATATAAGAATATTGTGGAAGTGTTGAGTTTGGCTAATGAGCATCATTTCAAGATGGTGCTGGCTACAAGACCACCAGAACATGAATAAGAGTACAAGAAAACAAAAGATAATATCCGGCTCTGTCTCAATCATTTTCCATTGCCTGGTGTTTCTCCTTCTGTATTTCGTCACTCTCAAGTCTTCCAAAAAGGATGACGACAGGATTGAGGATGGAGTGCCAGTGATGCTGGGAGAGCTCGAGGATGCCGGAGGTATGGATGTCGGGGGCTTTCCTGTGCCGGAGGCTCAAACCGAGGCGCAGCCTGTGCCGGTGGCTCCCCAGGCGGCAGAGGAGCCTCTGATGACCCAGACGGAGGAACCAAGTATCTCTGTCAATGACGCTAAGGTCAAGGCCGAGGAAGAGGCTAAGCGTAAAGCTGAGGCTGAAGCTGAGGCTAAACGTAAGGCCGCTGAGGAAGAGGCCCGTAAGAAGGCGGAGGCCGAGGCTGCGGCTAAGGCTGCGGTCAGCAATAAGGTGGCCGGTGCATTCGGTAGCTCTAAGAATAAGGGCAGCAGCGGCAACACGAGTGGAGACGGAGCGCAAGGATCTCCAACAGGTAACGCTAACTTTGGCGCCACTTCGGGAGTGGGAGGCACTGGAACGTCTTACGCCGTGGGATCAAGAACGGCTAAGTATCTCGCCAAACCGTCATATACGGATGCCTCAAGTGAGGGTACCGTAGTTGTGTCCATCGTGGTGAACGCCCAAGGTAAGGTGGAGAGCGCCACCGTGAAAAGCAGTACGACGACATCGTCTGCTTTACGTAATGCGGCAGTGGCTGCGGCGCGCCAGTCATCGTTCACACCCGGCACTGCGTTGGAGAACGGAACAATCACTTACAAGTTTAAGCTTAAATGATTATAATGACATGGCTTGCCGTGCAAAACGGCAAGCCATGTCTTGTCTTGTCTAATCTAATGAAATAGTTAATTATGATTTATGTGTTTTTAGCAACAGGCTTTGAGGAGGTCGAAGCCTTGACAGTCGTTGATATATGCAGACGAGCGGCTCTTCAGGTAAATATGGTGAGTGTGTGTGATGACCTCAGAGTGGTCGGAGCGCATGGCATCAGTGTACATGCGGACTCGTTGTTTGACGATAACACATACGCGGACGCCGACCTGCTCTTCTTACCGGGTGGGATGCCTGGAGCGGATAATCTGCGTAATCATGCGGGGTTGTGTGACGTCATTGTCAAGCATTATGACACGGGTAAACCGCTGGCAGCTATCTGCGCCGCACCCTTCGTGTATGGTGAGCTGAAGCTCCTGAAAGGTGTCAAGGCAACTTGTTATCCTGGATTCGAGAACA
The DNA here is from genome assembly GCA_937900485.1 of uncultured Prevotellaceae bacterium. Lineage (GTDB taxonomy): Bacteria > Bacteroidota > Bacteroidia > Bacteroidales > Bacteroidaceae > Minthosoma. The sequence goes on from CALCEL010000061.1 coordinate 22,997, forward strand.
AACTGGATGGTGCTAAGCTGACTGGTGCCCTGGTGGAGAAGGACGGACAGTTCATGACGGGTAAAGGACCTGGAGCGGCCTTCGCTCTGGGCTTTATGATTGTTGAGCATTTCTGCGGAGCCGAGACAGCCGACGCTTTGAGGAAAGGCATGATTTACGAGGCTTGACCTATGAGAAAGGCTGTTGTGGTTGTGGCTGGAGGTAAGGGACTCCGTATGGGCGGTGACATACCGAAGCAGTTCCTTCCTATCGGAGGTGTGCCTGTTCTTATGCGTACCTTGAAGAGGTTCCGTGATTATGATGAGACAATTCAGATTGTCCTCGTTCTTCCGGAGTCGCAGCAGGAGTACTGGTGTACTCTGTGTGACGAGCATGATTTTAAGATTGACTGTCGGGTGGCCAACGGAGGTGAGACACGTTTCCATTCTGTACGAAACGGACTGGCAAAGGTGGACGACGATGTCCGTCTCATCGCTGTTCACGACGGTGTGCGTCCCTTCGTAAGCCTTGACACTATATCCGCGTGTTTTGATGAGGCGTCGAGATGTGGTGCCGTGGTGCCTGTCATCGATGTTGTGGAGACTGTCAGACACTTGGAAGGAGACAGCTCGCTGACTGTTCCCCGCAATGAGTACAAGCTCGTTCAGACGCCTCAGGTGTTCGACGCTGCATTGTTACGTAAGGCGTATGAACAGACTTATCTTGATTTTTTTACCGACGACGCTTCCGTGGTGGAGAGCCTCGGTCATGACGTGGCACTTGTCACTGGTAACCGCGAGAACATCAAGATCACCACGCCATACGATATGGTGATTGGAGAGTGTCTCTCTCAACGTCTTTAGTGCGATTCCTGCATATTCTCTCTCTATATACAGTAGGTGTGTGCTATGGTAATAATGTCTTTTATTATTGTTGGCAGACATTAGCTTTAGATAAAGAACAGGTGGGATAAAGGACAATTTGGTGTTTAACCAAATTTCCTATGCCTGTTTTTTGCTGTTTTTGAGTTAACTTGCTGATAATCCTATTTCAAGACTTTTAAAAACCTTATGTCTCTTTTTTGAAATTCTCAGGTTAGGATATAGTCAATACGCAGGTCTGAGAGTTTAAAAATCCTAACCTGAACTT
>CALCEL010000062.1 GCA_937900485.1 uncultured Prevotellaceae bacterium
ACTGGTTTGATGCGACTTGGCGTAACTTTTGATGAAATTATTTAGGACACTATTGATTTCTTCTCACTCAGCGGACATACCACGCCGCAGAAGTATCCAAAAAGCTCCTTAGTAGATGAGTCTTGTAGATTATCGCATCATTTTTTCATATTTAATGCTTACCTTTACAGAGTTTTACGACTACTACTGAACACAACAACAACATCACAGGCATGTCAAGCAAAAACAACAGCGAACGTGTGATAAAGAACACGATATTTCTGTACGCCAATATGATTGTCAACATATGCGTGCAACTGATTGCCGTGCGTCTGATATTACATGGCTTAGGTGAGACAGACTACGGAATATACAATGTCATAGCAGGCATCGTCACGCTTTTCGCTTTCATGAACTCCGCCATGTCTGTAGCCACACAACGCTTCCTGTCGTTTGAGATTGGACGCTGCGGTGACGTGTGCGAGATATTCTACACGAGCGTGGTTCTCCACACCTTGATAGGCGTGGCAGTAGTTGCCGCCCTTGAGATCGCCGGAATATACTACGTTGACAACATACTATGCGTTCCCGCGGAACGACTCGACACCACCAAGATACTGCTACACTGCATAACGGCCAGCACGTTCGTCAACATCATCACCGTACCCTATGAGTCCGACATAAACGCAAACGAGGACATGGGGGCCATAGCGGTCATCAACTCCATTGACTCTCTGATGAAGCTATGCACGGCTATCGTAATCTGCAACGTAAACAGCGACAGACTTATAGTTTTTGGCGTACTGACAATGATAACGTTAATCATCACGCTCGTCACAAAACGGCTATACTGCCTGTACCACTATAAAGAGTCACATTTCAAATGGCACAAGATACGTGACACACGCATGATGGGCAAAATGGCATCCTTCGCGTCATGGAACTTCATTGGAGCGGGATGCAGCGCCGCACGATACCACGGGACCGGCATCATTCTGAATCTTTTCTTCGGAATAATCATTAACGCCTCGTATGGCATAGCGCAACAGATTAACGGGCTGCTCAACTTTCTTTCCGTGACTGTGGTCAGGGCTATACGTCCTCAAATCAATAAGAGTGCCGGAGCGAACAACATCAGCCGCACACTGACACTCTCTGAGACAACTTGCAAAATCACAGCTCTGATGATAGCGCTTTTCGCAATACCGATATATGTGGAGCTGCCGTTCATCCTAAGTGTTTGGCTCGGAGACCTGCCGGACAATAATTGCCTGTTATTCTGCAGAGGTTTTCTGGTCATCGCTTTTGTCAACCAGTTGACAAGCGGCTTACGCATAGCGGTAGAGAGCGTCGGAAAGATAAGACTCATGCAGTCTGTGCTCGGCACCATGCATCTGCTGTCTTTACCCGCAGGGTATATATGTCTCAATCACGGACTTCCCGCAGCTAGCATCATCGGATGCATAATCATCGAGGAAACGATCGGCATCTTCGTCAGAACAATGATAACACACAGATATACAAATATAAGCGTCAGTCACGTCTTACTGTCAAACGTGACGCCCGTCGTCATGACTACAGCCGCTGTTCTCCTCTTCTGTCAGCTGACAACAGGATGGATGTCGGACGGATGGGGGCGTCTGTTCATCATATGCGCCACAAGCACGACTCTGACGTGCGTCATAGCGTACTCGCTGATTTTGACAAACGAGGAGAGAATGCATATCAAAGCATTCATCACAAGAAAATAGAGTTCTCTTCCCTATATGTTTTTCGTAATGTATTCTTCCTGACGAAACAAGAAAGAAGGTAAACAAGGATTCAAGGCACGCATGGCCTGCACTCACACTATGACAGACTACAATGTTTCATTGAAATTTATCAATCAATGAATATAACAGTTGAGTGTCTTGACAAGAATCACGAAAGACAGGTGGAATAACGGACAATTTGAACGGTCACCAAATTTCCTATGCCTATTTTTGACAAAAAAAACAGGTTAACTTACTGATAATCTTAACACAGGCTCTCCAAAAACCTTAGGTCTCTTTTTTGAAATTCTTAGGTTAGGTTGTAGTTTATACGCAGGTCTGAGAATTTAAAAATCCTAACCTGAACTTTTCAACGTCCTAACCTAAGATTTTCAGACGAAGAATAAGACATGAGAAAATTCCAGAAGTCATTTTTTCGCTGACATGCGTCAACGAAAAAAGAGGAATATCGAACAGCAAAAAATGTGCGAAATGGTAAGGATATTTCGTACGTTTGCTGTATAAGAAGAAAAGGAAAAAGAGGTAATACAATAAACCCTTTCTGTTCTTTGTGTGAGGAGTCGTCACAAAGAGCAGAAAGGATAGTTTCGTCTATTATATTTATGGAATCAGCATCTAAGACATGAGCCGGGCAAAGACTACGACAGTCGTTCGACCATAGAGAACGCCTGTTCAATGACTTTGTCCATGTCATAATACTTATACTGGGCTAATCGTCCGCCAAAGAACGTATTTTCCTCTTTAGCCGCCAAGCCTTTGTATTTCTCATAAAGGGAATTGTTACGGTCGTCATTAACCGGATAGTACGGTTCTTCTCCCACACTCCATTCCGTACTGTACTCTTTCGAGATAATCGTGTCAGGCTGTTTTCCGAACACAAAATGTTTGTGTTCTATTATTCTTGTGTAAGGAGTGTCAGAATCAGTATAATTAATCACAGCATTTCCCTGATAATTATCGACACCCTCCATCAGTGACGTTTCAAAACGGACGGTACGATACTGCAGCGCGCCATAGCAATAACCGAAGTACTTGTCAATCTCACCAGTATAGATGACACGTTCCGCCATGGAGTCAAACTCCTGTTTGTTATAAAAATAATCACAAGAAAGGCGGACATCCGCACCTTCAATCAGTTTCTCAACAAGCTCAGTGTAGCCGCTTTCCGGCACGCCCTGATATTTATCAGAGAAATAATTGTTGTCGAACGTGAACCTGAGAGGAATACGTCTGATAATGAAGGCCGGCAAGTCGACACATCTCCTTCCCCATTGCTTCTCGGTATATCCCTTGATGAGTTTCTCATAGACATCCTTACCGACCAGCAACAAGGCCTGCTCCTCCAGGCTGGACGGCTCCGCACCGTTAAGTGCTTTCAAGGCAGACTGTCTCTGCTCGTCAATCTTACGTCTCGCCTCATCAGGAGTCTTCACTCCCCACATCTGGTAGAAGGTGTTCATGTTAAAAGGAAGGTTATACAACTCTCCCTTATAATTGGCGACAGGGGAATTGGTGTAACGGTTGAACTCGACGAAAGAGTTCACAAAGTCCCACACCTCTTTATTATTAGTATGGAATATATGCGCCCCGTATCTGTGAATATCAATGTCGTTAATCTTCTCAGTGAAAACATTGCCTCCCACGTGAGGACGCTTGTCAATCATCAGACAAGACTTTCCCTTACGCATCAAAAGACATGCGCAGACAGCTCCGAACAGTCCCGTTCCCACTATCAAATAGTCATATCTTTTCATATTAACAACAATTCACTTAGTCAAGAGATTAGATATAGTGATAATCATAGTAGCCAAAGAAGCACCGGACGTAGCCATAGCGGCATAGTCTGCAGTCGTCATCGCTCTCTTATTCTTCTTTGAAGGAACGACGATCTGGCATCCAGGCTGGACAGCGCTACCGCTTGAATGACTGATCAGCTCAACAGAGCCGTTCATGTATATTGCATAGACACGGTTCTTACGAGCATTGTCTCCGTATCCGCCAGCGCGCTTAATATAGTACTTCAGAGACTTACCCTTGTTATAGTTCATTGTGGTTGGATACATCACATCGCCAGACACCTTGACTGTGTTCGAGTACTGAGGGATAATCAGACGGTCACCGTCGCGAAGCACAATATCCTCATTACAACCAGGCTCTTTTATCGCAGCCTCCAAGTCTATGGCGACAGGGTATGTGGTTCCGATATCCAGCTTCATCTGCAACAGAGAGTCTGCTCTCGCAAGGTCGAAATTCTTATTGTCAGACTGTAGTGACTCCTCGTACAGAGCAATTTGTGAGGTCCTCAACGTAGCCTCAACCTGTTTCTTCTCATCATCCGTCATGGTTCTCTCCAGACGAGCTCCCTTAACATAAGCCAACGAGCTTGTTCCGCCGGCAGCCTTGACAAGGTCTGACAACCTATAGTTCTTATTGACCATAGAGTATTCTCCAGAGAAATTGACCGCTCCAGTCACTGTCACATTCTGCTGCACAGAATATGAAGGGCTCTGACGTACCACAACCTCATCAAAAGGATTTAAGATGAAGCCTTGCTTACCATCCACGACGAAGCCGTCCTTCAAAGCGAATGAATATGTCTCGACAAGATTGGAGTCGTCTGTCTTTGCCTTAGGATTGTTAATACGTCGGAAAACATCAACCTTGACCGTAGAGGCCGCGTTGGTCAGTCCTCCAGCCTGAAGGACAAGGTCTTCTATCGTCGTGTTGTCCGCATAATAGTACACACCCGGGAAGTTCACCTCTCCGGAAATCTTGAACGTCCTCTCCCCTATCATATCCAGTTTGCTCGGGATGAACAGGATGTCATTCTTACGAAGAGGGATGTCAGCTTCTGTCCCGTTCATAATGCCTTGGATATTGACAGACACGACTTCCAGCGTCTTATCCTCTTTCTCTCTATGCATCACAGCTCTGGCGGTGAAAGCGTCTTCCTTGAGACCCTCCGCGGCATTGACGAGGTCACGCAAAGAACTAATCTTTCCATCCATCTGATACATACCAGGATGGAAGACTGCTCCTCGTATCTCCACCATATTTGAGTAGCGTGGAATGACACTATCGACATATACCGAGTCACCGTCGCTAACCTTGAAACTGTTCCAGTCGAACTCACCTATGGAATGAATAGAATACTCTGAGCCGTTCTTACGTATGAGACGTATGTTTTTCTTATATGCGTCACCAGTGAAACCACCAGCGTAATCAATCAATGTCTTCGCACTCTCACTGCTCTTCATCTCATAGAACATAGGTCTCTTCACCTTTCCTCGGATCTCCACGAGAGCATCATACGTCCCGACAACGATAACATCATTGTCCTGTAGTCTGACGTCTCCTTTGGAGTTACCCGACAAAAGATAATCATAGACGTCTATCGTGGATATCTTCCTGCCACCACGATAGACCTTTATGTTTCTCAACGTTCCGATGTCATTGATTCCACCTGCCATATACAACGCATTGAACGCTGTGGACAACGCACTCAAAGTATATGTACCAGGCACATTGACCTCACCCAACACCTGCACCTGCACAGAACGAGTGTCACCCACCGTCAACTGCACATTCGAGTTAGAGTAGATCTTTCCGAGTTTTGAGCGTAGATACTCATTGGCCTCAGACACGCTCATACCCGAGAGCTTAACCGGACCCACACCGTCAATCACCACAGAGCCGTCAGGAGACACCTCACACTCAATGGTCTTCTGGGATGCGCCCCACACATCGATAATAACATTGTCGCCGGGACCCAACTTATAATTGGACGGCGTAGCAATACTCATGCTCGGTTGGAAAGACAGGTTCTGATTGTTGAAAATGTTCTTTCCGAACACCTCCTTCTCGTCTCCACCGAAATAATTCTTGTAGTAGATAAGTGAGTCGATATCCATAAATCCGATCTCACCATTCATCTCGCTCAAGGCCTGCTCTTTACCTTTTGAGTTCATCTTACGAGTGTCCTTGTACAGTCCACTCTTCATATAATTATCCCTTATCTGGGACTGCTCATTCTCCTGCTGGAATTGCTGACGACTTCTTGACGAACTGTTCTTTCCCGTCAGGTCTGACGCACCGAGATTATTCTGCTCTGCCTCATATTTCTTACGAATCCTGCGCAGCTGATCCGTAGTCACACCTCTCTGAAAAAGCTTCGTGACAATCTGTTGCTGGGACTGTCCAGACTCTTGCTGCTGCTTGACGAACTTCACGACCTGCTCGTCAGTCATAGACTGCGAATATGTCAAAACTGGCAAGCAAAGCAACGAGAAAATAAAAATGATTCTTCTAATCATAAGATATGATGACACAATTAAATACTAAGTATTGTCTGAATTATTACACGTAAATCTATTAACAAGTTCCTTGTGCGGAGATACTCAAGGTCCATATCGAGACGACGTAACATCTTCTCCATGGTATCAGTGTACCCGTTCTTGATAGTAGCAGGGGATGTGACACCCGGCCTTGTACAGAACAAAAGCTCATAGTCCGGGTTCCTCTCCATTATCTGGTTGATAAAGAAACGTCTCTCCGGCCTATACCCCACAAACGACATGTCACCGACCAGGACATTCCATAACTGAGGCAGCTCGTCGATGTGCCGGGAACGCAACAACTTTCCAAACTTAGTCAGCCTAACGTCATTCTCTACCTCAAGCATAGGCACGCCATCAGTCTCCGCATTAACGACCATAGTACGGAATTTATATATTCGAAACGGCCTACCTCCCATTCCGATTCTCTCTTGGCTATAAAGTGCTGGGCCAGGATTATACATTTTCTGCAGCACAAACAACACGATGAAAACAGGGCTCAACACAACAATCAAGAACAATGAGCCCACGATGTCACCAATACGTTTCAACGCTCTCTCTACACATCCCATTCCATCAATGTTCACGGTTATCGTCTTAGATTCCATTACAAAGATATAACGTCGAGGTTTTATTATTATTGCGTCTGTTTCCACAAAACAGACACTTCAGTTAGTTAAAATCGCACAAAGATAGCAAATTCCCACCAACATCAGCAATCTTTGTAATAAAAAACATTTACCTTTGTGTCACTTATGGAAAAAAGCAATACAAAATTACCCTCTCCATCTATTTCGCTCATACCCATCATCGTACTCGTTACCATGGTAGGACTAACCATTACTTTATTTGGGAGTGACGCCTTAGAAGGAGGTAACCAAGTGTCCCTGTTCGTAGCCACCGGTGTATGCGTAACGTTATCCATGACTATATACAAAACATCATGGAAGGAATTCGAGCGCAGCATATCACAGACAATAGGTCAGGCAGGCGCATCCATAATAATATTGATCATCATAGGTATGATGTCCGGCTCATGGATGATAAGCGGAGTGGTGCCGACTCTCATCTACTATGGCATACAAATCATGTCACCTCAGTTTTTCCTGATGACTTCATGTGTGATATGCGCATTCGTGAGCGTAGTGACAGGAAGCTCATGGACAACAGTGGCCACCATCGGAATAGCTCTCATAGGAATAGGCAACGCATTGTCCATTCCGCCGGCATGGACGGCTGGAGCAATCATCTCCGGCTCTTACTTCGGAGATAAGATTTCCCCACTCTCCGACACCACAATACTTGCGTCCTCAGTATCAGGCACAAACCTGTTCACACACATCCGTTACATGCTGTTCACTACCACTCCAAGCATCACGATAACGCTCGTTCTTTTTCTCGCTGCCGGTTTCTGGTACCGTGGCGAAGATGTTCACATCGCAGAATACACCATTTGTCTTTCTGACAAATTCAACATATCGTTGTGGACGCTGGGCGTGCCCGTGATTACTGCAGCTCTCATTGCGAAGAAGGTTCCGTCACTTATAACGCTATTCGTGTCGTCCCTATCCGCCGGCGTCTGCGCACTGATTCTTCAGAGACATATCTTGCTGGAGATTGTAGGCACGACTGATGAGAACATCCTAAACCTCATCAAAGGACTCATGATGACGTGGTACGGACCGACAAACATCACCACGCCCAACGCAACCATCAACGAGCTAATAGCCACGGGAGGCATGGCTGGCATGATGAACACTATCTGGCTCATACTATGCGCCATGTGCTTCGGAGGCGTGATGACCGCAAGCCGCATGATGGAAAGTCTGACGAACGTGATTATCCGATGCATACGAGGCACGTTCAGTCTCGTTGCGTCAACGGTCTCGACCGGCATTCTCCTAAACCTTACCACGTGCGACCAATACATCTCCATCATTGTATCAACAAACATGTACAAGCGTTTGTACAGAGAGAGGGGGTTCGCACCAGAGCTGCTTTCACGAACAGCGGAGGATTCGGCAACAGTCACTTCCGTGCTAATCCCGTGGAACACATGCGGCATGACACAGTCCACCGTACTCGGCGTGAGCACCATAGAGTACCTGCCATTCTGCTTCTTCAACTACATAAGCCCGCTCATGAGCTGTGCCGTAGCCGCCTTGAACTGGAAAATACGACGCATCAACACTGAAATGCAAAACGCAGACGAAGATGGCCAGACACAGCTAGTCAAGTTGACGACAGACGACATACAGTAACACGATAAAGAATACAAAGATTTATCTCTTTATTGAAGACCATTATAAAGAACAAAAAACAAAATACACGTTTATGAAGAAAACAATTATTACTTTAACACTGTCAGCCGTGGCTTCTATCGCTACAGCACAAAGCATCACAGACGACATGCTACAGTCGTTCGCAAAAGAAAACATACTAACTGGACAAGAAAGAGTGATACGCAACGCATTGTCATCCGGCAGCGTGGCGTCAATAGCGCTCAACCAAGACAATCAGACTGAGCGGAACACTTACTTCAGCAACTCAGTGCCGTCAAAGGGAATCACAGACCAGAAGTCAAGCGGCAGATGCTGGCTTTTCACAGGAATGAATGTCTTACGCGCAAAGATAATCAACGAGCAGAAACTTAACTCTCTCGAACTGTCACAGAACTACCTGTTCTTCTACGATCAGTTGGAGAAATCTAACCTTTTCCTCCAGGCCATCATCGACACACGCAAAAAACCTATGGATGACCAGACTGTAACATGGCTGTTCCAGAATCCTCTGTCTGACGGAGGAACATTCACAGGCGTAGCCGACCTTGTGGCAAAATATGGCGTTGTGCCGTCCGGAGTGATGCCTGACAACTACACAGCCAAGAACACATCTCAGTTCACGACTTTCCTTAAACGTAAGTTACGTGAGGACGCTCTCTTGCTGCGCGAAAACAGCAAAGCTACAGACAAGGCTCTCCAAGCACAGAAGAAGGAATACCTGTCTGAGATTTACAAGATGTTAGTACTCGGACTCGGAGCTCCAGTAACAGAGTTCACATGGGCTCCTAAGGACGCTAACGGCAAATATCTCAGTGAGCCTAAGAAGTACACTCCTCAGTCTTTCTACGCTGAGTTCATCGGACAGGATCTTCAGAATGATTACATCATGCTCATGAACGACCCAAGCAGAGAATACTGGAAAACATACGAGATACAGTACGACAGACACACATACGACGGTCACAACTGGCTCTACCTAAACTTGCCAATGGACGAGATAAAGGAAGCAGCCATAGCAAGCATCAAGGACTCCACAATGATGTATTTCTCATGCGATGTCAGCAAATTCCTTGACAGAAGCACAGGTATCTCTGACCTGAACAACTACAACTACGAGGACATCTTCGGCGTGAAGTTCGGAATGGACAAAGCAAAACGTATCAAGTCCTTTGACTCCGGCTCAACGCACGCCATGACTCTCAAAGCCGTTGACCTCGACGCTAACGGCAAGCCGACAAAATGGGAGGTTGAGAACTCATGGGGAGCATCATACGGTTTCCAAGGACATATTATAATGACTGATGAGTGGTTCGACAACTATATGTTCAGACTGGTAGTCAACAAGAAATACGCTAACGAGAAAATCCTAAAGGCAGCACAACAGAAGCCTACCCTCCTGCCATGCTGGGACCCTATGTTCTCATGCGAGGAATAAAAACATGTCACACATGAACATCACAGAACGTTTCCTGAATTACGTGTCGTTCGACACGCAATCGGACGATTATTCCGACACTGTGCCTTCGACAGCCAAACAGATGGTATTTGCGGAATATCTGAAAAAAGAACTGATCAGTGAAGGATTGCGAGACGTCGAGCTGGACGACAAGGGCTACCTGTACGCAACGTTGCCCGGGAACACAGAAAAAAATGTTCCCACTATCGGTTTCATAGCACACATGGACACAAGCCCTGACGCCAGCGGAGCAAATGTCAAGCCTCGCATCATCAATAACTACGACGGCAAAGACATCGTGCTAAGCAGCGGACTCGTCACGTCACCATCTGTGTTCCCTGAGTTGAAGGCACACGTTGGAGAAGACTTAATCGTCACCGACGGCACTACGCTGCTCGGCGCAGACGACAAAGCCGGAATAGCAGAGATTGTACAAGCCATGGTATACCTCAAGCAACACCCGGAGATAAAGCATGGAGACATACGAGTGGCGTTCAACCCAGACGAGGAGATAGGACGAGGAGCGCACCATTTCGACGTAGAGAAGTTCGCGGCAAAATTCGCATACACCATGGACGGTTCGGAAGTTGGTGAGATAGAGTACGAGAACTTCAACGCCGCATACGCCAGGATTACCATCAACGGATGCTCTGTACATCCTGGCTACGCTAAAGGCAAGATGAAAAACGCCGGACGCATAGCGACAGAACTCGTACGACTATTACCACAGGACGAGACACCCGAGACCACAGACGGGTACCAAGGATTCTATCACCTCACAAACATCAACGGTAACTGCGAGCAGGCAAATCTGTCACTCATAATACGTGACCACGACAAAGACAAGTTTGAGAGCAGAAAGGCCACGATACAGAGAGTGACACTATACATCAATGACAAGTACGGCGAAGGTACGGCCACGTTAGAGATGAATGATCAGTACTACAATATGCGCGAGAAGATCGAGCCGATAATGCACGTCATTGAGATAGCGGAGAAAGCGATAAAAGACGCCGGGATGGCACCAAAAATCAAGGCCATCAGAGGCGGCACGGACGGAGCGCAGCTCAGTTTCATGGGACTGCCTTGTCCCAACATCTTCGCTGGCGGCGTCAACTTCCATGGACCTCATGAGTTTTGTCCCGTGCAGAGTTTAGAGAAAGCCATGATGACAATCGTCAACATCTGCGCTATAACCGAAAGCACATTAGTAAAATAACAAAACAGTCGGATATCCCCGAACCTTGAGTTTTTCCCACTGACTCAGATTCGGGGATAACTGTTTCCTCACGACCGCGCATAAAAGACACCTCGAGTAAAATTAACAATCAATATTTTGCGTATTATATCACTTTTTCCTACCTTTGTGAAACTAACAAAGATATTATTTATTTGATATGAAAAATATTGTAATAACCGGCGGCGCCGGTTTCATCGGTTCCCATGTGGTCAGACTATTCGTCAACAAATACCCAGAATACAACATCATCAACCTCGACAAACTCACATACGCTGGCAATCTCGCGAACCTCAAAGACATTGAGGACAAGCCAAACTATAAATTCGTGAAGATGGACATATGTGACTATGACGCATTCAGCAAGCTAATGAGAGACGAGAAGATTGACGGCATCATACACCTTGCCGCCGAGTCACACGTTGACCGTTCCATCAAAGACCCGTTCACTTTCGCGAGAACAAACGTGATGGGCACACTGTCCCTACTTCAGGCAGCAAAATGCTATTGGGAGTCATTACCTGAGAAGTACGAGGGAAAGAGATTCTATCATATCTCAACGGACGAGGTATACGGAGCACTTGAGATAACTAACCCAGAGGGTATCAAGCCACCGTTCACCACCACCGCCTCATCATCAGAGCACCACTTGGCGTACGGGAAGGACTTCTTCTACGAGACAACAAAATACAATCCTCACTCTCCATACTCCGCGTCTAAAGCGGGGAGCGACCACTTTGTCAGAGCGTTCCACGACACATACGGAATGCCAACAATCGTGACCAACTGCTCGAACAACTACGGACCATATCAGTTCCCAGAGAAACTGATACCACTCTTCATTAACAACATACGTAACCGCAAACCTCTTCCAGTATACGGAAAAGGAGAGAACGTACGTGACTGGCTTTATGTTGAGGACCATGCAAGAGCGATTGACTTGATATTCCACAAAGGCAAAATCGCTGAGACCTATAACATCGGCGGTTTCAATGAGTGGAAGAACATTGACATCATCAAGGTTGTCATAAAGACCGTAGACCGTCTGCTCGGCCGTCAGGAGGGCGAGGACATGAACCTCATAACATACGTGACGGACCGACTCGGACACGACGCCCGCTATGCCATTGACTCCACAAAGCTACAAAAGGAGCTGGGATGGGAGCCGTCCCTCCAGTTCGAGGAAGGAATAGAGAAAACGGTGACATGGTATCTCGCCAACGAAGAATGGATGAACAACATCACAAGCGGCGAGTACGAGAAGTACTATGACAACATGTACAGCAACAGATAGCACAACAGACATTCTTTTCTCATCCGGTCTGATGTAACCATGTCAGGCCGGATGGGGTTTGATTATACACGACTGACACACATACATGATTACACTATAACCAAATACTATTCTAATCGAATGAACAAAAAATTACTCAACGCAACCGTGTGGCTCGCATTACTCACGGCTTGCTCTGCGTCACGCGCACAAAACGGGCCAACCATGGGATGGAGTTCATGGAACACGTACGGCGTAAACATCAACGAGTCACTTATCAAACAACAGGCCGACGCCATGGTAAGCACAGGCCTCAAAGATGTAGGATTCAACCACATCAATATTGACGACGGCTTTTTCGGAGGAAGAAACACAGAGACTGGTGAACTTATTATCCACCCCATTCGTTTCCCGAACGGACTGAAAACCGTAGCAGACTATATACACTCGAAGGGACTCAAAGCCGGTATCTACAGCGACGCAGGAGCGAACACGTGCGGAAACATGTATAACGGCGACGAGCTTAGTATCAACGTCGGATTGTACAACTATGATCAACACGACGCCGACTATTACTTCAAGGAGTGCGGCTTCGACTTCATCAAGGTTGACTTCTGCGGTGGAGACGCCGCACAAAACAGACAGAATCTGTCACTCAACCCGCAAACACGTTACACAGCGATAAGCCAGGCAATAAAAAACACAGGAAGAGATGACGTGAGACTGAATGTGTGCAGATGGAATTACCCGGGCACATGGGTTCACGACGTAGCTTTCTCATGGAGAACAACAGTGGACATATACAACTCATGGAACTCCGTAAAAGGTATACTCGCTGAAAACCTCTATCTGTCCGCATATTGCTACGACGGACGTTTCAACGACATGGACATGCTTGAGGTCGGACGATCCATGACAGAGGAGGAGGACAAGACACACTTCGGTATGTGGTGTATCATGACCTCACCACTACTAATCGGATGTGACATGTCCACAATCAATAGCTCTACCCTGGAGCTTCTGAAGAATGAGGAGCTGATTGCACTGAATCAAGACCAGCTGTACCAGCAGGCTTACGTCGCGGCTATCAACAACGGATGTCATATACTCGTCAAGGACATTGAGGAACTGGGAGGACTGAAACGCGCCGTGGCGTTATACAATCCAAGCGACACGCAAAAGAAAGTCACTCTGACATTCCCCGACATAGACTTGTCCGGCAACGTGAGTCTTAGAGATGTGTACGAGAAAACGGACCTCGGCACGTTCTCCGACAAGTATGAGGTCACCATTCCTGCACACGGAACACGCATATACGTGGCAGAGGCAGAAAAAAGACTGGAACGAACAAGGTATGAGGCGGAGACTGCTTACATAAGTGACTATCAGGAACTGAAAAACAACCAGACAGAAAAAACTGGAATATACGAAGCGGCAAGCTATTGCTCAGCCGGATTCAAGGCAGGATGGCTCGGTTACAGCGAGGCAAACGACTTGCTATGGAGAAACGTGTACAGCGAGAACGGAGGCGATTACACCTTATCTATCGCATACATCTGCGGAGAAAGCAGAAACATCACAGTATCTGTCAACGGAAGCAAAGTAAAGACTGTCAGCTGTAACTCCGGCGGATGGAGCACCGTGACAAAGAAAAACGTCACGATACAACTGGAGAAAGGCAACAACATAATAAGACTGTCTAACTCTTCCAACTGGATGCCTGACATCGACTACATAGAGGTGAACCCTGTCATTCCTACATCTGTCGACAGAGTCACTGACAACATCAGCGACTCAGGGAGAATGTACGACCTTAACGGACGTGTCACAGACAAAGGCAAGATTGTGATTAAGAACGGAAATAAGATTCTTATGAGATAATAACACGACGAGACACTGAGCCGTGAGACATAAAACCAGAGACGGGTCTGCTTGAACAGCACATCCGTCTCTTTTTTTGATATAAACTTATCATTTTGAGAAACGATCATACATATATAAACACGAATATCGACTACGACATCGCCAACAATCCGAGACTACACTTAACGACTTTGGTGATTGGCATCAGTTACCATCACCATACATTAACGACTATGCAAACAGGTGGAATAATGAACAATTTGGTCATTAACCAAATTTCTTATGCCTATTTTTTGTCAAAATCCAGTTAACTTACTGATAATCTTAAAACTAAACCTTTAAAATTCTTAAGTGTCTTTTTTGAAATTCTTAGGTTAGGATGTAGTCTATATACAGGTCTGCATTTTTCAAAATCCTAACCTGAACTTTTCAACGTCCTAACCTAAGAGTTTCAGACGCCGAATAAGACACGAGAAAATTATGGAAGCCATTATTTCACTGACACACGTCAACGAAAAAAGAGGAGTTTCGGACAGTAAAAATTAGAGGTGCTGATAGGAAATATGGAAATGAAAGACAAATGTGTTTTGCTGACATCAGATTCTTGAATTGACTGAGGTGGAATGGCAGTTATTCACCATCCAACATTCAGTATATCACACTCACAACAAATCACATCAGCATCAGCATACATATATAAAAATCTGCGGTACCAAAGGATTGGCGCCGCAGATTTTTTATATTCAACACACAATTAATATATACTCTACTCGTTAAACAACTCCCTATAGTCACACCCTTCTCTCCAACGTGAACAACCATAAGCGGTCTTGCCTTTCACAATAACACCTGTCTTACACTTCGGACATGGCATACCAATCATGTCATCCGGATTGTATGAGGCTTTTATCGACTCGACATCCTTCGCCACGCTACGCGTCTTGGTACTCTTCCTTGGCTGGAACCCCGCAGGAACGGCGTTAGAATTGACAGAGTCTTTTTCTTCTTTCCCCTGCCCTGACGGCGTCTGAACATCACTTTTCCTCACAGTCTTTCTTGTCGACTTGACTTTCTTCTTGATATCCTCATCAGACAAAACCGTCACTGTTCGTTTGGAATTATCCGAACGTACCTCATATATTAAGTCGGTCACCATTTGCTTCAGCTCATCGATAAACTGCTTAGCACTGTATGATTTGCGTTCGATGTCCCTCAGCTTCTTCTCCCACTGTCCGGTCAACTCAGCACTCTTGAGCAGTTCCTCGTGGATGAGTCCAATCAACTCTACACCTGTCGGCGTGGCGATAAGATTCTTCCTCTCCTTACGGATATATCGGCGTTTGAAAAGTGTCTCAATAATAGCGGCTCTGGTGGAAGGACGACCTATGCCATTCTCTTTTAGCAGATCACGTAACTCCTCGTCATCCACGAAACGTCCTGCTGTCTCCATCGCTCTCAACAACGTCGCCTCAGTATAATATTTAGGAGGCTGCGTCCACTTATCGCTCATTGACGGCACATGTTCACCATTATCTCCTTTCTTGAAAGCTGGAAGTGACTGCTCATCTCTCTGAGACGCACCATCCTCATCGTCCTGAGCCTGCGTCTCATCCGTGGCTTTCTTATACAACACCTTCCATCCGTCATCCACCACCGCGCGTCCTCCAGCCTTGAAGATAACCTTATCATCAGAGGCAGTCGACACACTACCTAACACTGTCATTGACGTGAACACACAATCTGGGTAGAACGCAGCAATGAAAGCGCGGGTAACAAGGTCGTACACATGCTTCTCAAAATCCGTCAGGTTTACAGCAGGTACCCCAGTAGGAATGATGGCATGGTGATCAGTCACCTTGCTTGAGTCAAATGTTTTCTTCGACTTTCTCAACTTCGTACCCCTCAAGCACTCCGTAAACTTCTCGTAACCTCTCAACTTCTCAAGAATGCCAGGGCACTTGGGATAGATGTCATCAGGCAAATAGGTGGTGTCGACACGAGGATATGTCGTGAATTTCTTCTCGTACAACGACTGTATGATCTGAAGAGTCTGATCAGCGGAGAAACCAAACTTTCTGTTACAATCAACCTGAAGCGAAGTGAGGTCGTACAAACGAGGAGGATATTCCACTCCTTTACGATTCTGCACGTCATCAACCACGAACGGTCTGTTCTCCACAGACTCCAACACACGACGACACTCATCCTCATTGGCATACTCAGCCAGTCTGTATATCGGACCCTTCGGTTTGCCTTTTTTCTCGTTACTGTATGAGTCCTTCATCTCCGCATTCATCTCCGCCTCAGCATCCTCATCACGGACAACAGCACTAAACTTAGTCCCGCCGAACAACGTTGACAGGATCCAGCTCTGACGCGGAACGAAGTTCTCAATCTCCGACTGACGACTGACGATTAAGGCTAATGTTGGGGTTTGTACACGACCGATGGACAAAACTTGCTTGTTCTGTCCGTACTTTATGGTATATAAACGAGTGGCATTTATACCTAATGTCCAGTCACCGATAGCTCTGCTCAACCCCGCCTCATACAGAGACTGATACTCGCTCTGGTCTTTGAGAGTACGGAAACCTTCCGTGATGGACTCTTCCGTGAGTGAAGATATCCATAACCTCTTCACAGGACATTTGGCACCAGCTTTCTGCATGACCCATCTCTGTATAAGCTCTCCTTCCTGCCCGGCATCACCACAGTTGATAATACCGTCGGCCTCAGACATGAGTCTCTGGATGACACCGAACTGTTTTTTTATACCCTCATCCTCCTTGAGACGTATACCATATCTATTTGGAATAAGAGGCAAATCCCAGATGTCCCATTTCTTCCAACGAGGCTGATACTCAGCAGGGTCTTTCAGCTCACACAAATGTCCAAAGGTCCATGTCACCTGATAACCGTTTCCCTCCATATAGCCGTCACGCTGCTGGTTAGCTCCAAGAACATGAGCAATGTCCTTAGCGACGGATGGTTTCTCTGCAATACAAACAATCATCAGATAACATTTTATTTCGCGTCATGCGCCATCTTAACCTGACGTAAGATGTCTGAGGCGAAAATGAAGTCCTCGAGCTTTTTGTTGGTAGCATCCATAATCTCCTTGTTGCTACCTTGCCACTCAGCTCTTCCCTCACATATAAACGTGATATTCTCACCAATACCCATGACAGAGTTCATGTCATGCGTGTTGACTATAGTAGTGATGTTATCCTCATGTGTGATATCCGATATCAGTTCATCGATTACTATTGAGGTCTTAGGGTCAAGTCCAGAGTTTGGCTCGTCACAAAACAAATACTTAGGTTGCAGCACTATGGCGCGGGCGATGGCCACACGCTTCTGCATACCTCCGGAAATCTCACCAGGGAATTTATTCTCAGAACCGGAAAGATTAACACGTGACAAACAGAACTGAGCACGTTTCTTCCTGTCCTCGTAACACATATCAGAGAACATATCCAGAGGAAACATGACATTGTCCAGGACGTTTAGAGAGTCAAATAGAGCCGCTGACTGAAATATCATACCCATCTCACGACGAAGAAGAATCTTCTCCTTCTTCGTCAGCTGAACGAAGTTCCTTCCGTCATACAGGATGTCACCTCTCGTAGGAGTTAACAATCCGACTATATTCTTCATCAACACGGTCTTACCAGAACCAGACTGACCAATAATAAGGTTAACCTGCCCGTTTCTGAACTCCGCATTTATATCTTTAAGAACCTCCTTGTCATCAAAGGATTTATACAAATGTCTTAGTTCGATCATTATATCATCGTTTTTACTCTACACATAGAAAAGCCGCCAATAATCACAATGACTTGCAACGACGACCTGCTATGTCAAAATACTTGTCAGGAATATATCTGAGAACAGAATGAGAATACTGCTGCTTACCACGGCGTCTGTGCTGGACGTTCCCACTTGCACAGATCCCCCGTCAACGGTATACCCCTTAAACGCAGACACGGATGTGATGATGAAAGCATATACAATTGCCTTTATCATTCCGCACCAGAAAAACCACTGATTAAATGAATATCGGAAACCCTCGTTAAGCTCCGAGACCGAAGTGTACCCCATGAACGTGGTCGCATAGGCTCCAATCAAACCGGCAGCCACACTGAACGTCACGAGTATAGGCATAATAGTCATCAGACCGGCAATCTTGGGAAGGATAAGATAATTCGCAGAGTTAACGCCCATAATATCCAAAGCGTCAATCTGTTGTGTGATACGCATCGTTCCAATCTCCGAGGCGATATTTGAGCCCACCTTACCCGCCAATATGAGACACATAATGGAGGACGAGAACTCAAGAAGCATAATCTCCCTCGTCGTATATCCGACAACCATTCGAGGCATCCACGGAGACTGGATATTCAACTTAATCTGAAGGCATATCACCGCACCGATAAAAAAAGAGATAATCAAAACAATGGCTATGGAATTATAGCCCAACTGAAACATTTCCGTAACGTATTGCTTAAGAAACATGCGCATTCTGTCCGGACGAGAACATACCCTACCCATAAGCTGCACATACTCTCCTAAAGTTGTCAAAGATGATTTTACGGTTATCATAATCTGTCTATTTTCACGGCAAAATTATACATTTTCAAGGAAAGTGGACGCTTTTAACATAGTTTTTTATTTCAGAAAGCAGATTATCTACAAACAATTCGTACTTTTGCCTTCAATTTTGATATCAGACATGGAATTTGCTACAACAAACGCAGGTGACCTGGAGACGCCGGAGTTCTCTGATGAACGACAGACTCTTTACACAAGACACCTGGTTAAAACATACGGAAAACGCACGGTCGTTAACGATGTCAGTTTCAACGTCAGACAAGGAGAAATCGTGGGTCTGCTCGGCCCTAATGGAGCCGGAAAGACCACATCATTCTATATGACTACGGGACTTGTCATACCTAACGGCGGACAAGTATTCATAAACAACGAGGAGATAACTAAAGACCCTGTCAGCACACGTGCACACAAAGGCGTAGGATATCTCGCTCAGGAGGCAAGTGTGTTCAGGACTATGAGCGTCGAGGACAACATAATGACCGTGCTCGAGATGAAGTATAAGTCAAGAGAACAACAAAGGGAAATTCTCGAACAGCTCCTCAATGACCTGCATCTGCAAAAGGTGAGGAAGAACCTCGGAAACAGACTTTCCGGAGGAGAAAGAAGAAGATGTGAGATTGCCAGATGCCTCGCCATAGACCCGAAGTTCATCATGCTAGACGAACCGTTCGCCGGTGTGGACCCTATCGCCGTCGAGGACATACAGTATATCGTGTGGAAACTTAAGGACCGCAACATCGGAATTCTGATTACGGACCACAACGTGCAGGAGACTCTGTGTATAACGGACAGAGCATACCTGTTGTTTGAGGGACGAATACTTTTCAAAGGCTCTCCCCCAGAACTAGCCAACAACGAGATTGTGAGAGACAAGTATCTCGGAACGAATTTCGTGCTAAGACCAAAAGACTTCCAGATAATCGAACAGAAACGTTTGAAAGAATACGAGGAAAGATAAATATTCAGAACGTCTGAAAAGACATGCATAATCGAAGAAAATTAATAAACGAAGAATGGCAAACAAGTTAATCGAATCAATAATAGAGGGTATACAGGAAAAAAAAGGACATAACATCGTAGTGGTGGACCTGACTAAGATAAATGACACTATCACGAACTACCTCGTCATCTGTGAGGGAAACTCACCGACACAGGTCTCAGCCATAACGGACTCCGTACGCGAGTTCGCCAGAAAAAAGACAGGCAACAAACCGACAGCGGTGGACGGAACGCAAAACAATCTATGGGTGGCCATGGATTATTCTGACGTGGCAGTTCATATATTCGTTCCTGACGCCAGGGAGTTTTATGACTTGGAGAGTCTTTGGGAAGACGCCGAGATAGAGAAAATTCCAGACTTGGACTAAGACAGATTCGGACATTCACACAAAAACAAATTGGATGGAAGAGAAACAAATGAATGAGGAGATGAAAAAACTCCAGCAAAACTCCGAGAATAACGAAAGAGAACAGCAAGATAAACGTGGCAAGTCTCCACAGCCGAAATTCAACTTCACCTGGTTGTACGTGATTCTTATCGCAGGTATCGTCTTCATGTTCTTTAACCGTAGGGAGACTAACGTCACTAAAGACATCAACTACACGAAGTTCAAAGAGTACGTCGAGAAGGGATATGCTGACAACATCGTCATCAACAAAGGTAGTCTTACCCTGTCACTTTACGTGAAGAAAGAGCATGACAGGGATGTCTTCGGTAACAAGAACACGACAGGCAATCTTCGTGCCGTACAGGTGGAGTTCGGTTCCATGGACAAACTGGAGGAATTTATTGACAAAGAGACACAAGCCGGCAATTTCACAGGACAAGTGAGATTCGAGGAAGACACAGACTTATTCTATAACCTGCTGTGGAACTTCGCTCCGATTTTACTCATAATAGGAGTATGGGTACTCATAATGAGAAGAATGAGTGGAGGAGGCAACTCAGGCATGTTCGGAGGAGGTGGAATCTTCAGTGTCGGAAAGTCAAAAGCTCAGTTGATTGACGGTGATGACAACGAGAAAAAGGTCACATTCAAAGACGTTGCGGGACAAGCCGGAGCAAAGCAGGAAGTGCAAGAGATAGTGGAGTTCCTCAAAAATCCTAAGAAATACACGGACCTCGGCGGAAAGATTCCAAAGGGTGCACTGCTCGTAGGTCCTCCGGGAACAGGTAAGACTCTGTTGGCGAAAGCCGTGGCTGGTGAGGCAGGAGTGCCATTCTTCAGTCTCTCCGGCTCTGAGTTCGTGGAGATGTTCGTTGGTGTGGGAGCAAGCCGAGTACGTGACCTCTTCAGACAAGCCAAGGAGAAATCTCCTTGCATAGTCTTCATAGACGAGATTGACGCCATAGGACGTGCAAGAAGCAAGTCTGTTTCCATGGGTGGTAACGACGAGAGAGAAAGCACTCTCAACCAATTGTTGACTGAGATGGACGGCTTTGGCACGAACAGTGGTATAATTATATTAGCGGCGACAAACCGAGCTGATATTCTCGATAAAGCTCTCTTAAGAGCCGGACGTTTTGACAGACAGATTCATGTGGACCTTCCTGACCTCAACGAAAGAAAGGAAATCTTCATGGTTCATCTGCGTCCGATAAAAATTGACGAGACGGTGGACGTGGACACGCTGGCACGTCAAACACCAGGATTCTCTGGTGCCGACATCGCCAACGTATGTAACGAGGCCGCACTGATAGCGGCAAGACGTAACCTCAACTGGGTGGACAAGCAGTGTTTTCTTGACGCTGTCGACAGGATAATCGGAGGATTGGAGAAAAAAACTAAACTTCTCACGCAGAACGAGAAGAAGACCATCGCGCTGCACGAGGCAGGCCACGCAACAATTTCCTGGTTCCTCGAATACGCCAACCCACTCGTGAAAGTCACGATCGTACCACGCGGACAGGCGCTCGGCGCCGCATGGTACATGCCGGAAGAAAGGCAGATCACCACTAAAGAGGAGATGCTCGATGAGATATGCGCCACACTTGGCGGACGAGCAGCGGAGGAGCTGTGCACAGGACGCATCTCAACAGGTGCTATGAACGACCTGGAGACCGTGACAAAAAGAGCTTACGGTATGATAGCATATGCTGGTATGGGAGACAGACTGCCTAACCTTTGCTATTACAACAACCAGGAATATCAGTTCTCAAAGCCTTACTCAGAGAAGACCGCAGAACTGATCGATGAGGAAGTCAAGTCTCTCATCGCAGAGCAATACGCACGCGCCAAAAGAGTGTTGACGGAGCACAAAGAAGGTCATGCCGCATTGGCTCAGGTACTCATCGACCGTGAGGTAATCATGGCAGAAGATGTGGAGAAGATTTTCGGAAAGAGACCTTTCACATCAAGAACAGAGGAGATTCTCGCCCTCAACGATGAGGAGGAGAAGAGACGCAAGGCAGCTGATGGTGACAACACAGACTTCAAGTCAGAGAACGAGGAGATTATTCGTCAAAAGGCTGTCAAGGCAATCGTGGAGAAGGCCAAGATGGCAAAAGACAACAGCAAAGAGGCGGAGGAAGACAAAGACAATAACGCTGCCGAAAAAGAAAACTAAAACGATGACAGACAAACAGAAAAACTTTATCATGCGCACAGTGACAAGCGTGCTGTTCGTGGTTGTGCTTGTAGGATGTGTGACGTACCCTAATCCTATAGTGTTCGCTTCGTTGTTCGCCATAATATCAAGCATGACGACATGGGAGTTCTGCACAATAGTAAACACGGGGATGGGAACTAAGACAAACAAGTTCGTCTGTGCCGTGGCGAGCGCCTATCTCTTCCTTGCAATATTCACATACAATCTGAACATCACAGGCTCAGGAATATTCATGCCGTACCTGCTAACCATCATCTATCTGTTTATCAGCGAGCTGTACATCGACCGAAACAACACCCTACTCAACTGGGCATTCATGATGATGAGCCAGATGTACATAGCATTGCCTTTCGCAAGCATGAACGCACTCGCACTGATCTCCGTTCCTGACAGATTCAGAGGCATGGAAGTGGTGTACAGTCCAGAGCTGATACTCGGAGTCTTCTTTTTCATCTGGTGCAGTGATGCCGGAGCTTATTGTGTCGGCTCACTGATAGGAAAGCATAAGCTGTTTCCGCGTATCTCACCTGCCAAGAGCTGGGAGGGAAGTATAGGAGGAGGAATCGTGTCAATACTTGTAAGTATGGTCATGGCATTTCTGTTTCCTATTTTCTCGGAAGACAATAACGTCATAAACTCATTATGTTGGGCAGGTCTGTCCGTAGTAGTGACATTCTTCGGAACGTGGGGAGACCTTGTCGAGTCACTGATAAAGAGAAAACTGTCGATTAAAGACTCAGGAAACATCCTACCGGGACATGGTGGAATGCTGGACCGTTTCGACAGCTCGCTCATGGCTTTTCCTGCCGCCGTCATATACGTATATATGATAACGCAGATGTGATAAGCATTCACCACGTGATTTTATAGTGTCATAAAAACAAAGCTCAAAAAACATCGGAATATGAAATTGTCATAAGGTATGTGACAATTAAATAAAAGAAATATATTCTTATAAAATTCAGACTAATGGTAGAAACTCAGAACGCCACAGAAGGACTCAATGAGGTCACTCAGGCAGAAAACTCTATTGCATCCCAAGCCGATTTGACTACAGAAACATTGTCAACCGACGAGAAGGAAGCTACGCAGGAAGAAGTAACAAAGAATTTTGTCCCTTTCCAGAGCAAAGAGGACATCATCGCCCGTCTCAACGATATTTACGAGAAGGACGAGAACGTTACACGTCAAGAACTCGAATCATTGAAAAACAACTTCTACCGTCTCCAGAAAATCGAGATTGACGAGAGCTACAAGAAGTTCATCGAGGAAGGTGGAAATCTGGATGAGTACACACCTGCGCCTCTCGATGACGAGGCTGCGTTTAAGGCAAAGATGAACCTCATCAAGGAGAAAAGAGCGAAACAGGCGGAAGAGCTGGAGACTCTGAAGGCTGAGAACTACGATAAGAAGA
The DNA here is from genome assembly GCA_937900485.1 of uncultured Prevotellaceae bacterium. Lineage (GTDB taxonomy): Bacteria > Bacteroidota > Bacteroidia > Bacteroidales > Bacteroidaceae > Minthosoma. Next base: position 23,831 of record CALCEL010000062.1, read on the forward strand.
TAGAAATCCTTAACAAGATTAAGGACATGCTCAATAACCCAGATGAGATAAACCACGCATATAATGACTTCAAAGACCTGCAGACACAGTGGAATGAGATAAAGCTTATCCCTGCGGAGAAGTCAACAGAATTGTGGAAGGACTACCAGACTTTGGTTGAGCAGTTCTATGACACTCTCAAACTGAACAACGAGCTCAGGGCTTACGACTTCAAGAAGAACCTGGAATTGAAGACCGCATTGTGTGAGTCAGCCGAGAAACTCCAAGACGAGGAGGATGTCATATCAGCATTCCATAAGCTTCAGCAGCTGCACCTCGAGTTCAGGGAGATCGGACCTGTAGCGAACGAGCTACGTGAGGAGATCTGGAAAAGATTCAAGGCCGCATCTGTCGTCATCAACAAGAGACACCAAGATCACTTCATCGCCAAGAAGCAGAAGGAGATTGACAATCTCAACGAGAAGACAAAAATATGCGAGGATATCGAGGCGTACGACCTTGACTCTTTGAAGACATTCGCAGAATGGCAGGAAATATCAGATAAGATTATCGAACTTCAGGCGAAATGGAAGACCATTGGCTTCACGCCGCAGAAAGACAACACCGCGATCTTCGAACGTTTCAGAAGCGCTTGCGACACATTCTTCACACGCAAGTCAGAATACTTCAAAAACGTGAGAGAAAGTCTCAGCACTAACTATCAGAAGAAACTTGAGATTGTGGAGAAAGCAGAGGCTCTGAAAGACAGTGAGGAGTGGAAGAAGACCACAGACATTCTTGTTGACCTGCAGAAACAATGGAAGGAGATCGGTCCAGCGCCAAAGAAGGTGAGCGACGAAATCTGGAAACGCTTTAACGACGCATGCGACACATTCTTCGCCGCAAAGAAAAAAGCGACCTCAGGACAGCATCAGGAGCAGAAGGAGAACATGGAGAAGAAGCAGGACATCATCAACCGTCTGACAGCACTGAAAGTTGAAGGACAAGACAATGACTTGCGCAAACTGTTACGTGAGGCACAAGAGGAGTGGAACAAGGTCGGACACGTTCCTTTCAAGGAGAAAGACAGACTGTTCAAAGAGTTCCGTGAGCAGATGGACAGACTGTACGGAGCGCTGAACGAGAACGCCACTAAGAGACGCATAGAGAAGTTCAAGAACGAGGTGTCATCCGGTGACACAGGACGTATCAAGGAACGACTCTTACGTCAGAAGGATATCCTCATGAACGAGATTAAGACATACGAGAATAACCTCGGCTTCCTCAACCTTGGAAAGAACAGCAAGGGTAATAACCTTGTCGAGGAACTTAACAGGAAGATGGACAAGCTGAAGTCTGACCTTAAAGAAGTGCTCGAGAAACTCGACACTCTCAAGAAAGAAGATACAAAATAAGAATACGCAATTAAGGGTATGCTCTTAGGGCATACCCTTACTCTTTTAACGTGAAGACTCAACAACACGCATCATAACATTGTTCTGAAAAAAGTAGACACAAGAGATTACACAGTAAATCGTGTTTCAAGAAAAACACACAAGAAATGTAATCAGACATTTGAATCCTTGAACCGTATAACAACAACGTTCCATTTCATCCACATATAACACCCACGAACAAGACATTCAAAATGGAAGTCGTCAAAGTAATGAAATTACGACGTCAATCTCACAAGAATTCTTCTTAAAGCTATTTTACGTTAGTCGATTCCGCCGCGGTAAACAATATGAGTCTTGACTAATTCACGACAGACCTGAACACGAAAATGTCATTTCTTATTATCCATCCAACTGAACACATTAGCCAGGATCGTACCACTGATGCTATGCCAAGCACATGCCACGGCACACGGGATGACTGCCAAAGGATTGGTGGCTACAAAGAAAGTCATAGCAAGGTTGGTGCCGAGTCCGGCGTTCTGCATTCCCACCTCAATACTGATGGTCCTGCGTTTTGCCGTTGAGAACGAGAACAGACAACCCACGATATATCCCAAAGCATAGCCACTAGCATTATGAAGGAAGACAATAGTGAATGTCACGAAGAAGAAAATCAGTCCGTTCTCCAAAAGTTGATTATGCACGGCGGACACTACCCCACCGACAATAAAAGCAAGACAGACAACGGATATGCCCGGACATATCATCTTGAGTGAGTCGAAAAACCGTACTGTCTTACGAGACATAGCCGTGTCAGAGAGTTTAGCCCGAGAGGCGAGAAGGTTTAACACGAAGCCTATGGATATAGGTATTATGGTGACTATAAGGATTTGCCGGAACATGCCCAAAGCGTCGACGTCAACTCGCTCGCCTGCAAGATAAAACACAAGCAGCGGAGTCATGACAGGCGCCAGCAACGTACTGGCACAGGTCATCCCGACAGAATACGCCACATCTCCATGACAGAGAAATGACATTATGTTTGAGCTGACACCTCCAGGACAACAACCAACAAGTATGACTCCTACAGCCACAGGATTGGCGTATGACTCACAGCCTGGAATCTCGCTCACGAGAGAAGACAACAGATAAGCCACTATCGGCATAATGGTGAACTGGGCTACAGTACCAACAAGTATGTCCGCCGGACGCATCAACAACACCCTGAAGTCATCGACAGTTAACGTAAGACCCATGGTAAGCATTATAATTCCGAGTATCGAGGTCTGCACATCACCCACCACCCAAGAAAACAATTCAGGAAGGAAAAAAGCCACCAAAGCAGTAAGAATAATAAATATACTCGCTTTACCACTTAAAAAAGAAGAAATTGACTTAATTACACTAAACATACTCATACAAACTACAAAAACATTATCTGCACGAGCAAAAGTACAGATATTTTTCATAAAAGCAAAGAGAATACTGAAATAAAGTCAACGAGACGTACTTGTATCAAAGAAAAACGTCGGCGAACATATTTACACACACAGAGATAAGACGGGATGAGTACAGACACTGTCTTTGTCAGGAATGGCGTACAATACTTACGGGAAGTACAAGACGATTATATGGCCACATCGAGATTAATAATCGAGAATAAATACATAGAACACACTACGAATCTGTCATACAAAAGATGTGTTTTAGTATTAAACAAGGTATTTTTTGCCTATTACAAAAGAATTTCGTTTATTTGCACATTACATTGTTATTTAAAGTAAAAAGAAAAGGATTATCAAATATGAGTGGACACAGACTCTTATCCATGATGATATGTGCGTATCTCGCGGTACAACCAGCATGTGCGAGTACTGGAAAATCATGCGACATATCGTCAGCGGACAAGCAGACATGCGAGACAGCGAGAAACAATGACGAGATAAATTTTGACGAGTTTTTCACTGACAAGACACTTCGTCTCGACTACGTGTTCGCCGGCAACGCCAAAGAACAGCACATTTACCTCGACGAGCTAATGCAGCAGGACAGGTGGGCAGGAAGGAAGAGACGACTTGACGAGAAGTTTCTGAACGGAAATGGTCAACTGACGATAAGGGACCACAAGACAAACAAAGTCATCTACGTATGGACATTCTCAACACTATTTCAGGAATGGCTGCTCGAGAATGAGGCCAAGATTGTAAGCAAGTCCTTCGAGGCTTCCTACAATGTACCATTTCCCAAGATGCCTGTCGACGTGACAATCACATTGACAGACAATCATCAGAATGTCATAACAGAGATGACACACACGGTGGACCCTAACGATATTCTGATAAGGAAGATAGGAGACAACGGCATACCTTTCCACTACATCTGGAAAGGAAAAACGGCAGCCAGCCAGACACAGGCAGAGAAAAGGCAAGACACGAGAAGCCGTGACTACACATACATCGAATACGACCCGATGAGTGACGTTAACGTGACGGACTGTATTGACTTGGCAATACTGGCAGACGGATACACGGAGAGTCAGATCGGGAAATTCTATGATGACTGCCAGCGAGCTGTTGACGCCCTCTTTGAACGAGAGCCGTTCAAGAGCATGAAAAACAGATTTAACGTCGTGGCAGTAGCAGCACCTTCAAAGGACAGCGGTCCGTCAGTGCCACATGACGGCATTTGGAAACGTGGAACAAGCGGAGCGCATTATGACACGTTCTACAGCGACCGTTACCTTATGTCAAAGGACATGCACAAGATATACGACCTGCTGTCTGGAGTTCCATTTGAACACATCATGGTGCTGATTAACTCGAACACTTACGGCGGAGGAGGCATATACAACCAAGTGACATTCTCCACCAGTGACAATCCCACATTCAAGCAAGTGTTCGTACATGAGTTCGGCCACAGCTACGGAGGACTTGCTGACGAATATGCGTACGACGACCAGGACAACGAATGGTATCCGTCAGACACAGAGCCGTGGGAGCCAAACATCACCACACTCAAGGACTTTAAGAGCAAATGGAAAGACCTGTTGCCTAAAGGACAGAAAATACCAACCCCACTGGACAAGACTGTTCCAGATTTCAAGAAAATCAACAAACAGGACAGTCTGATGATGAAGAAACTGAACGACTGCACACAAGTAGTCGGAGTGTTCGAGGGAGCAGGCTACCAAAGCAAGGGATGTTACAGACCTGCACAGGAATGCAGGATGAAGATCAATGAGGTGCAGGACTTCTGCCCAGTGTGCGACAGAGCCATCCGAAGGATAACTGACTTCTACACATCAAAATAAGATTGAGAAATTATTCATGAACAAAACTAAAATGACAAGAATATGACTATCAAGAAACTTACTTTAGCCGTTCTGTTGGCGACGACAATGGCAGCCAACGCGGCAAACACGACCACTACAGTGAATCAGGTCACCAATTCCGTGACGTTAACTGACGACGTGGATTACGTGATTAGCGGAACAACACCTTTCTCGACGTCAGGAAGTGTGAACATCGCAAACACTGACCATGCCGTGGTGATAATATCCAACATCAAGCCAAGCAAGGTGATCAGCAACTGGCTTTCTTTCATCTACATCAACGGTGAGAAGGCTGTGAGCGACGTCAACTGCCAGGTGAAGATGTATAACAAGGGAGCTATAATCTTCCCCTACTCAAGCGATATCAAGCCTTTGACATGTTACACAGAGAGCGATTTTGCCGGCGAGTCTTGCGACGACTATTCTGAAGGTCATTCGGGTGGTTTCATGAAGACGCTCACAAGCTCAACTCTGAACAACAACTTCAAGAGTTTCAAGCTCAAGCGCGGATACATGGTCACCTTTGCCCTTGGAACGTCAGGTTGGGGTTACAGCAGATGTTTCATCGCAGACCACGAAGACCTGGAGATGAACCTGCCTGCTAACATGTTAGGACGTGTGTCTTCATACAGACTGTTCAAGTGGCAGAACGCCAAGAAAGCCGGACTGGCCAGCGACACGGGTTTCTCCTCCACACAAGCCACCAACGCCTCATGGTGCTACTCTTGGGGTAATGGTGAGAACAGATATCCAGACACAGAGTGTGTGCCTAACCACATCTACGAGGACTGGCCATCAGCATCATCATGCGGAAGCGTGACTTACTCTTGTCACATGAAGACAAACAACGAGCCGGGAAACTCGTCCGACGACCACCCGCAGGATGTGTCAACGGTTCTCGCCAACTGGCAGAACCTCATGCGTACAGGTATGAGACTGTGCTCAGAGTCATCACACGACGGCTCTATGAGTCACCTAAAAGCATTCATCGACTCAATCGACGCATACGGATGGAGATGTGACCTCCTCGACCTGCACTGCTACTGGCCGTCAGGCAGCTTCAACAACCTCGCATGGTACAGCAGCTACTATGGAAACGGCAGACCTATTTGGATATCCGAATGGGTATGGGGAGCCTCATGGAATAATAATGGTATCTTCGGTTCTGTCAGCAACACCGGCGACTACTCAACGGCGAATCAGCAGACGTGCTACAACGGCACAAAGCCAATACTCGACGTACTTAACTCAACTGACATCGTGGAGCGCTACGCATACTGGAACAGCGAGGCAGCATGCTCAAAGATATACAAAGACGGCAGTCTGTCAATTCTCGGAGAGTACTATGCGAGTATGAACGACGGACTAGGATACAAGGCGTCAAACGAGTTCATACCTAAGGTAGTGTACAAGGCGGCTGAGAATCTCAAGGGAACATACACGAAGAAGACTAAGGCGTACGCCATGACGTGGACTGACGACAACGGCGACATGCTTGACTCCATCACCGTTGAGGTTAAGATGCCGGGCACTACAGTATGGAAAAGAGTGACAACCATAGAGCCGACAGATAAGAAGTCTGCATCAGGCGCCACATACTCTTACACATACACTGTGACAGATGCGGGCGCATACTACTTCCGCATTGCTTCTTACCCTGTAGGAGGCTCTAATCCGAAACGTTCAAGCGAGCTCTCACTCACTGTCAGTTCTTCAAACGGTACGGACAAATTCCAATACGGCAAACTCAACATCACAAACTTAGACAATGTCGTGACTGACTTCTCCGAGACATTCAGCACCTCACCTGCCACATTCATGGGTATCTGCACAAACAGAAACTCATCATTGTACCCTGGCAACCTCCTGACATCAGTAAGCAAGACAAGCTTCACATACAAGATTTCTCCTTGGGTGAAGCAAAGTACCACGACAACCTCTCTCACAAACGCAGAGGAGATTCCGTTTATGGCCATCGAGGAGGGCAACTATCAGTTCGGAGGACTTGACGCAGAAGTTGGTATAGCAAAGACAAGCATGACCGACACAACTGAAGTGACCTTCGCAAAGGCATTTCCTGAGGGCGTCACTCCTATCGTAATCACAGAGGTTAAGAACACTGTCTTAAAGACATACCCGCTCATCTCCCAAATCTGGGACGTGACCAACACAGGATTCAAGTGCATCTTAACGTACGAGGAGGGCTTAGGTAAGACCACGTCACTCAAACAAGACCTGGCTTACTTCGCCATAACTCCAGGATTCGGCACTATCGACGAGGAGAACGGAATCATTGTGGCAGCCGGCACCGGAGCTAACAACATCTACGGCTCAATCGCCAAGTCATGCGTATATAAGAACGACAACGACACGCTCTTCCTGTACTCACCACATGTGTTCGGAAAATGTCAGACTCGCAACTATCCTGCAGGCGCCGTACTCCGTAAGACGTCCGACATGATTGACAAGACCATAGACCCTAACGGAACATACTATTACTATGGCAGCTATATCAAACGTCAGGTTGACGCCACATGCACAACAACCCTGAAGGATAACAGCAGCAACTCAGACAAGCTCGGCTACATCATCATAGCAGAGGCCACCGACTACAGCTCCGTTCCGACATCAATAGAGAAGATAGAGAAGGACGGAGATGCTGACGGCACACTCACGCCTCGTATCGTGAACGGCGTAATTTATGTTGACGAGACTGATGACATCGAGATATACGATATCACGGGAAAGAAGATGAACGCCCGTCAGTCACAGAAACAAGGAACATACATAATCAAAGCTGGAGACAGAAGCATTAAGGTCTCTGTAAGGTAACACAAACAGCCCTCTCCCACTCTTACACAAACAGCAAGGAGAGGGCTGTTTCAACTTCTAAGACAGTCGTTACCGGCAAACTCATATAATAAAACACAATACACTCACTATTGTATCCCAAATTATGAAAACACTTTTTTTGAGCATAATGGCTCTACTCACATTATGCTGTCACGCCCAAGATAACACCATTCGCAACGGAGGAGAATATTACCTCTACAACATGTACTACAAGAGGTGTCTCGGCGGCAACGCCGCAAATGACGGTCCTGCCCTATCCATCCCGCAAGGTGACGACATGAGCAACTACGTCTGGGTGGCGGAGTCCTCATCGCTGGACGACGGATGGTATTGGCTGAGACACAAGGCAACGGGCAAATACCTGCAAGCAAGCAACGCCACAGGAAACACATGGAGCTGCTGGTTTGCCGGCAATCTCAACAAATCATACAACTCATACGAGTGGTCGCTCGAGCCTGGTATCTCTGGATACATAAAGTCATATCGAGGAACCGTGGTCAACAGTTCCACGAAATGCTATCTGGGCATCGACACGGGCAAGGAAAACAATGAATACATAAACATATACTATGACAAAACGCTGAACGACAACTCGGCATGGCAGATAGCTGACGCCTCATACCCTATCGTCGTAAGCCGTCTGAAGCTGTACACTGACGCCCTTGGCGAAGCGATAAGCAGAGGAGAATCGGTATACGGCAACGACTTGTACGGCAAACCCGACGAGCTGGCAGTAGCTCTATACAACGCACGCTCAGCACTAGAGACGGCATCGCTGGACGACACAGAGACTATGACGACATCACTCACGGCTCTGAACGCGGCTATCAGCAACGCCCAGGAGGGCAAGTACAACATCTGGATTTCCGGAAGCTCATTCAATGCGAAAGACGCTTTCACCGTTGGACTGGAAAATGTCACATTCTCAGACAACAGTTCAAACACGGAAATCGAGATGGTGCTGCGTAACTCAAACAAAACCGGTGCCATAGTCTATTTAGCCGCCGACCACATCAGATGTGGTGAAATAGAAACTGCAGTCAACAAATCTTTGCCTCACGACTACATCTTCTCGTTCGACGGTAACGAAATGACACTGTATATCGACGGTGACCTTTACGGAAAGACCAAGCAAGGCAGCATAGCCGCGGTAACATCCGTAGGAACATACGCAGAGTGGACGGTAATCGGAGAAGAGGCGATGAGCAGCTACACAGCCACAATATACAGTCTGACCAACACTTATGGAGAGATGGAAGAGAATGAGCACGGAAAATTCGATTTCCACATCATCAAGATGGTCGGTGACTCAATGAGAAATCTGTCTGAGAACGCAGACTATCATTTTCTCTCCACTAGCAACGTGCTGAAAGACTCCTACATCAACATCAAGAGCGACGATTCGTGGGTCATCTTTGACAACGTCAGACCATCCGATGTCATTGGTAATTACCTACAGTATATCAAAATCAACGGTGAGAATGCGGTGAACGGCACCAACTGCCGCGTTGCCATCTACCTGCAGGGTACTGTGGTTTATCCGTACTCTCCGTCAGACATCGCCATGTACGGCTACTCCGGGGAGATGTACTCAGGTGACGAGTACACCTTCAAGGCAGGAGCGAACAAAGACATGGGTGACGCCACGAATGAGCTCAACTCGTTTATACTTAAACGCGGATACATGGTGTGTCTGTCGACCAACAACGACGGCTCCGGCTACAGCAGAGTATATGTGGCAGACCATGAGGACAAGAAAATAGAGTCACTGCCAGACTTGCTCAGGAACCGCGTCTCCCGAGCATACATACGCAAATGGAACTGGGTAAGCAAGAAGGGATGGTGCTCCACTGAGTCTACCGGCAGCATCAACACAGAGGGCAAACTGCTCGGATGCACTTGGTTCTACACATGGGGAGCAGACAGGACAACACAAACCGACATGGAATACGTGCCTCACAAGAGCCATATGTACTGGCCATCATGGTCAGCATGTAACCAGGAGAACAGCACTGCGGTGTTAGGCTATAACGAGCCAGAACATTCAGAGCAACACTCTGACGACTGCGGAACGACGATCGGCGAGTGGACGGCTTGCACACACCAGCCGGAGTTTCTGGAAAGCGGACTGCGCATAGGATCACCATCGCCTACCGACGCTTCATGGCTCACTAACTTCGTCAAGTACTGCGACAATATGGCCTACAGATGTGACTTCGTCTCATTCCACGCCTATTGGGGCACAAACGAGGCAGCGAACTCCGACAGTTGGTGGTCACAACTGAACTCCATCTACAAAAACACAGGCCGACCGATATGGCTCACAGAGTGGAACAACGGAGCGTCATGGACCACGGAGTCATGGCCGTCAAGCTATTCCGACAAACTGGCACAACAGAAAAACGCCATCAAGTACATCCTGTCCGTCCTTGACAACGCCAACTTCATTGAACGCTACGCTTTGTACAACTGGGACAGCTATTACAGAGCGGCGATATCATGGGACAGCGACAAAAACTCATGGTGGGTAACACCATGCGGTGAGGTATATCGTGACACCCATCCTTCACACGCCTATCAAGAGAGCATGCAGAAAATCCCCGTGGGATGGTTCCCAAGCACAAAAACAGACAATAAGTTCTCGTTCAGCATAAAAGGAGCGTCACTATCATTCCTCCCGACGATAAAGAACAACAACGGCGACTACACTCTCACAGAAGAGATTGAGTACCTCGACAAAGAGGATAACACATGGAAACTGTTTTACGACAACTCAAAAGGAAGATCCAAGTTTGACGACACCAGTGAGAGGACTACGACCATCAAACTGGACGAATGCGCCATCGTCCCTCTCACGGCTGACACGCTAACACTGCGTATGCACATCAAGACACTGGGCGGAGGCGACACGACAACGGAACAAGTGTCAGTAAAGATTCCGACAATTGTCAAGATGACATTCTCTAACGCTTTAGGACTGTCTGACATACTCAGCGGCTGCGGAGAAGACAAGAAGATGACCGTCTTCGACACGTACGGTGTTAAAGTGTACGAAGGTAAAACCTCAGACTTCAGAGAGCTTGACTTGAAGAAAGGTGTCTACATAGTAAACGGAGTAAAGGTAAGCGTGAAATAGACAACGCAAGACATATATACGGCGACCCCCGAGAGTAACAATACTTTCGGGGTTCACAGTATCTTGACACAACAATGATAAATGAGGTTACGACAGTAACGAGTCATAACACTTTTGAGAGTCACCGCACGCCGTCAAATTCCTTCTTCCATTTCGCACTTTTTTCGTTGTCCGATATTCCTCTTTTTCCGTTGACATGCGGTAACAAAAAAATGACTTCTGAAATTTTCCCGTGTCTTATTCGGCGTCTGAAAATCTCAGGTTAGGACATTTAAAAGTTCAGGTTAGGATTTTGGAAACTGCAGACCTGCGTATAGACTACAACCTAACCTAAGAATTTCAAAAAAGAGACTTAAGATTTTCAAATGCTTTGTTTTAAGATTATCAGCAAGTTAACCTATTTTTAGTCAAAAACAGGCATAAGAAAAAACGTCAACCCACGAGTTGTCCATTATTCTACATCTTTCACATGCCGAGACGAAGCCACAAGGATAGTCACAATCACATCTTATCACTTTGTTTATCAGACAAAAGTAATCAACAGTCCCCAAACATAAGTGCCATACGTCTACTACGGGATGTCACTTGTCAGACGGCAACAAAGACTCCAGCAGCTCACATGCGTCAGCCACACAGCCGGGACACTCGCGCAACACCACGCCCGTAGTGACTCCCTTTAGTTGTTTACACTGAGTGGCACCATTTCGTTTTTGGAACTCATTCATGATATATTTCATGCCTCGCATCGACGCCGCCCTATCCTTCGTACTTAACCCGAGTACCATGCCAGCACCGACGACAGCTCCACACGTACCTTCCATGTTAGCCATGCCTGCGGCGTACGGATAAGTAAGATTAGCTGCGACAGCCTCATCCAGACCTGTAAAGTCAGAATACGTGCTCAGAACAGCCATGGCGCAATTACATCTGCCACTGGCCTTCTTCTCAGCGGCGATATTTTTTCTTGTCTCCATATCATTCAGTTATTTTTTAATTTGCAAATCATCTGAGTCATATTACCCATAGGGCAAAACACACACCAGGTTCTTGGACGGTATACAATGGTTAAGACCACACCAACAATCAGCGATGTAAGCATAATGCCGTATAAGCCGAAAGCGAACTGAGCCACCCAAGGCACAACATGCATAGGATATGCCCATCCCCACGGCACATTAAAGGTCCACAACAGATGAATCGTCTCCGACAAGCTCTCAGCACCTCGCGCCACATTCACCGTGAGAACAATCATCTGCACGAAGAAGAAAAGGAAAAAGACCAGAAAGCCGTTTCTGAACCACTTAGACGACAACCACCTCGGGGCTACCTTACCATGCGACAGACCTAACGAGTTGCCAATCTGCAGAAACAGTTGACCACGTCCGCAGTACGAGTTACAATACCCCTTGGTACCTCCAATGATAGCCATCAACAAAGGAATCATAAAACATATGATGCCGAGCCACGCGAAAACAATATTAAAAAATCCCATTGTGAAATACGCAGAGGACACCAACCACATATAATCATTCCATTTTCTCTTCTTTTTCATATACGTTCCACTTTATGCATTACACCTGCGGGACAAGACTTCTCGCAGAGACCACAACCGACACATTTACTCTCGTCAACCACGGCGTAACAACCATGACTGATACTGATGGCGTCACGAGGACACACATTCATACAAACACCACACGCGACACAACGGTCACGCTCGTTAGACGCAATGAAGCGCCTTCTCGCTTTCTTATTCACTTCAGACATAACCATATAAAACTTTAAATCGCAATTCGCAAAACAGCGAACACAGTAGCTGAAACAAAAGCGATTATACAATCGCTCAAGAGAGAATTTCTACCAAAAACTACTCACATCCTTTCTCACATTTGTTCCAAAAGCAGTCCATCAGCTTTCTAGCAAGCAGCAGGTTCTCTTTGTCTATGCAGTATTTCACCTTTGGCGGAAACTCCTCACTCTTTATCAGCCCTGCGTCCTTCAATTCGGCGATATGCTGTGAAACAGTAGCCTTCGCTATAGGCAAGGACTCAAATATGTCACCGAAAAAACAATCGTCATGTTCAGCCAGATAACACAAAATAGCAAGTCTTGCCGGATGCCCTAAAGCCTTTGTTATTCTCGCAAGTTTCTCCTGATTCTCACAGTAACACTTTTTCATACACTTTGTTTTGTTCGCAAATATACGAATAAAAAACAATCACACAAAGAAAAACATAATAAACTGGAGTAAACATGTATAATTAACGACTGCAGAGAATAAGACAATTAGTAAAGAGCAGTGACGGTGTCAACATAAGTGTTTGTATTATCCATGCGTAACCTGTTGGAGTCGCAAGTCTGAGCCGAAGAAGAACATATCGTCAAAGCAAAGATAACAGATGACGGATAAGAGATGGAATACACCTAATTGCATAAATGGCTCGTCGTATACACATAAAAAACGCAGCAAAATGAAAAAATTATGTCGTAAAACTAAAAAAACATCAATTCAGTTTAAAATTTAAGGTTTAAATAAAAGAATTAGTTAAATTTTACTAATTTTGTCATTGATTGTGGATACTGGGGAAAACCGTCTAACCTTCAGGATGAAAAACAAACAAAAGAAATTTCAAATCCTGCCAAAACACGGAATAACAGAGAAGCAACCTAACTACACCAGAATATCAATTAACAACAAAGTAAATATCTGACTAACTTTTTATGAACAAACGCTTTTGTAAACTGGGGTACTATGCCGCAACGGCAATGTTCCTTACTGCAATCTGCGGATCCGTCACATCGTGCAAAGACGATTATACGTTGGATGACACCACGCCTTCATGGCTTGGTTCCAGCATATATGAGTATTTGGACAACGACGGCAACTATAAGAACTTTGTGCGTCTTATAGACGACTTGGAGTACAAAGAAGTGCTGGAACGTACTGGTTCAAAGACATTATTCGTCGCCAACGACAGCGCATTCAAAGCCTTCTACGCTAACAACCCATGGGGTGTGGGCAGCTATGAAGAACTGACTAAGTCTCAGAAGAAGCTTCTGTTGAACAACGCCATGATCAACAACGCTTACCTGTTGGAGATGATGTCAAGCACTCCGGCCGCAAGCGACGACAACGCACTTCCGAACAAGGGACAATGCCTTAGAAGAGAGACAGCTACCGACATCACGGACTCTATCCCTCATCTTTTCGGCAGTGACATACCAGTCAGCTATAATGAGGATGAGAAAGACTACTGGGCAAGATTCAGAAACGGTAACAGAGGTATATATCTGGCACTCGACGCAACAGAGTCTATGATGACACACTTCCTCGCCACTCAGATGGCCAACAAGGATATCACAGACGAGGACTTCAAGATAATCACAGGATACACAAGAGACAAAAACGACGCTTTCATCTACGGAAGCAAGATAGTCAAGCAGGACGTGACATGCCAGAACGGATATGTCAACGTCCTCGACAAGGTTCTGATCACTCCTCAGAACATGGCTGAGGTGTTGAGAACCAATGATGACACTAAGATTTTCTCACACATGATGGACCGCTTCTCTGCACCATTCTACAACAGCACACTGACAGAGAGATACAGACTGCTGTACGGAAATGATGTGGACTCAGTGTTCGAAAAGAGATATTTTTCAATACGCTCTAAGAACAACAGCACACTGTACAGTGACGCCGGCACTGACCCTATAGGCAACCCTACAGGAAACGTGCAGTTTGACGAGAACTCAAAGAAACCTCTTCCTTACGATCCGGGATGGAACACTTATCAGGTGGACAGCAAGACAAGTAAGGAGCAGGACATGGCCGTCATCTTCTGTCCTAAGGACTCAAAACTGATGAATTATTTCTTCAGCGACGAGGGCGGTGGCCGATTCCTCGTTAAGGCATACGCAAGCGAGTATCTCAACCAGATTGACGAGAACTGCACTGACATGAACCTCGTCTATCACGCTATCGACAAAATTCCAAGACAGACCATCAGAGCATTGCTCAACAACCTAATGAAGGAGTCTTTCAACTCAAGTGTCCCAAGCAAGTTCGAGACAATCAAGAACTCAGCACAGGACGCCATGTTTGACGAGACAAATGACTACCACAGAAATAATATAGATAAGGTGCTCCTCGCAAACAACGGAGTAATCTACGTGATGAACGAAGTGACAACACCGGCTGAGTACGCTGCAGTGAGCGCACCTGCGTTTGTAGAGACAGACAAGAGAATATTCAACTGGGGCGTACAGGCGGCCTCACTCGGTAAGATACCTTCCAACTACTACGCTTATCTTCTTGCCATGAGCTCAAGATTCAGTTTCTTCGTGCCGTCAGATGACAACTTCACATATGTGGACCCACTGTCATTCATGAATCCAGACATAGAGACAGCCGGCGGAACGAGCACTTTGGTGGGAAGAGCATACAAGTACACATGGGACGAGAAGACATCCACTCCAAAGGTCAGTTCATACAAATATCTGTATGACATAGCTAAGAAGACCGGTACTATCGGTGACCTCGTGGCAACGGAGAACGTGTCAAGCACAACCTATGAGAACCGTCTGAAAGACATGCTTGAGACACACACGATAATACATGAGGACGAGACAGAGAAGACAGGATTAGACGAGACAGCCTCAGGTGTTGAGACTGACAGTATTTTCGGAGTGAGAAAGCATTACTATGTATCAAAGAATGGCTCAGTGATATACGCCGCAAACAAGAGCAAGGGCAAGAGAGTGAGCATTCTCAAAGGAGGATGGCAGATAGACAACGACGAGGAGTGTAACGTTATCGGATTCGATGACAAGTCAGCACAGACCAACGGATACGGAAACGGATTCGCATACATGATTGACGCTCCTATGCAGCCGACAATCGAGTCTGTTTATTCAATATTATATAATAATGAGCAGTTCTCAGAGTTCTTCGAGCTGTGCCAGACTGACGAGACAGTCCTGAAAGAGCTTGACATAACAGGTACGAGCCAGAACAAATATCTCATCTTCACAAACAGAAACGGTATTCCTTGTTTCAATAAGACAACAGGTGAGATGACTAACTCTGCCACAAACGTGAGATTCTTCAACAACTACAACTATACTGTTTACGCACCGACAAATGAGGCTATGCAGGCTGCCTACGACGCAGGTCTCCCAACATGGAAGGACATCGTGACAATGCTAGAGCTCGACAAAGAGGCGGAGGACAGAACAGAGTTGACTGACGCGGAACTGACAGAACGTAACACAAAGGCTAAAGCCATGGTGACTGCCATCATCAACTTCGTCAAATATCACTTCCAGGACAGAAGTGTCTTCGCGGATGAGCCAGTGATGAGTCCTGTGGCATATGAGACAGCCACAGTCAACAGCGAGACAGGTGTCTATTGCAAGTTAACAGTGTCATCAAACGGAAATGGTACACTCAGCGTTAAGGATGCGGCTGGTCATGTGAGAAACGTCACAAGTGACAAGAACATGATAGCAAGAGATTATATCACGAACGGTACGAAGTCTGCCATAAGCGCCACGATAACATCATCTTCTTCTGTTGTCGTGCATGGTATCGACGGTGTGCTCGACTACAAGACATACACCAACAACCGATACGACTCAGACTGGGCTTCTCTTGCCAAGGCTAAGTCATACCTGAAAAAATATCAACTCACAAAATGACAAAACTTACATAGAACACTATGAACAAGATTAATATAATTATCACATCATTCTTGCTGTTCTTCTGTGTAAGTTCAGCATCAGCACAATCAAGACGTATATCCGGTATGGTCTATGACGAACTCGGTGGGATGGCACTCGCCAACGTTGTCGAGAGAGATGAGAACAACCGTATCGTGGCAGCGACGGTAACTGACATGAACGGTAACTTCGCCCTTGTCGTCAAGAACCCTAAGGACAAGATATACGTCAGCTACATAGGATACAAAACATTCACGGAGGTCATCGGTACTTCTAAGACTAAGTACAACATCTTCATGAAGAGTAATAATGAACTTACCGAGCTCGTGGTAAAGGCTAAGCCAAAGACTAACAGCAATGGTATGGTCATTCCTATCAAGGAGATTTCTGTGGCAACGCAGACAATGGACATGGACGACGTCGAGGGACTCTCCTTCGCATCAGCCGACGAGGCTCTGCAAGGTAAGATAGCCGGATTGGACATCATCTCCAACTCTGGTAACCTTGGTGCCGGAACGTCAATGCGTATGCGTGGTGTCAGCTCCATCAACGGCTCAGCCGAGCCTTTGATCGTTGTCGACGGTAACATATTCGACCTCCCAGACGACGCTACAGATATCAACTTCGAGGACCTGGACAACGAGGAGCAGTTCGCCACTCTGCTGTCTGTCAACACGGAGGACATCAAGGACATCAAGGTGCTCAAGGACGCAGCGGCAACTGCCATATGGGGTTCAAGAGGAGCCAACGGTGTACTTGAAATAACAACAAGACGTGGTACAGCGGGTAAGACTAAGATAAACCTCTCATACAAGTTCACGGGCAGCTGGATGCCTTCCGGACTCAACATGCTGGACGGAGACGGCTACACCATGATGCTCAAGGAGGCTTATTTCAACCCTAAGCAGAACACTGCCACATCAAACATGGTCGAGCTCAACTACGACCAGTCCTACCCTGTGCAGTACTACAATTTCAACAAGAACACAGACTGGGTGGACGCCGTGAACCAGTTCGGACAAAAGCATGACTACTACCTTACCATTAATGGTGGTGGCGAGAAAGCTAAATTCCGTATCTCTGGCGGATACTCTCACAGCACTGGTACTATTATCAAACAGGAACTGGATCAGTTCTCAACACGACTCGTGCTCGACTATGACGTGTCTGACCGCATCCGTTTCTCCACAAACTTCGGACTCACCTACACAGACAACCACAGAAACTGGGATGGTGAGAAGACAACTAGAATCTTGGAATACGCATACAACGCAATGCCTAACATGAGTATTTACGAGTATGACCAGACCGGAGCTCTCACTGGAGACTATTACAAGATGTTACCTACAAACCCTACTACTGGCGGCGGTGGTAACAACTACTACAGCTCTTATTACTTGTCAGACATGAAGGCGATAGGCAACCCTGTTGCCATTGCGAACCTCGCATATAACAACCAGTCCACATACCGTATCAACCCTCAGTTCAACGTACAGTATAAGCTCCTATCTAAGAATGACGAGGCACATCAGCTCAACCTCAATGCAGAGGTGTACATGGACATCTTCAACGAGTCAGACAACTCATACTACCCTAACTCACTGACATCTGACGCTTGGTCGGTCGGCGTGAACACAACTTCAAACTACGAGTACAAGTCAATGGCTATCACCAACAGAGAGAAACTCGTGTTCATTCCTAAATTCAACAATGAGATTGTGACAATGAGTGTCATGGGACAGTTCGAGTTCACTGACGGTAGCAGTACTTACCAGAAAATCGCTAAGATTAACAATCCGACAGGTCTGGACTCTTCAATCTCGGAGTCATACCTGAAGGAGAACTCAACAGGCACAGGACAATGGAAGAGTATGTCATACCTCGGCAGCGGACACATCGCATTCTTCGACGGACGTTATGCGTTCGACGCTACGATAAGACGTGACGGAAGCACTAAGTTCGGAGCAGAACGTAAATGGGGTACATTCCCTGGTATCTCTGGACGATGGAACATCAACCAGGAGCCTTTCTTCGAGAAACTCCACATCGACCACATAGTGTCTCTGCTCTCATTCAGACCATCATGGGGTAAGGTGGGACGACAGCCAAGAAATGAGTACCTGATGTACAACACATACAGCTCACACGGCAACTACGGTTCTGGACGATATGTGTACACAGCAATCGGCGCAGACAATATACGTCTGACTGATATACAGTGGGAGACAACAAAGTCATGGAACCTCGGTGCAAACCTTAACTTGTTCGACGACCTCATTCAGTTCGACTTCAACTACTATAACAAAAACACCTCCGACCTTCTCATGGAGAACGTGGGAATACCTGGCTCAACAGGTTACAGCTCATTGGCATGGAGCAACACCGGCAGCTTGCGTAACAGAGGATGGGAGCTGTACGTCAACACTAACAAATTCCTTAAGAAGGACAAGTTCTCTATGTCTGTGTCATTCAACATTGCTCAAAACGTCAACACCATAACGGAGATGGACGCAAGCGTTTTGTCAAGCATGAACGGTGACTTCAGCTACAAGAACGCAGACTACCTGAAACGAATACAGATCGGTAACGCCGTCGGCTCTATCTACGGATTCAAATACAAAGGTGTATACGCTTACGACTACGAGCACAACGGTTACACAGAGGCGTCACGCTCCACATACGGAGACAACACAGCAGCTGCTGCCGCTGAGAGAAACGAGAACTCCACTGTACCTGTTGCACGTGACGCAAACGGCAACATCCTTTACGACTCAAAGGGTAATCCTCTCCACATGTACTTCAACTACGGAGGTGTGAACTATGAGTTCAAGGGTGGTGACGTCATTTATGAGGATATTAACCACGACGGCCAGATAAATGAGTTGGACATTGTTTATCTCGGAAACTCAAACCCAAAGGTAAACGGTGGATTCGGTTTGAATTTCTTCTACGGACCATGGTCTCTGAAGATGTCATTCAACTATCGTATAGGCAACAAGATTGCTAACATCGCCCGACTGAACAACGAGGCTATGCGCGCTAACACGAACCAGTCTCAGGCTGTGGCATGGAGATGGCGTAAGAA
The DNA here is from genome assembly GCA_937900485.1 of uncultured Prevotellaceae bacterium. Lineage (GTDB taxonomy): Bacteria > Bacteroidota > Bacteroidia > Bacteroidales > Bacteroidaceae > Minthosoma. The sequence goes on from CALCEL010000062.1 coordinate 43,333, forward strand.
TGGTGACATAACAGAGATACCAAGAGCCATGAACGCTTCAATCGGAGCATCATACAACTCTCTCGCCAGCGACAGATTCGTCGAGGACGGAGACTTCCTCAGACTACAGTACATGCAGCTCAGCTACACCGTACCATCAAGAGTGGTACAGATGTGGAAATTGCAAAGCGTGAGATTCAACGCTTCTGCTAACAACCTGTTCTGCCTTACAAAGTACACAGGAGTAGATCCTGAGGTAAGCTATGGTTCATGGGGTGTTTGCTACGATAAGTCAAAGACACCACGCTCTAAATCATTTACTGTAAGCGTAAATATCGGATTCTAAAAAACCAACACAATGAAGAAATTACTAAACATAACAAATATAATAGCGGGAGCGACATTCTGTCTGGCTATGTCTTCTTGTGAAGACTACCTGACCATCACACCGACAGACAGAATCGTGGAGGAGGAGTTCTGGCAAGACAAGAATGACCTTAACAACGCCATCAACGCCTGCTACAAGAGACTGGCCAGTGATGACATCCTGACAAAGTTCGTTTACTGGGGTGAGATGAGATCGGACAACTTTGAACGTTCAACGGAGACAACATCAACGGGACAGGTGGCAAACATCATGAACGCTAACCTCCTGCCTACATACAACGTGTTCGAGTGGACTAACATGTATAACGCCATCAACTACTGCAATAAGGTGTTGTCACATGGAAAGGATATCGTAGAATTGGACGAGAGCTTCAACTATGGCGACTGGTATCCTGTTCGCGCGGAGATGATAGCTCTCAGAGCACTCTGCCATTTCTATCTTGTCAGAACGTTCGGTGAGATTCCTTATGTCACAAAGGACTATAACGACGACTCAGAGGAACTCAGACAGACACAGATAACACAGCTTCAGGTCTTAGACAGTATAATCAACGACCTTGAAGAAGTTAAGGACGCAGCTATGCTTAACTTCGGCAATACCGTTCAGAACAAGGGACGTATCACGAAGAAGACCATATACACTATTCTTGCGGATGTTTATCTCTGGCGAGCAAGTTACAAGGCAGGAAATTGTCACCCATTCATCAACCGCACCATTCCTTCATATAACGTGCTGTATACGGATGGCGTAGCATCAGTACCAGGCGATTCTGCAACCTACTCTACCAGCGAAGCAGAGAACGATTACAGAAAATGTATCGAATGCTGTGACATGGTCATCGACTTGGCTAAAACAGAGAAGAAAAAGCAGTTGAAGAATGCGGAGGATAACGTCAAGATAGAGGACGAGGATTTGCTCGAGCAGAACACAAGCGTGCTTGAGACTCTTATCTCAACAAGTAACGAAGGAGCATATAACAGTATCTTCGGAACTGGCAACTCAGACGAGTCAATCTTTGAACTTCAGTTTGACGGTTTAACGTATGAGAACAACATGACCGAGAACTTATACTACAATCTTTCAAAAAGCAAGGTCGGCACATTCACTGGCTCCACATCATTGTTCGAGAACATCGAGTCAACACCGAACGTGACTGAACCTGCTTCGGTGTTCACGAAGACAGACTACAGACGATGGGAGGCATTTGATTACACTGGACAAGGTCAGACAAGCTATGATATTATTAAGTATGTGAACTCATACTTTACAGTCTCTACAGGATTGAGCACTCTCATGACAGATAACACATCAAAGAACCTGACAATAATTCGAGCAAGAAACACGTCTCATGACGCCAACTGGATTATATACAGAATGTCTGAGGTGTTCTTGATGAAGGCAGAAGCTATGTCACAGATATATTCTGACGAGGAAAACATCCACAAGGCATTCAACTATGTCCGTGAGGTTTTCAAACGCTCAAACCCTTACGCTTATTCCACTTCTAACAACTCATCAACAGCAAAGTCTGACTCTCTCGATTTTAACACATTCAACGATCAGGAAAGTCTTGAGAAACTTATCATGACAGAAAGACAAAGAGAGTTCATAGGAGAGGGAAAACGCTGGTTTGACCTCGTGAGATACGCACAGAGAAGAGGTAGCACAGAAGAAATGCTCAAACTTCTGACACGTAAATACTCCACAAACAGTAAGTCTATTCAAGCTAAGCTTGCTGACATCCAGTCTTTGTTCAGCCCCATATATGAGTCAGAGCTGAAATCTAACACATGGCTGTATCAGAACGGAGTATGGGAAATCAATAAGTCTTCTGGAAGAACAGACAATCTTTAATCTAAGAATCAATTATGAATAACAAAAGATATAAAATAAGAGGAAGGAAATCTTTCATGTGGCTGTTTATGTCTATCATGACAATAAACATGACCATCCTCTCACTTTCTTCTTGTAAGGAGAAGATTGACGATAGCGACCTCTACACATTCACTGGAGAGATGATGATTGATCATTTTGAGGCCGACACTATAACATACGGTCATTTCATCAAACTGCTTAAGATTGTCACTCCAAGTAAGAACGAGAGCGCCTCAACAATGTACAACCTGTTGAGAGCACGTGGACACTATACCTGTTTCGCTCCAACAAACGAGGCAATCGAGATGCATCTCGACTCGTTATTGACAATAGGTGAGATCGACAATGACACTTACAACAGAACTAAACAAGGTGACTTTAGCACTATTCCAGACTCTGTCAGCGAAGCTATTGTGTATAACTGTATCATTGAAAACGGTGACAACGAGGCATTCTCAACCATAGACTTTGAGGAAGGCGCACTGAGCACAACAAACATGAATGACAGATACATCAGTATCTCATATGGCAACAAAGTGGCAAATGTGTCTGCGTCTGGCGACACAGCCTTGGCAACCGTCATCTATGTCAACACAAACTCTATAATAACAGAAGCTGACATCGAGGTGGAGAACGGATACATCCACAAGATAAACAGAGTACTCTCACCATCTAACTCATCAGTATCAGACTTGATTATCAACACCCCAAACACAAAGTTCTTCGGAGAGCTTTTGACCCTCACAGGCTGGGATAAAAAGATGACTGAGTATAAAGACACTGAATGGGAAGAGAAATGGGAAGAGATAAGAGGAACCACATACAAAGGACTCAACGGAAACTGGGAAGGGGTATATCCAGAACACAGATATATCGGCTTCACCGCTTTCGTCGAGACAGACTCTGTCTTCGCTGCTAATGGCATTAATGACTTGTCATCACTTAAGAGCTACGTTCAGAAAAACGCATACTACGAGGATGACAGCAGTTTAGGAAACAGCACAAGCTGGGGAGATGACTATGAGAACGATTACAATTGGCTTAACCAGTTCGTGGCTTATCACCTGTTACCAGAGAGACTGACTTATAACCACCTGGTAATGTTCGCCAATGAGTACGGCTGTCCATCAGGTAATCTCAAGACACGCGAGACCACGAAATTCTACGTTAACGTTTGGGAATACTGGGAGACTTTGGGAGTACAAAGACGACCAATGAAGATCACTGGTATCAGAACCGGCAAGATGATCAACAGAAAGTCTAAGTACGCCAACAGCAGAAACGTGTTCAGAGAGAATATCTCAGATATGACAGAGGAGGACATGGGTATAACCATCAGCTCTACAAACGGAACTTATGACAACAACGCTCTCAATGGTTACTACTACCCTATCAACAAAATATTGATATGGAACCAGAACGTACCTAACAACGTTCTTAATGAGCGTATGAGAATCGATGTCACAGCTATGTTCCCGGAGATGATGACCAACAATATCCGACAGTACGGACATGAAGACAGAACAAAGTCATTCTATATCACCACTGACTACTTCGACAACATGTTCTACATGGCTGACGGGACAGACTTTGAGTATCTTCCAAACACAGGTTACTCCGGCGGTATAGGTTCATGGATGAACTATCAGATTGACGAGTTCAACATACGTGGTAACTTCGACTTCACAATGAAGCTTCCTGCTGTTCCATATACAGGAACATACGAGATACGCTATGGTATCAACGCCAACAACAACAGAGGTATGGCTCAGGTATACATAGGTAAGAATCCAAACAACCTGCCTGCCATTGGTATTCCACTCGACCTTAGATCTGCATCAGGTACGCTCCCTGCCGCAACAGGATGGGTTGAGGACAATGCCAACGATGACGAAGCAAATGCGGAAATTGACAAGTCAATGAGAAACCTCGGCTTCATGAAAGGTCCTAAGTACATACAGCTAACATCGGACAAGACATGTAGAGACGGACAGAACGCACTTCGCAAGATAATATACACTGGTCAATTAGAGGCTGGACAGACTTATTACATAAGATTCAAGTCAGTACTCTCAGGTACTTCATACGAGTTCTTCTATGACTATCTTGAAATAGTACCTAAGTCTGTTTACGCTGGTGACGAATCTGAGGACATTTGGTAACAGAACCCAAACAGTCTTTCACTTAAAACAAACATAATATGAAAAAAACAAATCATAATATATTCAGACGCATCAGCAGCTCAGACTCTTTATTGCTAACTGCAGCTACATGCTCGATGTCATTGCTATATGCCTGCTCAGACGATCATTTCACCATTAACGATGACGTTGTCGCACAACAGACAATTTGGAAGAACATACAGTCAAATGAGAACCTCTCTGAGTATGCGGATATATTAAAAAGTACATACTACTCACAAACTGAGGAAAAGACAACAAAGCAGACATACGCTGACATTCTTAACGGTGACCAGACTTTCACAGTCTGGGCACCAGAGAACGGCACTTTCAACTACTCATACTATAAGCAGTTGTTAAATAGTGGTGTACGGGACAGTATATATAAGGTGGAGAACAACCTTATACGTAACAACCTTGCGAGATACACCAATATTTATAATAGCACCGACTCTGTGAAAATAGACCTTTTCAACAACAAGGCAGCTTGGTTGAACTACGACAAACAGACTATTAAGGGAAACAAAGTGAGCTGTCCAAACATCAGCTCAGCGAACGGTGTGCTTCATATTGTGGAAAAGCCGGTAGATTATCAGTACAATCTATACGAGTATATGGCATCTAATCCACAGTTGTCATGCATAGACTCCTTCATAAAGAGCTACCAGACAAAGAAGTTTGATGAGAACAGATCAATACAAGGTCCAACTGTAAACTCCGAGATCACATGGGTAGACTCAGTGACATACACCAGCAACTTCTACACAGAGTACTATCTTAACTCATATCTGAACAGGGAAGACAGTAACTACGTGATGATCTTGCCTACAAACGAGGCTTGGAACGCCACACTAGAAAAGACTAAGCTGTACTACAACTACATCAACAGCTATGTTCAGGACGTAGCAGGTCAGACTGAGACAGGAGCGGACACCATCTACAAGGGAAGTGAGACAAAGTTCACTGACTACGAGCTTGACTCACTGAGGAACCTGCGTTCAAAGGACGCAATCTGTAATAACCTCGTCTATAACGCCAACTGGCAATACGAGCAGATACCAATAACAACTATCAAAGACATAGCTAAGGCAGACTCGTTACTCACTACGTCAGGCAACAAGTTCAAGAAGACAGGAACATTGAATTCGACAAACTCAACGTCCACAACATTTGAGCTCGACAACTTCACGACAATGTTCGGAGGAAATGACCCTATCGAACTGAGCAACGGATACGCGTATTTGGTAAACGAATGGTCACTTCCTGCCACTTCATATGCTAAGACAATAACAAAGAATGCTATCGCCGCATACAACACACATGACACAGCATGTAAAGAGGTGAGCAGTTTGAACTGGTCATTGACCACAAAAGACAGCACATATAACTACAGATACCTTACAATGACCGCTACATCAAGCAATTCAAAGCCAGGAGCAGACTTTGGTATCAATAATGTGTTGTCATGCAAATATGACGTATATGTCGTCTTAGGTTACAACACATCCTATAACAGACAAAACAAATTCTACGCATACATGAAGTATGTGGATGCTAAGGGTAACTCACAGAACCTACAGCTGAAGAATCCGGCACACGTCATAGACGCCTCAGGCACAGACTTGTACGGAAACAAATACTACGTAAACAGTGAGCCTAAGATAGACTCAACAGGAGAAAAGACAATCGTGGAGTACACAGATACCATTCTGTTGGCAGAGGACTTTGAGTTCCCTGTATGTTACTACGGACTTGAGAACGCATATCCAGTATTGACCCTTAAGGCTGCGTTCCTGTCCAAGGAGAAAGAGTACTACACAAATGAGTTGTGGGTTAACTCATTTATCTTCAAAGCAAAAGAATGGTAAACAACTAACATCAAATGATGATTATGAGAACAAATAATCTAAATAATATAATAACAGGCGCAATCTGCGGAATATCATTTCTCGCTGCCACACCAAATGCGACAGCGCAGGATAATATAGTCGATCAGACAAGTGCCCAAGAAATTCAGGCACCAAGAAGAAGAACCATAAACGCCGTAAAGAAATATCCGACGAAAGATGTTCAGGGATATGTGTACGACGCCGCCACCGACATGCCTATTGAGGGAGCTCGTGTACAGGCGTTCGGCAACAACCTATACTCAGCCATGACAGATGAGAACGGACACTACAAGATCAGTGTGCCAGTGTTCGTCAACTCATTGCTTGTCACCCTTGCCGACTATAATGACGTTCAGGTTTCCTTCGACACAGACGAAGTACCAGACGTTGACTTATACAGCGACAAATTTCTCAAGGTATATCATGAGACAACAGACGTGACATCATCAAACAAGGTCAGCATAGAAAACACAAGCGCAGTGACTATCGATGAAGACATGGAGAACAAGTTGTCCGGTGACATACGTACTATCAACAGAACAGGATTGAGAGGACAAGGAGCTGCCATGTTCATACGAGGACTGAACTCATTGAACATAAACGCACAGCCTTTGTTCATTGTAGATGGAATGATAACAGACATGATGTCTGACAGAACAAGCATGCACACTGGTTTCATCACAAACATACTATCCAGCATAGACCCTGAGGATATCGAATCAGTGGAAGTGCTCAAGAACGCCACTTCGCTCTATGGCTCAAGAGGAGCAAACGGTGTCATCATCATCAACACGAAGCGCGGTCACTCTATGGCCACCAAGATCAACGTGAGCCTAAACACAGGATTTGAGACTGTGCCATCAACAATGAGCATGATGAACGCCAGCCAGTACCGTAACTACGTGTCCGACCTTATCGGAACAACAGAGTACGGACAGAAATATTCCACTTCATCGACGTCAATACCATTCTTGAACAGCAACTCAGACTATTACTGGTATCCGATGTATCACAATGACACAGACTGGTCTGACGGCATCTACAGGACAGCAGTGACTCAGAACTACAAGGTGAATGTGCAAGGAGGAGATGACATGGCCATGTACAACCTGTCACTCGGATACACCAATTCCCAGTCTACTGCCAAGAACAATGGATTCAACAGACTAAACATACGATTCAACACGGACATTAAGCTGCTCAAGAACCTCAAGACGCAGCTCGACCTTGCGTTCAGTCATACAAACAACAACATGCGAGACAACGGTTGGGCGGAGAGTTACTCAAGCAGCACGATATCATCTCCAAATGTGCTTGCTCTCATCCAGGCCCCATTCCTGTCGAAGTACGGTTACTACACAGGTGAGGACGGTAAGCTGCACCTGTCATCCGTCTATGCTGGAAAGTATGTGGATGACACCAACAATCCATTCGGTTTCGCTTCCGCTTACGGAACAAACACAGCCCTTGCGAACCCATACTGGGTATTAAAAAATGCTGAGGGAAGCAATAAGAACAGACATCAGATAACAAGTTTCAACCTCAACATCAATCCGGAATGGACAATTAACGAGCATCTCAAACTGTCCAACAGATTCGCTTACCAGTTAAACTCCGTGAATGAGAAATACTTCTTCCCAGAGGCGGGAACACCGGTGTACACAATCGAAGGATATGGTGATGTAACATCAAAGGTACAGTCAATATTCTCTAAGGAGACTTCTATCTACGAGGACTTCAGAATTGACTGGAACAACAGATACGACATACACGACATTCATGTCTTCGGAGGATTCAGACTGACGAATAACACATTCACAGACTCAGACATACACGGTTACAACACAGGTAGTGATAAGATGCCAGACATGCGTAACTCACTGAAATTCCCTGGTATGAACGGTACTCAGGACAAGTGGAAGAACCTCGCATACTACGTAAACGGCAAATGGAGCATCAAAGACACATACTTCATAGACGCCACCATAAGCGCCGAGACATCATCACGATTCGGAAAAGAGACAGAGGAAGGCATCAAGATGTTCGGAGTGAAATGGGGAATCTTCCCGTCACTTCAGGCCGGATGGGTGATGACCAACGAGAAATGGTTCAAGAGAAACAAAGGTGTCAACTATCTCAAGCTAAGAGCCGGATACGATGAGTCAGGAAATGACAATTATGACTACTCACTCTCACAGACATACTTCAAGTCATACCTGTTCTTAAAAGACGCCACAGCCCTCCAGCTCGCCAACATAGAGAACCCTGCAATACAGTGGGAGACGACGAGAACATGGAACTTCGGACTTGATGGTTCATTCATCAACAACAGAGTACAGGCCAGCGTAGACTTCTATGTTAAGAACACCAGCAACCTGATAACATACAAGACAACAAACTACATGTCAGGTATTCCAAGCTATTGGAGCAATGACGGTTCCCTTCGTAACGTCGGTGCTGAGGTGAAACTCAACGGCATCATAGTCAACGACAGAGACTTCAAGTTCCAGCTCGGCATGTCACTCGGACACTACAAGAACACCATCACATCACTGCCAGAAGACTCATACACCACAAAGATCTACGGTGCTGAGATCATCACCAGTGTAGGCAACCCAGCAGGCTTGTTCTATGGTTACAAGACAAACGGAGTGTTCGCTTCTGACGCTGAGGCCAAGAGCGCTACCAAGAGCACTGCCGACGGTTATCTCAAATACCCTACAGGCATCACATCCGATCCATATAAGAATTTCTCTGCCGGCGATGTCAGGTTCGTAGACCAGACTGGCGACGGAATAATAGACGAGAACGACAAGGTGGTCATCGGTGACCCTAATCCAGACATCTACGGTAACATATACGCAAATCTGAGATATCAAAGATGGAGCCTTGACATCAACTTCAAGTACAGCCTTGGCAATGACATCTACAATTACCAGCGTAGCCAACTTGAGTCAGCCAACAACTTCTACAATCAGACCACAGCTGTCGTTAACCGTTGGAAATATGAGGGCCAGCAGACAGACGTGCCACGCGCGGTGTCAACGACTTCTGAAGACTGGGTTAACAACGAGCGTTTCTCAGACCGTTGGATTGAGGATGGCAGCTATCTCAAGCTTAAGAACGTGAGACTGACATACGAGTTACCACTCAACCTCACATGGATTCAGGGGCTCAACATATGGGCAGAGGCCAACAACCTCTTCACCGTTAGTCCATACACAGGCTCAGACCCAGAGTTCTCATGCGGCAACAACGTACTCTACCAGGGTATTGACGCAGGTCTGCTGACACAGAGTCGCAGTTTCAACATTGGTGTAAAGATTAATCTCTAAAACAAGACAAAAATGAATATTAACATAAGAAACATCATCATTTGCGGATGCGTGACATTCGGCATTGGACTGACTTCGTGCGAGGACATGCTGACAATGGACACAGGCGACAAGACGAATGTCAACGCCAACGACACATTGTACTCATACCTCGGAATAATGAGAGCCATGCAAGACGTGGCTGAGCGTCAGGTCATATTAGGAGAGATACGAGGCGACCTTGTCAGCTCAACAACATACACTACAGACACGCTGTATGCCATAAGCAACTTTGACGATCCAAAAGACCAGAGCTGTTCAATGTTACAGATAAGTGACTACTATAACGTCATCAACAACTGTAACTTCTATATCCATAACTGCGACACCAACCAGATCAAGTCCAACGTCAAGTATATGATACCTGAGTACACACAAGTCAAGGCAATACGCGCATGGGCATATCTGCAGCTGGTGAAGAACTACAAGGAAGTGCCATACATCACGGAGCCGATTAGCAACCTTGACGTCATCAAGAACTTTGACTACAATAACAACAAAGTCAACAAGGACAACCTCATTGACAAATTCATTGAGGACGGTCTGCCTTACGACGTTAACGTGAAATATCCTCAATACGGTAACTCAAAAGAAGAGTACGGCTCATTCAACAACGGTAACGTATCCATATCAGCCAAGCTGCTGATGATACCAATACGTGTGTTATTGGGTGACGCATACCTTTTGCGAGGCTCAAGTAAGTCAGACTACGAGAACGCCGCCAAATACTATTTTGACTACCTGAAGAATGAGGAGACACCGATGAACATGGAGTATTGTACGGTCTACGAGCTACGTAGCGGCTCATACCTCTACGCAACCTACAACTGGGGAACTTGGTCAACCATATACAACACCAACGCAGAGGTTATCACGTCAATACCAAGCTCATCTAACTCTGGTCTCGGAAAGATGCTGACACGTGTGGCTAATATCTACGGATACAACACCACATCAACACAGACTTCTGAGGAGAGCACGTCTACCAGCGACGACGGTGAGGAGGAGACCTCATACGAGAAAGGAGGAGCCATCACAGTCAATCCGACATACAAGCGCCAATATGGTCCTTCCAACTCATACTATGACGTGAACAACTCACAGACATACGTGATATACCAGAACGCCACCACGTCAAACCCTAAAGTGTCATACATACTGAACATGGACGCCAGAAAAGGCATGTCCGTTCTGAACCTGACATACGAGGGAGAGTCATATCCTCTGTGCAGGAAGGCGTGCCCGTTAGAGACTTTCGGCTACTGCATACCAATCTATCGTAAGTCACTCATCTGGCTTCGTCTGGCAGAGGCCATCAACAGAGCAGGATATCCGGAGTTCGCCTTCGCAATCCTGAAGGATGGTATCAACCAGTACACTATACCAAAGGTCGTCACCACCACCACCTACAACAACATAATAACATATCTTGATGGCGTGCCTTACTACACCAGAAAGAACTATGAGACAGGTGAGGTGCTCTATGTCGACACTGTTGCCGGCTCAAAGAACTATATGTACTTCGATGAGAACAATGAGTTCGTCAGCTACCCGTCAACAGTTTACGCTTCTGAGTTCAGACTTAACCAGGACACTATCTATGGAAGAGAGATGAACTACGGCACATACGGCGCCCTGTATTATCTGACTGACACACTCAAGCTGAACAGCTTCATCCAGAAGTTTGACTTCACCGATGATGTATGGAACAACACATACGGCATTCACGCTAAAGGAGCAGGCTTCGGCGGATGGACAACAACAAATCTCTCTAACAACATCTCCGGATACAGAGACACCGTCTACTACGACTTCTTTAAGCTCTTGAAACTTCAGAACGTCGATATCGAGACAGCGACAGAAGATGACATCATCAATGGCGTGGAGAACATCATCGTGGACGAGCTGGCATTGGAGACTGCTTTCGAGGGCAACAGATTCTACGACCTCGTACGTATTGCCGAGCATAAGGAGAACGCCGGACTGAACGGTAAGGACTGGCTCGCAAGAAAGATTGCCAACCGCGGCACAAAGAAAGCCATTGAGGGCAGCAAAGCCGTCGAGGACTTCAACACAAGTATCTACAATAAGTTAATGGACAAGAACAACTGGTATTTCACATTACCTGCTTGGAACGTTAAATAACATGAACAAAAAAACAATACTGCTAATGATGGTACTCACCCTTGGGTGCGTACCATCATTTTCTAAGAAGATAACGAAAGATCTGTGGCCCGACGGGACAGAGATCAGCGAGTGGTTCAGAGACACCACACAGACAAGAACCGACGTTTTCACAAACAAATACCGTATAACAGACTACGGAGTGATAAATGACGGAAGGACACACACTAAAGAGTTTCAGGCTCTGATTGACAAGGTAGCCGCCGACGGCGGAGGACTGATAGTGGTCCCTGAGGGCACATACCTCACCGGCGCTCTCTTCTTCCGACAAGGCATCCATCTTCATGTCATGAGTGGCGGTGTCATAATGGGAAGTAACGACCCTTCGGACTACCCTATCCTCAAGACCAGAATAGAAGGTGAGACATGCCTATACTACTCAGCACTGATTAACGCAGACTCCGTCGACGGATTCACGATGACAGGCCGAGGCACGATAGACGGTAATGGCCTAACATACTGGAAACATTTCTGGGAGCGCCGCTCATGGAACCCTAAGTGCACGAACAAAGACGAGCAACGTCCGCGTCTGGTATACATAAGCAACAGCAAGAACGTCAGGATAGAAGGACTGAACCTTCAGAACTCAGCATTCTGGACCACACATATCTACAACTCTGAGAATGTCAAGCTGCTCCGCCTACACATCTACTCTCCAGCCAAACCGGTCAAGGCGCCGTCAACAGATGCCGTAGACCTTGACGTCGTGCGCAACGTGCTTATCAAGGACTGTTATATGAGCGTCAACGATGACGCTGTTGCCATAAAAGGAGGCAAGGGTCCATACGCCGACGCCTTCATTGGTGTGGAGACAAACGACAGGAGCAAGTCGCCGAAATATCCGGGTGTGAACCTCAATGACTTTCCGGAGATGTCAGGAGACGGTGAGAACAGCAACATAATCATCGAAGACTGCGAGTACGGCTTCTGTCACGGATGCCTGACATTAGGATCCGAGTCAGTCTACAGCCACAACATCATTCTGCGTAACATCAAGGTCAACGAGGCCAACAACCTTCTGTGGCTCAAGATGCGTCCAGACACTCCACAGAGATACAGCAACATAACAGTGGAGAAAATCACAGGCAACGGAAGAAATTTCATACTTGTCGCTCCATGGACACAGTTCTACGACCTCAAGGGACGCAAGGATTTCCCGATGTCATATTCTGACAACATCACCATGCGTGACATCACCTTCGAATGCAGAGTCTTTTTCAATGTCAAGCAAGACGAGTCACAATACCATCTTAGCAACTTCACCTTCGAGAATCTAAATATAAGAGGTGAGGATACGGATTTTCACGAGGAATATGTGGAAAACTTCGTGATAAAAAATCTCCATGTTACAAAAAAGTGATAACTTCGCGGTGAAAATAACACTTTAAATTCACTTAATAACAATGCAATGGTTGATTGATCTATTTATGACAGGAGGCGGTGTGGCGCATACCGTTATACTTTACTCCTTAGTCATATCCCTGGGAGTGTTTTTAGGAAACAAGGTAAAAATAGCAGGCGTCTCACTTGGAGTAACATGGATTCTGTTCGTAGGTATCCTTGTCGGTGACCTTCTCATGCGCGGACATGTCGAGGAGAACACTGCTGTCCTAAACTTCATCCAAGACTTTGGTCTTATCCTCTTCGTCTTCTCTATCGGACTGCAGGTGGGACCATCATTTTTCACAAGCTTCAAGCAAGGTGGAATCAAGGCTAACGAGGTAGCTCTCGGCATCGTGCTGCTCAACATCGTAGTGATGCTGTGTCTGTACTTCGGACTGCGTAACCTCATTCCAGCAGCCAACGACCTTCCGATGATGGTCGGAACACTGTGTGGAGCAGTTACCAACACACCTGGTCTCGGTGCCGCTAACGCCGCACTGGATCAGATAAACAGCGTACATCCTGAGATTTTCCACGGAATGGTACCTGTAATCGCCAATGGATACGCATGCGCCTACCCTCTCGGAGTCGTCGGCATTATACTGTCCATAATCCTCATCCGAGTAATCTTTAAGATCAACTTCAAGGAAGAAGAGGAGCACTTCAACAAGAAAAACAATCAGGCTGCGTCCATCAAGCCTCACCTGATGCACGTCGAGGTTAAGAACGACGCCATCAACAACAAGTCTATCCTTGAGGTACGAGGATTCATCGGACGTGACTTCGTCTGCTCACGTATGCTGCACGAAGGACATGTAGTAGTGCCAAAGAAGGACACCATACTTGCCGTGGGAGACAAACTCTACATCGTATGTGCAGAGGAAGACGCCGACGCCATCGTGGCATTTATCGGTTCTGTGGTACAGGTAGACTGGGAGGAGCAAGACCTGCCTATGGACTCACGACGAACACTCGTCACGAAGAATAACATCAACGGACGCACTCTTGGCAGTCTGCACCCAAGCTCCATGTATGGAGTCAACGTCACACGTCTCTACCGTTCCGGTATGGAGATCTTCGCCAGTCCAAGCACCATACTTCAGGTTGGTGACAGCGTCGTGGTCGTTGGTCCAGAGGATGCTGTCGACCGCTTCGCCAACGTGTTGGGCGACCAGAGACAGCAGCTCGACAAGCCAAACCTGCTCACACTCTTCGTCGGCATTCTCGTTGGTATAATCTTCGGAATGCTTCCAATAGAGATACCAGGCATGTCAATGCCAGTGAAGCTGGGACTCGCCGGAGGTCCACTCATCATCGCCATCCTGCTTGGACGATTCGGATTCAAACTGAAACTGGTGGCCTACACCACTAACTCCGCGTCACTCATGATACGTGATATCGGTCTGGTGCTCTTCCTCGCTAGCGTAGGTATCAAGGCTGGAGGCAACTTCGTCGACACAGTACTCAACGGAGGTATACATTACGTGTGGATGGGATTCCTTATAACCGTCGTTCCACTCATCATCATGGGTATCTTCGCGAGAGTGAAATGGCACATGAACTACTTCCTGTTGATGGGTATCATCTCTGGTGCCACAACAGACCCACCAGCACTTGCCTTCTCACAGGCAACAGCGAATAATGGTATACCTTCAGTGGGTTACTCTACTGTCTATCCATTGTCCATGTTCTTGAGAATCATCACAGCACAAGTAATAATACTAATGCTTTGCTCTTAATGAATATAAACAATATCATAGAGACAGCTATGCAGTCAATGGATTTTCCTCTGTTGACTGCATTCATTTTAGGATTACTGGTCGCACTCAACCCGTGTCAGCTGTCCATCAATATCTCCGCAATAACATACATACTGAAGACTGAGCACCAGCAACAGGCACGGTCGATATGGTCGAAATACACCATGCAGACCTCATTGCCATACGCAATGGGAAAAACGGTGACCTACACCGGATTAGGGTGGATACTTATGTGTCTGATCGGAGGCGGCAGCAACATCAGCGGCTTCAGCAACATTTTAAGCAAGACAGAAGTCGTATTGCCGTATCTGCTCATCGCCATAGGACTTTATCTGTTGACACGAGCCTTTCATCACCATGTTCACCATGGAGACAGCTGCCATCACTCCGGACAGATCATAAGAAGAAACGGGCCACTCGGTTCACTCATTCTCGGTATGACACTGGCTATGGCCTTTTGTCCCGAGAGCGCAATATTCTATTTCGGCATCATGCTACCGCTGTCCGTCAAGACTGATGTGGGAGTGGCTATGCCGCTGATTTTCGGAATAGGCGCCAGCGTACCGGTGGTACTCATATCATGGATTATGCATGTCGCTATGGATAAGGCTAAAAAACTCAGTGACAGTTTCGAGAGATTCCAACAGATACTCAACATATTAACAGGGTTGTTATTCTTGTTGCTTGCTTACGTCATACTGTCAGAGTAAAACAATTAACACAGTTATATTATAATATGTGTCATGAAAAGAAAGAATGTCCAGATTAATCCAGACATTCTTTCTTTTTGTTTACAGGGGGAATAAAGGACAATTTAGAACTTAACCAAATTTCCAATGCCTATTATTTGAGAAATTTGGGTTAATTTGTTGATATTCTTATTACAAGGAGTTTAAAAACCTTGTGTCTCTTTTTTGAAATTCTTAGGTTAGGTGGTAGTCTATATACAGGTCTGAGAAATTCAAAATCCTAACCTGGACTTTTCAGCGTCCTAACCTGAGATTTTCAGACGCCCAATAAAGCACGGGAAAATTCCAGAAGTCATTTTTTCGTTGCCATGTATCAACGAAAAAAGAGGAGTTTCGGACAGTAAGAAATTGGAGTGCGGATAAGAAATCTGGTAATGTTTTTCTGTGCTTAAATCCTGTGTCTTTATATTACCAGTAGTACACATTTAGCCTTCCGACAAATATCCTCAACAAGAAATGAACCCCAAAAGTCGGACCAACGCCTTTCAAGGTATATGGTGTCGTGTGTCCGGCGCATAATCGACTGACATGAAAAAAAAAAGAAAAACAAAAAGTAAAATCTAAACGCTTTTAGTCTATTAATATTCTGCAAGTTAACATATATGTAACATTGCGAAAAACATTTGTAACATCATTTCAGAAAGTCAAAAGAATAAAAAACTACATTTGCATTAATCTTTGGCCACTAACACAAGAACAAAAGTAACGTAGCGTCAATGCTAAAGAAAAACATTATCTTACTAATACTAAAAAACTATGAGCAACACTAACAAACATTTCAGGACCGTTTGCCTTTCAGCTCTGATGTGTATGAGTCCCTTATGGGTGATGGCACAACAGAAGATGATGGTCAGCGGTATCGTAAGCGACAGTGAAGGTCCCCTCATGAGCGCAGCCGTCAAGATCAAGGGTACGACGAAAGGAATGGTCACCGACTTGAACGGAAAATACTCTATAGAAGTGGAGCCAGGTCAGACTCTGGAGTTCTCCTTCTTAGGATATGAGACGAAAAGCGTGAAGGTGGGCAGTAAGAACACGATAAACATCACCTTGGACGACAACAGCAACCTGCTGTCCGACGTTGTCGTGGTAGGTTATGGACAGATGCGTCGTTCCGACCTTACCGGAGCCGTGGTGTCCGTTGACAGCAAGTCAATAGAGAAGTCTGTCCCGACTTCCATAGACCAGGTGCTGCAGGGACGCGCCGCCGGAGTGCAGATACAGAGCAACACAGGTACGCCAGGTGGTTCGACAAGCATACGTATCCGAGGAACAAACTCCATCAACCTCACCTCACAACCGATCTTTGTTATCGACGGAGTGGTCATCGAGACAAGTATTAACGAGGGTGAGGAGGCTTCCAATCCGTTGGCATCAATCAACCCGTCGGACATCGTGAGCATGGACATCCTCAAAGACGCCAGCGCCACAGCCATATATGGCTCACGCGCGTCAAACGGTGTGATTATGATCACCACCAAACAGGGTCATAAGGGAGAGTCAAAGATCACATACGACGGTTATGTGGGATGGCAGAGCCTTCCTAAGCATCTCGACGTGATGGACCTCAGGGAGTATGCGGCTCATCATAACGACAGGTCTGAGGCGGGCATCGTTCAGGCCAGCAGCAACTATGTCACACCTGAGCTTCTCGGAAAGGGAACGGACTGGCAGAAGGAATTGTTCCAGACCGCTTTCATGACAAGTCATAACGTTGGAGTGACTGGAGGCAACGACAAGACAACCTATTCCCTGAACTACGGTTACCTCAAGCAAGAAGGTATAGCGATAGGCTCTGGCTTCAGACGTCAGACGCTGAGAGGAAACATAGAGTCTCAGGTCAAGTCATGGCTGAAAGCCGGACTCAACTTCTCGCTCGCCGACGTGCGACAGGATGTGGGTACAGACCAGAACAACACCATCTATAACGCTTTGCGTCAACAGCCGGGAGTAGCGGTCAGGACAGCCACAGGCAGTTATGACGGACCGGACGACGTCTATATGCCTACGAACCCGGTGGCGATGGCTGAGATACATGACAACTACTACAAGAAATTCAATTTCCGCGCCAACACTTTCCTGGAGGCCACACTGCTGCCGGAGCTGAAATTCAAGACTGAGCTGTCAGCAGACTATAACTTCAATAATCACTATTACTACGAGCCGGACTATACGTTCGGAGTGCTCGTCAGTGAGACACGCACGTCAAAATGGCCTAAGGTGAACACCAAGTACTGGTCATGGAGAAACATTCTGACATATGACAAGACATTCGCCGAGACACATAAGCTCAACGTGATGATAGGTCAGGAGATGAGCCACAGCCACTGGGAGTCACAAACATCCACAGCGTCAGGCTTCCTGTCTAACTCAGCCAAAGACCCGTCAGCCGGTGACATCACCACATCAACAGGTACAGGCACTCAGGTGAACAACTCACTCTTCTCATACTTCGGAAGAGCGTTCTACTCTTACGACGACCGTTATCTAGCCACCTTCACTCTCCGTCGCGACGGCTCATCCAAGTTCGCCAAGGACAACAGATGGGGATGGTTCCCGTCAGCTGCCCTCGCATGGAAATTCTCCAACGAGGAGTTTATAGGTGAGAACAGCGTGCTTAACAACGGTAAGTTACGTCTCGGATGGGGTAACACCGGTAATCAGAACGTGGACAACTGGACATACATGGCGCTGATGGCAACCAAGACCACACCTTGGGGTGTCGGTGTGCTCAACGGCAACACAGCGAACAAAGAGCTGAAATGGGAGGGCACAACATCTTATAACATCGGTCTGGACCTGAACTTCTTTGACAACCGCATAGAGTTCATCGCCGACTGGTATTACAAGAAGACCAACAACCTCATCTTGCAGGTGGCTCTCCCTGCTTATCTAGGCTCAAGCGGAGCGGGAGCAGCCAGCAACCCATGGGCTAACGTCGGCTCCATCAGAAACACAGGTATAGAGCTGACCCTCAACACCGTCAACATCGACAACGGTGATTTCATGTGGCGCACTAACCTCGTTTATTCCATGAACAGAAACAAGGTGCTCTCTCTCGACTCTGAGACTGCGACACTGCCTGTCACTGTACAGATTGGCTCCGACGTCACGACGGTGACCAACACGACTGTGGGACACAGCATCGGCGAGTTCTGGGGATATAAGGTGATCGGACGTTTCGACTCCGCTGATGACTTTTACTATAAAGACGCTAACGGACAGGTAAAACAAGTGGCACTGCCTGAAGGCGCTAAGATAGAGGAAGGCGGCGTATGGATCGGTGACTACCGCTTCGCGGACCTCAACAACGACGGTGTGATAAACAACGACGACTGTACGTTCCTCGGCAATCCTGAGCCTAAGTTCACGTTCGGTATCGGCAACACATTCACCTACAAGAACTGGGACCTCACCGTATTCTTCTCCGGAAGCGTGGGAAACAAGGTGGTGAACTATGCTCGACGCTGGCTGGAGAACCCGTCAGAGAACGCTAACCTGCTCTCTACCGTCAGAAACTACGCCGTAGTGAGCAAGATCGACGAGAACGGACCGGACGACTATCGTAACTACTATGTCAGCAACGCCGGCTCAACGACTCTGCCTCGTCTGTCTAATGCGAAGACAAACGTCAACAACAGAATGAGTGACCGCTTCATCGAGGACGGCTCATACTTACGTCTACAGAACGTCAGCCTCTCATACACTTTCCCTAAGAGGATGTTGAGCAAGACTCCGATAGACAACCTCAAACTATATTGTAACATACAGAACCTGTTCACGATTTCCAACTACGACGGATATGATCCAGAGGTGGGATGCTACTACGGCAACTCACTCCTCAACGGAGTAGACTTCGGACGCTATCCTTCTCCACGAGTATACACAGTTGGTCTTAATGTGACATTCTAAATTTTATAATGACATGAAAAAACATATATTATATACAATGGTTATCACCGGTGCGATGGCTATGGGCAGTTGTGCCGACAGTTTTCTTGACCAGGAAAACACGACAAGTCTCAACCAGGAGACCTACTTTGACTCCGACGAGGCTGTCGAGGCTGCCATATATCCCTTGTACAACTACGTGTGGTCCGACTTCAATAATAAGTTCTACTATGGCATGGGTGACGGAAGAGCTAACAACATAACAGCTCAGTATTCTGACTACATCTATCCATACACTAACCTCAACGAGACATCTCTGACTGATGGACTCAACGACGCATGGAACTCTTTTTACTCTGTTGTGTCACAGGCCAACAACGTTATAAATAACATCAAGCAGTTCTCATCATCTGCCGTATCTGAGAATGCTAAGACTCAAGGCATCGCTCAGGCGCGTTTCATGCGAGGCGTGGCAATGTGGTACATAGCGTCACTCTGGGGCGACGCCATCATATACGAGAACACCTCCGACCTCGTCAACAGCTACGGCAGCGAAGCGCCATACCGCCAGGCGGATGTCATGGAGTTTGCCATTCGCGACATGGAGTATGCGGCGAAGCATCTTAACGCCACATCCTCAGTCAGCGGTTTCGTGAACAAGTACAGCGCTTACGGCATGTTGTCAAGAATGTACCTGTCAATGGCCGGACTGATAAAGGACGGCCAGTACAACGGTGATGACAATGAGATAGTGACAAACTTCAACAGAGGCGTACGTAACAGCTACTACCTCGACTTGGCAAGGAAGGCAGCACTGAAGGTATGTGAGGAATATAACGGTGAGCTGGAGAGCAACTACGGTTCTCTGTTCTCACTGGTATCCATGAACGGAGAGGCACCTTACTACCCTATCGAGGCTAAGGCCAACTCGTCTTCAGAGTCATTATTCCAACTCCAGTGGATCAACGGCTCTACTGACGCCGTCGGATGGGGATGTACTCAGCAGATCACCGCTTTCTTCGGATGGTCAACATCTGTATGCGACGGTACGAACTGGGGCGGAGCGACATACTGCTCATGGAACCTGTGGAGCGAGTATGACGAGAAAGACGTGATACGTAAACACTTCTCTTGCGCATGGCTCAATGAGTATTACCCTGAGATGAACCAGAAAAACGGCGGATACACGTACGGCGTCGATGACAACCCGGGAAGCCAGGGAGCAAACATTAAGAAGTATGTGGTGGGAACTAACGCCGACAACGGCATAAGCTATAAACAGTCGTCCGGCATCAACACTCACATGCTACGACTGGCTGAGGTCTATCTCAACCTTGCGGAGGCCATACTCGGCAATGACGCATCGACGACAGACGCCACAGCTCTCAAGTATTATAATAAGGTGCGAAGCAGAGCGGGCATGCCAGAAAAAAGCAGCATCACTTACGAGGATCTGAGATATGAGAGGCGCATCGAGTTCGCCTTCGAGGGACAATACTGGTATGACCTCGTCAGACGCGCGTACTATCAGCAACAGGAGGTCGTTAACTACATGAACAACCAGAACCGTAACGCCAGCTATTACACCGCAAGCACCAAGACGTATGAGCTTAGCCCAAGCTATGTGGCACCAGGCTCCGGAGTGTCAACAGCCACTGAGCAAAGCCTGCTGCTCCCTTACCCTGCCACAGACCAGGCTAAGGACCCTATGCTCTCCCACGAAAATGTAAAATCCTATAATTTCCAAGCCCGTGAGGTGGATGAGAGCGATTTATTTTAATCACTAAAAACAAAACACTAAATCTATGAAAAAGGATAAATATATAATGATAGCGGCATACGTTCTGGCTTCCATGACAGCACTGACGTCATGCAGCGATGACGAGAGCTGCGCCAACACTGCGATCTCCGTCGACAAAATCTTCCTGCAAGACGCATCATCCACGGCGGAGACACACAACAGAGAGGTGGACTTCGCACGACTGGGACAGACGATAAGAATTCAAGGAAGCGGATTCAGCGGTTTGAGACATATCTACATCAACGGATATGACACGTACTTCAACAACGCTTTGATGACGGACAATAACGTATGGGTCACACTGAGCAGCAAGACTCCAGTGGTGGACGCTGAGGACGACGTACGTAACACCATAACGTTTGTCAAGGACGGCACGTCGATGACTTATAACTTCACGATAAGAGCAGCAGCACCTTCCATCTCGTCTATAAGCTGCACATTACCTAAAGCAGGAGAGACGGTGGTTGTTTACGGAGCTAACCTGCATGAGACGACAACGGTGACTCTGCCTTCCGGCAATGTCATAACGGATATCACCTCTGACACGGACGGCGAGTGGTTCTCATTCGTAATGCCGGAGGGCGAGAAAACCGGAGGATCCATCACATGTACCGGTGCTAACGGCACAGCGAAGTCACCAGCCTACTTCAATGAGAACTCATGTTACATCATCGACTTCGACGGACTGGGCTCACAGGGATTCTGGAGCTGGAGCGAGACCGGCTCAATGTGTAATGACGAGGACCTCACGACTGACCCGACTAACAGCGGACGCGGCAACGTGGCAATGCTCGTACCACAACGTCTTCTTGACAAAGGAGGCATAGCAGCAGGTAAGTCGAGAGCTACTGAATGGTGGACCGCCGGAAACGGTAACGACGCGGATGACTGGACATGGATGACAGGTGAGAACGGACTGTTCGACTCCGATTCTCCTATCACAGACATAGCACTGCAGTTCGACATCTATTGCCCGGACGAATGGAATGGCACAGGACAGATTCAAATCACACTGCAGAATAACGTGAGCTACAATGGTTACGGAAGTGACGAGTCAAAAAGCTCTTCAACACAGACCTACGTGTGGATCCCATGGGTGAAAGACGGTAAGCTCACTCCATTTAAGACCAACGGATGGGAGACGGTGACGATAAAACTGTCTGACTTCAGCAAATACGCCAACAGCATCGAGGACGGCGAGACACCGATATTCCAAAACGTCATCGATGACAGAAACAACGGCTCATACAAGAACTTCGGATTTGGCTTCGTCAACACAGACATCACTGTGAACGGTACAGAATATCCGTCATCAGCATTCACAAACAAGGTTTACATCGACAACATGAGACTCGTCCCTTGTTCTTCCATCACCGTGTCAGACTTCCCATCCGAAACTGAATAACGGACGTCGGACAACACCGGTTCAAGTAAACATTTAAATTAAATCTTATCAATAGAAAAATATGAGACATATATATTATATTTTCTCCGCTATCACCACAGCCGCACTTCTGAGCGGCTGTGATGAGCAGGCCTGGGAATGGAGCAGACCAGCTAATGAGGGTCAGGTGACCATGGCTGAGATTCCTCTTGCCGTCAAGGAAGTCATAGCCAACTATGACGACATCAAGACATACTCAGAACAGTACACACCAAACATGAAGCTTGGTCTCGGATTCGGTGCTGACATGTATATCAACGGCGGCACATACGCAGACCTCGTCAACACTAACTTTCAGATGGTGACACCGGGCAACGCCATGAAACATGACGCCATTGTCACTAATTCCGGCGCTCTCAACTTCACAACGGTGGACGCGATGCTGGATGCGACTAAGGAACATGACCTGGCATTATACGGTCATAATTTCATCTGGCACACACAGCAAAGGACTGCTTATCTCAAGTCACTCATCGCACCGACTATGGTGATAGAGACTGACTCGGATATCAAGTCTATTCTCTCGGGTGACAACGGCGATTTCGAGGGAGGAACGACAGGAGCATGGGGCTCATGGGGTAACAGCTCGTCCAAGGACTGCGCTCAACCAGGTTATAACTCAGAATACTGTATGCATCTCGTCAACCCTACTGATGCGAACAACTGGTCGGCTCAATGCGCTTATACCATGGACGAGCCGCTGAACCCTGACACTGAGTACACCATACGATTCTGGGCCAAGTCATCTTCTAACGCCGGCGTCCTGCAGTTCCAATACCAGAACTCTGAGACATACGGCAGTCAGGGTGGCTACAACAGCTTCAATCTGACAACGACATGGACGCAATATGAGTATTCATTCACTCCTACACCAGATGACGCCAACAGAGTATTGCTGAACTTCGGAGCTGTGGCTGCGGAATACTGGATTGATGACATTGAGTTGGGAACGAAGGTGGAGGATCCTATGGAGACTATTCTTGGCGGCGATGACGCCGACTTCGAGGGAGGCACGAAGGGAGCATGGGGCTCATGGGGTAACAGCTCGTCAAGTGACGTTACATCTCCTGGATACAACGACTCCGAGTATTGCCTACACCTGAACAACCCATCTGATGCGAACAACTGGTCAGCTCAGTGCTGCTACACATTTGACACTCCGCTAGACAACACGAAGAAGTACATCATTCAGTTCTATGCGAAGTCATCCGTAGCGTCTGGTGTTCTTCAGTTCCAATACCAGAACTCTGAGACGTACGGCAGCCAGGGTGGTTACAACAGCTTCACCATCGGCACTGACTGGACACTCTGTGAGTATGAGTTCACGCCGTCACCGGAGGACGCTAACAGAATTATCCTGAACTTCGGGGCAGTGGCCGCAGACTACTACATCGACAATATAAAGTTCGGTCCTGCGAAAGACCAGGCGAGTGAGGCTAAGGGAGCATATCAGCTGGTACGCTCACGCAAGGGCAAAATGTCTCCGAGAAAGTCACGCACCTACTACGTGTCAAAGACTGCCGAGGAGAAACGAGCTGCCATGCTGGAGGCCATGGAGACATGGATTAAGGGAGTGGCTGACCATCTGAGCGAGAAAGGGGTAACACCATATGGCTACGACGTGGTGAACGAGGCGATAGCTGACGGCAGCAACGCTCCAAGAGGTTTAAATAATATCTTTGGAGGTTCATTCAAGGACAACGATGACAACACGGTATACGACCAAGCACCAGTGGAGGACGAGGAGAACGGACTGACACTCAACTGGGGCGACGGACACTGGTACTGGGGATATTACATTGGCGAGGATTATGCGGCTCAGGCATTCAAGATGGCGCGTAAGTACCTGCCTGACACCAAACTATTCATCAACGACTATAATCTTGAGACTTCTCCGTCAAAACGAGCAGCGTTCATAGCATTCGCTAAGGATATCGACGCTAAGGCCGGCACCACTGTGGTCGACGGTCTCGGAACACAATGTCACCTCAGACTTGACGTGAGCGCAGACGAGTCGTTCGACGAGCAGATTGAGATTTTCATGAGTCAGGTGGATGAGTCACTGACGGAACTGGCTGCCACTGGCAAACTGATAAGGATTACGGAGCTGGACATCTCGCTCGGAACAGCCACTCCATCCAGCAATCAGCTTGAGGCACAGTATGAGGCTTACAGAAGAGTCTTTGAGTCATACAAGAGAATCGTGCCGGAAGCTCAACAGTCAGGTATCACGATATGGACACTGTCCGACAATGCTGATGAGCATAAGTACTGGTTACCGGACGAGTCTCCTAACCTCTGGGACAGCAACTATCTGAGGAAATGGGCTTACAAGGGTGTCTGCGACGGACTGGCAGGCAAGGACCTTGGAACGGAGTTCTCAGGAAATGACTATAAGTCTTATTACGAGAAGAACAACACGTCTGACTTCTGATGACCACAGACAATTATGAAAAAACGGGACTGACCTCTGGGTCAGTCCCGTTTTCTATCTCACGTCACCATCACTCCGTAACAATCCATCCTTTCTTGTCAAACGACAGTCTTCTGACAAACAGTTTCGCTCCGCCATTAGCATTTTTCCTGTACGCATGGGAGACAAAGAACCACTGCTTGTCGAACTCATAGACTGAACAGTGTCCGATACCGAAGTTATCATCATCAGGTCCGAAGAGGAATGTTCCTCCACCCTTTGTCATCGGCTTACCGCTCTTGTCATAATATGGTCCCTCGACATTTTTTGAGCGGCCATAGACAGTCTTATATGTTGAGTTCTGACCTCTGCAGCAATAATCGAAGCTTACAAAAAGATAGTAATACTTACCTCTTTTTATTATGAACGGAGCCTCAACAGCATTCTCACCCGCCTCGATGGTGTCACCTCCCTCAATGGTAAAATTGTCTTTGTTGTTGACATCCTCGAAACTTACTTTACCTCCGAGACGACGTGATATCGTCACAGGTGTAGTGACCGGAGTCTTGAAATCTCCTTTGTCAAGTCTCACAATCTGGATACCATCCCAGAAAGAGCCGAACACTAGCCAAGGCCGTTTCTTTGCGTCGACAATAAGATTAGGATCGATAGCGTTCCAGTTATCCTGGTGCTGGTGCGACACAATAACAGGTCCCATGTCATTCCATTTATAATCCGGCGATGAAGCGTCAAGTGTCTTGTTCATCGCCAGTCCTATTGCCGAACGGTTCTTTCCAAACGTGGAGCAAGAATAGTACAGATGCCACAAGCCGTTATGAAAACTTATGTCAGGCGCCCACGTATGTCCATGATAGCCGACAATACTGTCCACGGCCCAAAGTGGGATGGTAGACTCTTTTCTGTCCATCATCATACCACGGCGTCTGTGTTCGCCTGGTGCCGGGTTGTCGTTTTTCACTGGAACAAACTTGAACACAGACTGCTCACGTGTCCACGTTCTCATGTCGTCCGATGACATCACGTCTATTCCCATTCCCGTTGAGAAAATATAATATTTTCCATTCTCAAACGCCATCACGGGGTCATGCACGTTCGGATCTGTCATGGCATTACCTTTAAATGCCGCATCCTGAGCCTCGACAGCTAACGCCGTGAGGAGACTCAGGATGGAAATTGTTGTCCTCTTTATCATGTATAAAGGATATTAGTATCTGCGTAAGTGAGAATCAACAGTCTGGTCAAATTAGCGGCATACCATTCTTGGCACATTCCTCTCTCATCTCCTCCGGCCAGATACTTGCCTGTATCTCACCAATATGCGCCTTATGCAGAAGAACCATACACAAACGGCTCTGTCCGATACCTCCGCCGATAGAGAGCGGCAGCTCGCCGTCAAGAAGTTTCTTATGGAAATACAGACTCTTACGGTCTGTCTTGTTAGTCAGCTCCAACTGACGCAACAGCGCCTCCTTATCCACTCTGACACCCATTGAGCTAAGCTCAAACGCTCTGTTCAGCAATGGATACCAGATCATGATGTCACCGTTGAGCCCAAGGAATCCGTCTGAGTTCGGTGTTGTCCAGTCGTCATAGTCCGGCGCTCTCAAGTCATGCTCCTTACCGTCGGACAACTTACCTCCGATTCCCATGATGAACACAGCTCCGTACTTCTCACAGATAAGGTTCTCTCTCTCCTTCGGTGTCTTGTCAGGATACATGCGCAACAACTCCTCAGAAGAGATGAAGTGAATCTCCTCTGGAAGGAACGGCTCAATCTGAGGATAAGTCTCCTGAACCAAATACTCAGTACGCCTGATCGCACAATATATTGAACGTACCGTCTTCTTCAGGTACTCTATATTACGGTCCTCGGCATTAATGGTTCTCTCCCAGTCCCACTGGTCCACGTAGAGAGAGTGCAAATTGTCCAACTCCTCATCACCGCGTATGGCATTCATGTCAGTATACAAGCCATAACCTGGTTTAATACCATACTCACCAAGCATCAGTCTCTTCCACTTAGCCAGTGAATGTACCACCTCAGCCACCTGCTCACCCATATCCTTGATAGGGAATGACACAGGACGCTCGACACCATTAAGGTCATCATTTATTCCAAGGCCACGAAGCACAAATAAAGGTGCAGTCACACGACGAAGTCTCAGTGCCGTTGACAAATTAGCTTGGAAAAAATCCTTAATCAGCTTTATGCCTTGTTCAGTCTGCATAGGATTGAGAAGCTGTCTATAGCCCTCAACCTTTATCAATTTGCTCATTATAGTGTGTACTTTGATTATTTTTGACTGACAAATGTACGTTTAATTTTACATTCTGCAAAAGAAAAATAGCTAATTATTTATTTTTTATTATCATTTTAATGTTTCCGCTTACAAAATCATCATTAATCACTCAAATTTCATCATTCTTGACGGTTTACTTATTCCAATTAAAAACGTTGAAGCATAAATGACTATGGAAACGACCACCAAGGTCAGAACATTCAGACCAAGTATCCTCAGCCAGTCAATATAGACAGGCACAGAGTCAAGATAATAGACTGATGCGTCCAGCTTGACAACCGAGAACTCTTTTTGTATAAAGCATAACGACAGACCCAGCATGTTTCCGAACATGAGACCCTTGCCCACCAACATAACGGCGTAATGCGTGAAGACTCTCCTCACCCCCATATCCGTCATACCCAACGACTTGAGCGTACCAATCATATTCACACGCTCGAGCATGGTGATAAGCAAGCCTGAGACAATAGTGAAACTTGACACGCAAAGCATCAGAATAAGGATCATCAGCACATTCATGTCCAGCACAGCGAGCCATGCGAACGTGTGAGGCGAGATTTCCTTTATGCTGAAAGCTCCGTAGACTACACCATTCCTGTCACGCGGTCCGTACATATCCTCATGCATCTCCGCAGCCAGCTCAGACACATGTTCAAAGTCATCGACGAGAATCTCATACCCGCTCGACATCTCCTCCGTCCATCCGTTCAGCTTACGCACCGTATATATATCAGTCAGCACATTGGCCTTATCATAATCCTCAAGGTTCGTCTCATAGACTCCCTTCACGAGGAAACGCCTGACACGCATCCCCGAATCCTTATCAATGAAATAAGAATAGACCTTGTCACCCAGCTTCAGTCCCAGCATCGTCGCCACCTTCTTGCTGATCAGTATCTCGTTGTGCGACTCCCTCTCAGTAAACTTAGGCACGCTACCCTCGACAAGATACTTATGGAAGAAGGACGTGTCATAATCCTCACCCACCCCCTTGAAGGTGACGCCGCAGAAATCGTCCTCCGTCTTCAATATGCCGAGCTTGCTGGCGAACTTCTGCACCTTTCTCACCCCTTTATAAGACTTCACAACCTTAAGCAAAGAGTCGTTGGTAAGCACCGGCAACATCTCGTACTCATGCGTCTGAGTAAGACTGACGACCTGAATGTGCGATCCAAAGCCGACGACCTTATTGCTCACCTCACGCTGGAAGCCGAGTACGACCGCTATGCTGACAATCATCACAGCCAGTCCAATGACCACCCCAAGCATAGCGATACGAACAGCGGGGCGAGAAAACTTTTTCTCGCCCCTGTTGTCTGTATACATTCTCTTTGCTATAAAATACGCAAAAGACATAATAATCAATTGTAATTTAGAATGAGTCTAACGCCGACACGCTCCACGCTCATGGTTGTCCACAGAGCTTAAGACATCACGTTCATCACCACTCCATGCGACAAGTAATGTTGACATCTAGAGACATCGACGTGTCCCGACATATCACTCCACCCTACCAGGATAAGCCTCCAGAGCCTTACGCAGGACAAACAAAGCTCTCACGAGATCCTCTTTCTTTAAGACATACGCTATACGCACCTCATTCTTACCACTGCCCGGAGTCGTGTAGAAACCTGACGCCGGAGCCATCATGACCGTCTCGCCCTCGTACTCAAACTCAGACAGACACCAAGCGCAAAACTTCTCGCAGTCATCCACCGGCAATTTCGCCACAGTGTAGAATGCACCCATAGGTATAGGCGAGTAAACACCCGGTATCCTGTTGAGACCATCGATGAGACATTTACGTCGCTCAACGTACTCATCATACACCTCTCGGCTATACTCCTCCGGTGCATCCAAGCTCGCCTCAGCCACAATCTGGCCGATGAGAGGAGGAGAGAGACGCGCCTGACAGAACTTCATCACAGCCTTTCTTATCTCCTCGTTCTTAGTAATCAACGCACCGATACGTATTCCACACTCACTGTATCTCTTGCTGACAGAGTCGATGAGCACTACATTCTGCTCGATGCCCTCGAGGTGACAAGCCGAGATATACGGAGAGCCGGTATAGATAAACTCACGATACACCTCGTCGGAGAACAGATACAAGTCATACTTTTTCACAAGGTCCCTGATCTGATTCATCTCCCTTCTCGTGTAAAGATAACCCGTAGGATTGTTAGGATTACAGATCAAAATCGCGCGTGTACGCTCGTTAATCAGCTCCTCGAACTTCTCCACCTTAGGAAGCGAGAAACCTTCCTCGATAGTGGTCGCGATAGTACGGATCACCGCACCCGCAGATATGGCAAACGCCATATAGTTAGCATAGGCAGGCTCCGG
>CALCEL010000063.1 GCA_937900485.1 uncultured Prevotellaceae bacterium
AGAAAGTCGGGGCTTTGCGTAAAAAAAGAGGATGTGCCTATTTTGACACACCCTCTTTGTTTTTGCATGAACGTCTCATTTGGGATGGTTACGTCGGAAACGTCACGCTCTTCTCCTGAATAGTGGAGTCTATGAATGCTGTCTGCTCCCTGTCACTCTTACGCACGCGTCCGTCCTTATTACTCTTCTTGTACTCTTTCTCCTTCCTCTTATCCTCCATGGCGACATTGACGCATATGCTTCCCATCAGGATAAGCTCCACGTCTTTCTAGCCAATACGGTGACGGAAATGTACAAGCTCGGATGAAGTATAAGCAGCCCGGTCATCAGGCTAATCGGCTTAGGAGGACGGCAATTGCCTGTACAGAAGAGTGGAGCAAATGCCTTCTCTAAGCCTTCCCTATCAGTCAGATTTGCGACCACGAATAGCGGGTGCTTTGAATCCAACATTGTCTCTAAGTCCCAGAAAAGCGATGCCTGACGACTGTTTGATGGTGATTTGTGCACGTATAATCCGCAAGGTTTTATTGTACAAAGACAGTTAATCCAATATATACATACAATTTTAAGAGTGTTATTATCTTGTTGTACAATAAGTTAACGTCTTCTTAAGGACTGACTATTTGTTTTGGATCCTTTTCTTATATTCAATGTTAATCTGTTTGATATAATTAATTGATTCTTCTCTCAATCTCTTTAGTTTCAGATGTACTGTATCGTAGTCTATAGGAGTTGAGAGTAGTTTGTAATATTTTTCAGCATCATCATTTTCGGTCAAAATTCTTCCTTCAATACCTAAAATGTCTAAAAGCGACTTTATCCTTGTTATTCTTTTAGGATCGGATGCGCATATTACAAATTGACGTCTATATAGTATGGAGAAAACTGCTCCATGAAATGAATCAGTGATAACATATTTGGCACCAGCTATGCATTTAATCCACTCTGTAGGTGATTCGGGATAGTTACAATCGATTCCATCAATTTTTCGTATTGAGCCTATACTTTGAACTCTTGTTGAAAAATATTTGCCTGTTTTCCTACAGATATTGTAAAATGCTTCGGAGTTTATAAGCTTATATGCAATAATCTTATTATTCTCTTTTACATTTCCTGTTAAGTCATTGTAGTTTTCAAAGAGTAGTACGGGATCAATAACATTCGTGACATTCTTTATACTAAAATAGTCATTTAGAATATTTAATCCGCTAGTTTCTCTTATTGAAATTAAGTCAAACTGATTTAATAATTCTTTTGTTTCTTTTGAGTTTATCCATTCTGTATCTTCCCATTTCTCCTTGCCGAAGCTTGTCGCATATGTGACCTTAAATATGTCTTTGCTTCCAAAGTCTAGGAAAAAACCCTTCGCCATATGTTTGGATATTTCAGGATTCCATGTCTGATCACTACCTACAAGATAACAATCTGCTCTTGGCGGATCATTCCTCAAATCTTCTAAGTTGTTGTACTTCTTTGTGATATTTTTGAAATATTTTTTTCTGAAACTATTGAATTTTAGATATTTTGGCAATAGGAGGATTTTTTTGAATAATGGATTCTCTGGCTCAGGTATTACATAGTTTACGAGTTCCACTTTGTGACCTTCTCTTTCAAATGCTTTTATCGTGGCATATGCTTGTAATGTTGCGCCGTAATTGTCTGCCGCAAAATATGTCAGTAATGCTATTCTCATCTTGTCTATTTCTTAATTTTTGATTTCGTTGTCTTAGCTTTTGGAATATATTCTTTGTTTTTATATACCTCAATGGCCTTTAACAATGTGACATCATCTTTATTAATAAACTTCATGTATTCGTTCATGTCAAGCATGTAGTATATGATTCCGCTATACACGGCCTTCTCGAGAACATGTTGTGACTTTATTATCAGATTATTGCGTCTCTTGATACCTTTATCGTCACAGTACTTGATGAACTTATCCATTGTGTTTTGTTTGTGAAGGTAACGCACAATCTCGTCTGCTTGTTTGAAGCCATTTAGTGAGCTTCTGTTGTTGTCAACATATTCGAAACAGAATTGTGTTATTATTCCTTTATTATATACCTCGTTATAATATGACGTGTATTGGGTCGTGTCTTCTGCCACAAAGTAATCTGGCATTATTCCTCCTCCGCCGTATACTACACGTCCTATTCTTGTGTGATATTCCTCACCCGTCTGATGTATTGAGTCTTCATTAAAGAACTCACCATGCTCATATCTTGTCAGGAGGTCCATCTCATACTCTTCTCTGCTATGTCCCTTAACATAAGGCTTTTGTATACATCTTCCAGATGGGGTGTAGTATCTTGCCACGGTGAGTCTGAGCATTGAGCCGTCTGAGAAGTCGATTGGTTGCTGTACCAGTCCCTTTCCGAATGTTCTTCTGCCAATTATCACTCCTCTGTCATTATCTTGGATTGCTCCAGAGAAAATCTCAGACGCACTTGCAGAGAACTCATTTGTCAGTATTATAAGTGGTAGGTTCTCGTATGATCCTCTTCCGTCACTGTAGTACTCTTCCTTCTTGAATTTACGTCCTTTTGTATATACTATAAGTCTCTTTTCTGGTAAGAACTCGTTAATCATCTGTATTGCGCTTTGCAGATACCCTCCTCCGTTATCGCGTAAGTCAATTACAAGTCCTTGGAATCCCTCCTCTTGCAGTTCTGCAAGAGATGTTAACAACTCGGCGTATGTTGTCTCACCAAAACTCTTGATTTTGATATATCCCAGTTGTTTGTCAATCATATAAGTGGCGTCCACACTTTTCACTGGTATATCACCTCTGACAATTGTGAAGAATTTGGTTTTCTTACTTCCGCTTCGTATGATTCCCAATTTCACTTTTGTTCCTGCCTCACCTTTCAGACGATGCATAGTCTCTTCGTTGGTGACTATGGAGCCGACAAATGGTTTGTCATTAATCGATATTATCTTATCACCCGCAAGCAGTCCGACCTTCTCAGAAGGTCCTCCCTTGATGATGTTTGTGATTCTCACTGTATCTGTTCTTATCGTGAATTGAACACCGATGCCGCTGAAACTGCCTCTTAAATCATCATTTGCGGCTTGTGCGGCTTTAGCGGATATGTATGTGGAATGTGGATCCAGTTCGTCCAGGAGCTTAGGCATGGTCTGTTCGACAATATCCGCTATGTTAACAGTGTCAACATATTGGTCATCAATGATGTGAAGTAAGTCGTTTAGCTTGTTACTTGACGTGTTGATGATATTCAGTCTGTTACCGGAGAATCTGTTTGCGAAGAACGTGCCGATGATTATTCCTATAACTACACTGACTGCTGATATAAGCGGTATATATCTAGATGAGCGGTTTATATTCATCTTTTATATTGTGTTAATTATTATTCTTTTCTATGTTATTATCCTCAAGCAGAAGGACGTCTATACCTGCTTTACGTAACAATTCAACTCCATCCTCAAGTCTGTATTTCTCAGAGTATACAACCCTTTTGATGCCAGCTTGTATTATAAGTTTTGCGCATTCAATACATGGTGATGCGGTCACATATAATGTTGACCCGTCACTTGAGTTGCTTGACCTGGCGATTTTTGTTATTGCGTTCGCTTCGGCGTGTAAGACATAGGGTAGAGTAGTGTTCCCGTTGTCTTCGCAGACATTCTCGAATCCAGAAGGAGTGCCGTTGTACCCGTCTGATATTATCATCTTGTCTTTCACGATGAGCGCCCCGACCTGTCGCCTTTTGCAATAGGAGTTTTCAGCCCATATGTGAGCCATGCGGAGATAACGTAAATCTAAATTTAATTGTTTGTGTTGATCACTCATAAAACAATAATTTTATCGATTTGCGGAGAAGCGTATATAGTTATCATCGTCTTGTTTGAGAATCATAATATTTGAATCTCCCTCGTACTTCTTAATGTTTTTAAGAATCGTGTACAAGTTTTTATCGAAGACGCTTATGTTTCCACTTGTTTGTGTTATAGACAATGTCATTGATTTCTTTTCTCCATCAGCAGACCAATTTCCTGATATGTTTGTTCCTTCGGACAATGTTCCGTTGAAACTTGACGTGGCAAAATTAATAAAATATGCTGACGTACCACTCTGATATAGGTTTTTTACTTCAGAATTCATTACATTGCCATTGATTGTGGCTCCTGTCATCAACCATTTCTTTCCTATAAACAGTTCATTAAGGTCATCTTCTTTTGAACACGACACACATAATAATGTCATTGTCAGTATATATATATAATTAAATATCTTCATTTATAACATAAGTGTTATTGTATGATACCATTCCTTTTAAGTAAAGCGTCAATTGTTGGCTCCTGACCGCGAAAACTAACATACAACTTCATTGGATGTTCAGTTCCGCCTTTAGACAGAATGTTATTTCTGAAACTGTCCGCAGTCTCCTTGTTGAATATCCCATTTTTCTTGAATAGAGAGAATGCGTCGGCGTCAAGCACTTCTGCCCATTTGTATGAGTAATATCCAGCCGAGTATCCTCCTGCCATTATATGTGAGAATTGTACGCTCATGCATGTCTCGTTGACAGAGTTTATTACTTGTGCCTTTTCCCAAGCTTTCTTCTCAAATGTCCTTATGTCTTCTTCTAATGGTTCAGTGATGGTATAATAAGCCATGTCGAGCAGCCCAAAACTTACTTGTCTCATACATGCATATGCTACATTAAAGTTTCTGCTGTCGATGATTTTCTTTATCAGTTCATCAGGTATCACTTCACCGGTCTTGTAGTGTCGAGCGAAAGTGATAAGAAAATCACGTTCCACGCTAAAGTTCTCCATGAATTGAGATGGTAGTTCGACGAAGTCCCAATATACATTTGTGCCGCTAAGCGAGCGATACTTTGTGTTTGCGAATATTCCATGCAAAGAATGTCCGAATTCATGTAAGAATGTCTCCACCTCATCTAATGTCAGCAATGCTGGTTTGTCTGGCGTAGGCTTAGTGAAGTTTGTTACGATGGAAACTTGAGGGAGTATTCGTTTTCCATTTTTGTCTATATACTCACTCTTGAAGTTTGTCATCCATGCTCCAGACTTCTTTGAGCTTCTCGGATGAAAATCGCAATAGAAAGTTGCCAATGGTTTATTGTCCTTATCTATTACGTCGTACACCTCTACATCTTTGTGATATACAGGTACGTTGTCGTTCTTTGTGAACTTTATTCCATAGAGTTCCGTGGCTAAACCAAAGACGCCCTCCTTAACCTTTGACAACTCAAAATATGGACGCACCATCTCCGAGTTGATGTTATATTCCCTTTCTTTCAGTTTGTTAGAATAATATGCGAAGTCCCACGGCATCATTACAAAGTCCTCACCTTCTATTTCTTTCGCTATACTGCGTACATCATCAACCTCTTTTCGTGCCGTTGGCATATATGCGTCTATCAGATTGTCAAGAAGAGAGTACACACGTGTTGTGTTCTCTGCCATTCTGTTTTCGAGTACATATTCAGCATAGTTTTTGTAACCTAGAAGATTCGCTAATTTCAGCGACAGGTTGACAATGCTCCTAACAATCTCATAGTTGTTGTTGTCATTGTCGTGAGTGCATATTGTGTTATATGCCATGTACACCTTCTCTCTAAGAGTTCTCTTTGTTGAGTATGTCATGAAAGGAACCATACTTGGGGCATGGAGTGTAATACACCATCCATCGAGATTTCTTTCCTTCGCAGCTTCTCTCGCAGCCTCCTTGCTACTGTCTGGTAAGCCTTCCAGGTCATTCTCATCAGTGATATGCAGGAAGAAATCATTTGTTTCTTTCAGTTTATTCTGTGAGAATTGTAGCGATAAGACGCTTAGTTGAGAGGAATAATCACGTAATTTTGTTTTCTCTTCATCTGTAAGTAATGCGCCGTTTCTAACGAATCCGGAGTACTTCTTTTCGAGTAGTGTCTTTTGTTCTGTCGTCAGCCCGTCAAAGTTTTTTGACTTATATTCATTGTATACACTTTTTACTCTTTCAAAAAGTTTTTGATTGAGAAGTATGTTGTTTGAGTGTTCGGATAGAATAGGGGACAGTTTTTGTGCAAGGTTGTCTAAATTGTCATTTGTCTCTGCACTTAAAAGGTTGTAGAAACACTCCTCAACATTCTCTAGTAGTGAACCTGCATTGTCGAGTGCTTCAATAGTGTTTTCAAACGTTGCTTTATCTCTGTTTGATACAATACTCTCTATGTCTTTATCTTCTTCTTCGATACCTCGCATTATTGCAGGTTCATAATCCTCAAATTTGATTCTATCGAAAGGAATATACTCGTATGTAGTGAAAAATGGATTCATATTTTGTTTAATGATATTGTTAAGCACTTATAAACTTACGCATGTCAAATACTGTAAATGCGTTTCGTTGTTGTGATATAAGTCCTTCGTTGTTAAGTTGTTTTAGTGTGTTGGAGACGTTGAGTCTTGTTTCTCCGATAATATTCGCCATAGTCTCCATTTTTATTTTTATCACTTTTTCTCCTATGTCATTCAAACAATACCCACGCACAAGTCTTGTTATTTTATTTTTTATTGATGCGGGTTCGCTGAGCATGAGTTGATTGTTTGCTTGTTGCATCTTGTTACAAACAAGATTCAGCATGTTGGTTTTTATTATCGGATAATCCATCAGTGTGTTCAGAAATACATTCTTTGGAATTACCAGTGTACTGCCATCTGTCTCGAACACATAATCTCTTGTGTATCGCTGTCTCATTCCAAACATGCTGTACGGCTCAATAGCAATTGGTGCTTTTATATATTCTGTCACTACTATGTTATTGCAAGGAACACGAAAAATGGTTTTTAGTTCTCCGTTTATAACGTAGATAAGTTTTTTACAATTCTCATCTTGCTCGGCCATGTACTCTCCAGCAATATGTTGTTGAAAGTCAAGCTGAACCTTGAATACGAAACTTTCAATGTCGTTATTGCTCATTCCTTGAAGTAAAGGTAGCTGCTGAAGCCGTTCAAACATTGTAAGTGACATCGTCTAATTCTTTTTTTTTATACTTCTTATTAAAGTAAATTACTCCGAGATATACTCTTTTATGTTATCTGTCATCCATTCCTCAGTCTCTCCGTTTTCTCCAGCGCAGATAAAGAACGCCATTAGTTCTTTGTGACGTTCTAAAATTTTCTTTGACTCTTCGAGTCCCAGTACCATGAATGACGTTGCATAAGCATCTGCTGTAGCGCAGTCTGATGCTATCACCGTTGATGACAGTATGTTGTGCTGGACAGGGTAACCTGTACGAGGGTCTATGGTATGTGCGTATTTCTTGCCACCTTTGATGTAGAAATTGCGATAATTTCCAGATGTGGCCATAGATAGGTCTGAGATTTTAAGTACTTGTTCAATATCTCTGTTCAGTGATAGTGAGTCATCTACAGGTTTGTTAATACCTATTTTCCATAGTTGTCCTTTTGGGTTCTTTCCTCTCACCCTGACTTCACCACCTATCTCCACCATGTAGTTTTTCACATTGTTTTTCTCCAGAAACTTGCCAACAGCGTCCACACCATATCCTTTTGCTATAGCTCCGCAGTCAAGCATTGTCTCTTTATGGGATTTCAGTATATGTCTGTCTTTCAGTTGCACTTTATCCAATCCCACATAAGTCATCAGACTATCCACCTTAACTTCATTCACATTTTTAATGTTCTTAAAGCCAAAGCCCCAGAGATTCACAAGATGAGCGACAGTAATATCGAAAGCTCCATCCGTGTCTTTATATATCTTTTCGGCAAGTGTGAACACATCTGTGAACATCTCATTCACTGTGGTGTCTCTTCCATCATTTATAGCAGAGATAATAGATTCTTTGTTAAAAGGAGAGAGTGAATTGTCCACTTCTTGTAAAACCTTTACTATCTCTTCCTGCATATCATTCTCTGCCTCGTAGGTGATGTGGTATATTGTGCCGAACACCATTCCTTCACATCTCTGAGTTTTTGCGGAAGTCCAGGAAATACCATTATTCGTGGTGTTAGGATGTTGTTCCCTATAAACGAAATATGTTCCTACAATCAGAATGATAAGTAGAATCCATCCCCACCATTTGATGTCATGTTTTTCCGCGTTGTCCTTTTGCTCAATTCCGAATATTTTCATTTTCCGTGTTTTTTTCCCCAGTTAAGATCAAAGATGAGATTGTACGTTCCTCCCCAACAACTGCTGTTCACCGTAGTTCCGTAACCAGGTATATAATATGGTTTTGAATAATCACTCTTCGTGGAATGTAACTCTGATTTATATCTTATGCTCCATCCCATATGGAAATTACTTACTATCTTGACTTGGCAACCAAAGCATAGCTCTAACCATTGGCTGGTGGTGCTTATGTTATTCAGATGAAAGTTCTCAGAACCTCCCCAGATGGGATCTGTCATTTCTGCACCGGATATGTCATAATCATATTTAGATAAACCATATCTGAAACCGACAAATAGTTTATTGTCCTGAAGTTTGTCCTTCAGTATATTATAGTCGAATCCTATTCTTATGTAAGGAGCATTATCCTTGAATGTTATGTTTGTGTCATCGTCGGTTATATCACATTTTGCGTATCCGAGTTCAGCAATTGGAAAATACGTGTTCTTGAGATTAAGTCGCAGTGCGGCTTCCATATTACCATAATCTCCAAGAATCTGCATTCCCGCTCCTATTAAATCAACAGATAGGGTGAAACCTTGAAAGAATGTAGTCTTGTAATCTGACTCGTTGTCTTGAGGAATCCATTTTGTTGGACCTTCGGGTTTTTGTATGTTCATAGTAGAGTCGATGACCACCTTATTCCCTTCCTTTGTCAAGCCAGAGAGTGTTTGTCCTGAGACTGTCATTGTTGACAGAAAGGTGATAATCAGACAGAGACTATTCCGCACTACCGTTGAAATATATTTTGATGTTTTCATTTCCGTCATAGTTAACTTTCGGATTAGAGATCTCTATCTTATCTATGTTTCTATCTGTGGATGTCACGTTCCTTAGTGTGTGGAATCTATACGCACCACATTCAGGAAGTTCAATGTGTGGATAACTATAGTGTCTCACTTTAATTGTGTCAGACAATGATATGCTGGAGTATGACATTACTATAGTGTCTTCATCATTAAAATAGCTCATTGGTAACTGAAAGTAAGTACTGTTGGTCAGTTTGTTGACTAATATCGTGTCTCGTCTCACCTCCTTGGTCGTCTCCGCATATCCATTGTTGATGTAAGTAGAGTCCTGATAGTCAAGAGTGATTGTGGCATATCCAAGCTTACGGTATATATAGCTTGTCTTGTATCCGGGTAATAAAGTCTTGATTGTCAGTGTGTCTGCCAATGAGACAGATGTTCCTTCTGAATCATAGAAATAATAATTGCATGATACATAGTTGTCCACAGGACAATTATTTGAGGAGCACGATAATATTAGTAAAATCGTACAAAATGCTGAAAATATGTTATTAGCAAATCTCAAAATGTACTTCTTTTAATTATTAATCATTAATACTAACTAAATCATCTTGCTTATCTGATATTTGTTTCTCTCATGTGAGCTTCTGCTTATCATGTCAGCAAGGAATCCAGTGAGGAAGAGTTGTGTGCCCAAAATCATCATAGTCAGTGAGATGTAAAAATACGGAGAGTTAGTTACCAGTGGATGTGGTGTACCTGTACACAAGGCGTGTATTTTTATTGCTCCCACAGTGATGACGGCGCAAAAGCCGATAAAGAACATCAGTGTTCCGATGAAACCGAAGATATGCATTGGTTTTCGTCCGAATGTGCTGATAAACCAAAGGCTGAGAAGATCGAGATAGCCGTTCACGAACCTGTTCCATCCCATGAACTTGCTGACACCATATTGTCGTGCCTGATGGTGTACTGGCTTTTCTCCGATTTTCACGAAGCCGGCATTCTTGGCGATATATGGTATGTATCTGTGCATCTCTCCGTAGACTTCAATATTCTTTACCACCTCATTTTTGTATGCCTTCAGTCCGCAGTTGAAGTCGTGAAGATTCTTGATACCGCTAACGGCTCTTGCTGTAGCGTTAAATAGCTTTGTTGGTATTGTCTTGGATAGAGGGTCACCTTTTTTTCTGTTCATCTTGAATCCGCTAACCAAGTCGTAGTCCTCTTCCATAATCATACGGTAAAGTTCCGGTATCTCGTCAGGGCTGTCTTGTAAGTCTGCGTCCATAGTGATGACAACGTCACCGCATGCCTTGTCAAATCCACAGTATAATGCTGGACTCTTTCCGTAGTTACGTCTGAACTTAATACCATGAACTTCTGTATTATTCTTTGCCAGAGTCTCGATAACGTTCCATGACTTGTCGGTAGAGCCGTCGTTTACAAAAATTATCTCGTAAGAAAAATTATTATTGTCCATTACACGCTTAATCCATGCGTGTAAATCAGGAAGTGACTCTTCCTCGTTGTATAACGGAACTATTACTGAAATATCCATAACAATACGTGATTTTTTCTTTAATATTATATTGTCGCCGTCTGAATTACAGTTTTGTTTTATTTTCTAACGAAGCAACCAGGCTGACAGGCAGAAATAAGATTACGCTAAACAAAAAGTTACTGTTAAAAAGCATTTCTGTCTTCTCGAAAGCAGACAAGTTACTTACCTGTGTCAGGTTATCTTGCATTTGGGAATAGGTCTCACTCAAGCCCATGTTAGTGTAAGCTTCCTTCATTTCAGGTGATGTGAACATTTTTCTTACCGCTTCAGTAAGTTGTCCGCCATCCATGTAATTGAAGTAGACGAATTCGCACGCTCCTGTAAAAATGCAGGCAAACATGAAAAGGTTAATAGTGAATGAAAGAGCCCTAATAAAGCCTAGCCCTTCATTATCTGGTTGTAGTTTTTTTATTCTCCAAGCGAATATGAAAGGTAATATCAGCAAGCACGCTAATCCAGTCAATCCGAGGAAAAAAAACAAGCCGTTGCCTGTTCGAAAGCCCATAACATATATTATAAAGACAATTGTCCACGCAATACCTAAAAAGGTTCCGTACTCCATTGCGTATTGTCTTGAAGGAAAATCATTGTTTGTCATTTAATCTGTTTTATAACTAAGACAATCAAAATGTTACTCGTTTGTATTACTATCTGCTTTGTTTTCTTGATGTGATATTCATACACAACGAGTTTAATTTGTTGAATATAATGTATGTGCAATTAAGAATTATCGTACAAATATAGTTAGTTTTTTTCTTTATATATGTATTTTGTCCGAGTTTTTGTTTACAAAGTCTTTCCACGACGAGAATTTAATTTCGCTTTCGGGCTTGCCGTATTGTATGAAATGACAGTATGCGGCGCCCAAAGCGTCTGTAGCGTCAAGTTGTATGTCCATGTCATCTTTAGGTATGTGTAGCATCCTCTGTAACATTCCTGCCACTTGTTCTTTTGATGCGTTTCCGTTACCTGTTATGGCGATTTTTATTTTTCTCGGCTCATATTCGTGAACGGGTATGTCCCTCATTATAGCGGCGGTTATTGCTACGCCCTGTGCTCTTCCCAGTTTCAGCATTGACTGGACGTTCTTTCCGAAGAACGGTGCTTCGATGGCCATCTCGTCTGGTTTATACTCTTCGATGATACTTGTCACCCTTGTGAATATTTTTCCCAGTCTGAGATAATGGCTGTCATATTTGCTCAGCTCAATCACTCCCATCATTATCATCTCCGCCTTATTCCCTTTTACTTTTATCAATCCATATCCCATGAGATTGGTGCCAGGATCAATTCCTAAAATTATCTTTTCTACGTTGCTTGTGTTACGCATGTTGAATTATTTCTTACAAAAGTCAATAAATTGGCAATTCGCACATTTTGTCTCGTCCTCACATTGCTTGAACGACGTGTTTGGATTGTATATTTCCTCAATGATACTCATTAGGCCATCGTGATATGACTCCTTAATAGCGGAGAAATCGTCAATGTCTTTTTTGTCAAGTATGAGATATTGTGTCCTGTCGTTCAAAGGCTGTGCCACATACATCAGTGTCGGTACGATATTTGGTAAAGAGTCTTTGCCGGTGATATCTGTTACGTATTGTTTCTCCTCCATCAGTATGTCGCTGTAGTAGAACGCTTGTAACATGAAGTGTGCGTTACCTTTGAACATATCCTCCATTGTTGACTTGCTAACCATGTTTGACCCGGTTTTATAGTCAACTACACGGACATGGTCTGTGCCGTCTTTGTCTGCCACTAAGTCATATCGGTCGATTATTCCTCCGAGTTTAACCTTGATTCCGCCGTTGACATGTATGATGTGCTCCACGTTTTTCTCTGTTCCCAAAATCCTTATAGGGCAGGATTGAGCATCGTAAAGGAGTTGATTCCTTATGAATTTTCTGAGGACGTAGTGGTTCAGCAGTTGTTGTCCGTTATATTTGTTCTGATATCTGACGTCACCCTCATCCTTTTTGTTGAAGAGTTGTACAGCGAACCCTCTGTCCACCATATTGCTAATGTAATTGGTATTGTCAGCTAATTCCTTTATGTTTGCGGATTGTATCTGTCTGTTGCCGAAGGTCTTATAAATCTGCTCCATGCAAAAGTGAAAGATGTTACCGAACATTGGATTGTCCACATCTTCTGTCACTTGTTCAACCTCCTTAAATCCCGCTATATATCGGAGATAGAATTTCATTGGGCACTCGAGATAGGTGTTTATCGCAGTAGGTGAAAGTACATTGTTCTCGAACCTCTTTATCAAGACGTCCATCACTACGTCTGTTTTTTCTATTTCTTTCTCCTCGCTGCTTTCTGCCTCGCTGTCAGCAGTGATTTTCTTTGTTTTGATTATTTGGTCGTCTCCAAGTATCTTTTTAGACTCTATCTGCAGTTGCATCATGAATCTTGACATCTCGCCTTTATTCATATCCTCGGTAGACGAGTTGTACATTATCGTTATGTTTTCTGCCCTTTGCAGCAGATTGTAAAAATAATAAGCGTAGAGACTGACTTGCTTATCCGTTGTGGTCATGCCGTATGCTTCCCTCAAATTGTAAGGGATGAGAGATGAACGGTGTGTGTTTTTAGGAAGCTTGTCCTCGTTGCACGACAGTAAGATGATATTTCTGAAGTCAAGATTTCGAGTCTCAAGAATACCCATTACCTGCACTCCAATAGCCGGTTCTCCGTGGAAAGGTATAGATTTCGCCCCGAGAATCTGTCTGACTATGCGAAAATATGTCTCATTATTGACGTTGAAGGATGACTGTTCGCTTTGTAGTCCATGAATCCTGTTTATAATAGTATACGCGTTGAATACTGATTCTATCTGCAAGGTGTCTCCTTGTGTGTCTCTGTATGACACTCCGACTTCCTTCAAAATGTCAATTAAGTACGAGGTGATGTCGCTTTGTGAGCGTTGTCTGGTGAACACCTTATTTATAAAAGCCTCAGAGCTCTCCTTGAGAATCGCGTCATCATTAAAGTTGACGTTGAAGATGTCATTATCTGACGGGAACATGAGGTTTCCGCTTGTCAGTTTGTCTAGAATTGTCACAGACAAGTTGTCTGTCATCTTTCTTGTTATTGGGTGACGTAGCACGTTGGCCACAAACGTGAATCTCCAGTACGTGTTATCTGCTATTCCGTGGATTTGTAGCTCGCACAATGATATGACGAAGCTATAGATCGGAGTCTCTTTGAGAGGATAACCCATTGTGACGTTCAGCATAATCGGCTGCCCGTCAGTTGTGGTAGGTGGAATGGAGTGTAACACCGACGGAAGAAAGCTCTCATTGCAGAGTACCACAGCGTTTTCGCAGTAAGGCCTGTCGGATGTCACGTGTTCGCTGATCCATTGATTGACATGGCGTGTCTGCGCATTTTCTGTCGGAGATGATATATATGTAATGTTCTTCTTTTTCTTGAAACATTGGAAGTATTCGGGATGATCTTTGAATCTGTTGCCGAATGTCCTGATGTTGTCAGTTATGAACTGACCAGCCTCATATCCTCTGTAGTTCTTCTTGCCAGACATATCTTTAGTGTTTAGATATGCCTCGTCATAATCCCAGTAAAACAATGACTTCTTGTGTTTGCTGAGCAGCTTGAACATCATTCTCTCTGTCTCATTCAACACGTTGAATCCGATGATCACGTATGTGTCGCTGGTGAGCTTGTCTGTCATGTTCTCTGGTGATGCCTGGAATTGCTCAATGACATCTCTTTTCAGCATGCCGTCGTAGCAGAGATTCTGGGCGGACAGAGACTCCTTGAAATCTTTGTAAGTGGGGTAGAGTGCGTTCCAGATACTCAGGAACTTATCCTTGAGTCTTGTCCTGTTCTCTGGATTGAAGTTGACGAAGAACTGTCTTATTGACTCTATCTGGCTTTCTGACAGGAATGAGAAATCCGTCATGTTTTCCAGGTCGGAGATATTAGCGAACAGTTTCTTTGCGTCAGCCATATTGTTGTCGATATCCTCGAAATCGCTCAGCATCAACTCACCCCATGAGTAGAACTTGTCAAGAGTCTCTTCTGTTCCTGTCACCTTGATGAATGACTCATAGAGAGTGCATACTAGTTTGATGGGGTCACACAGTGTTTTGGCTGATAATGCAGAGA
Organism: uncultured Prevotellaceae bacterium; assembly: GCA_937900485.1. Taxonomy (GTDB): domain Bacteria; phylum Bacteroidota; class Bacteroidia; order Bacteroidales; family Bacteroidaceae; genus Minthosoma. The sequence goes on from CALCEL010000063.1 coordinate 14,606, forward strand.
ACATGTCCGATATGGTCATGTAATTTGGTACCCATATCGGTTCTTCCGTAATATCAGCCAAATATTTGTTGAAGAACAGGCTTGCTCTTTTGTTCGGAAATATTATTGTGGTCCTTGTGAAGTCTCCCTCAAGTTCCTCCGTCAAATCTTTTGCGACAAGTTCTAAGAATGTATCCACGTCTTTTTTTTTGCAAAAGAAATGTTTTTTTCGTAAAAAAAGAAATACTGACTGATGAAAGTGTCATACGAGCTATTACTATTTTTTCAGAGACATAGCGAATCCGCCGCCTGAAGCCATATGTATATTGATCTTTGTGGATGAGTTGACAGTCATCTCCTTGCGTGTGTAATCTGTGGCTACTCTGTCCGCATTAGCTCCGTCACACATCAGCTGTGCCTTGAAAGTCTTCCCGGAAGGAAGGAATCCGAAGTCCACAGTGATGTCTCTGTCCGTCCAGTTAGTTTGTCCAGCCACATACCAGTCGCCTTTCTCCTCACGTGCCATGACAATATATTCACCCATTTCTCCAGCTACGCATTCCATCTTCTCAAACACGGTAGGTAGTGACGTGATGAAGTCAGTACACTCCTTTTCGTCCTCGTAGATGGTAGGGTTGTCTGCCAACATAGTGAGCGGAGAGTCGTCAATGATATAATTGGCAAGTTGATGACATCGTGTTCCCATTGTCATCGGGTTGCTGTACACAGGCTTGAAGTCTTTTCTTGTGGCGTTTCGGAAACCTCCTGGCGTGAAGTCAACGAAACCCGACATACCTCGTATGAAGGGGTATGTGACATCGTACAGAGGCATGTCGACTTTGTCCGCCTCACTCCATTTTGCCTCTTCCATTCCGAACACACTCTCGAAGTTCAGAATGTTCGGGTAGGTCCTGTTTATGCCGTTTGGCGGGAATATCCCGTGATAATCCAGGAGTAATTTGCTCTTTGCGCATCTGTCGGCTATTCTGTGTATCATGTCCACTCCCTCCTGGTCATATCTGTCAAGGAAGTCCACTTTGAATCCCTTGACTCCCATCTTGCTGTATTTCTCGCAGGCGGCGTCCAGCTGACTGTCGAGAACGTTGAAGACGGTCCACAAAATAATTCCTATGTTCTTGCTTTCCGCATATTTGACCAGCTTTGGCAGATCAAGGTCCGGGATGACCTTGAGCATGTCTCCGCTCTTCGGGTCATACCAACCTTCGTCTAAGACGACGTATTGCAGACGGTTTTTTGCCGCGAAGTCTATGAAATATTTGTATGTCTGTTGGTTGATGCCGCTTTTGAAGTCCACCTTGCTTATTCCCCAGTCGTTCCACCAGTCCCAGGCAACCTTTCCCGGTTTTATCCAACCATGATCTCCTTCCACTCTGTCGGGTGATGCGAGAGAGTAGGCGAGGGTGTTGACTGGCATCTCAGTATCTTTTCTTGACACAGCGACAATTCTCCAGGGGAATGATCTGTCGCCGTCGCATTTCGCAATATAGTCCTCGCATGATGTGACATATTTCTGTCTCCTCCAAGGATAATAGTCAAATGTTTTAGGGTATTTGGCGAACTCACTTCTCAGTCGTCCGTCTGAAGCCTTGATAAACATGCCAGGGTATGCCTCGACATCACTTTCGATAAGCGTCAGTTTACGTCCGTCGCACTCCACTGTGGCGGGTAAGAACGCCTCGATACTTTTAGCCTCTGAGAGTGGGGTGACATGGTATGTGGCCTGAAAAGCCATGGCTTTAGGATTCTTCTCGTTTGTGCTGTATGGAAGCCATGCCTTTGTGTCGTTATGGAAAGCGAACTCAGATATCTCGTTCTGTACAGTGTATTTTCCTTTCTTCCCTTTTGTGATGAAACGGTAAGCCACGCCGTTGTTGAAAGCTCTGAACTCAACTTGTTGCTCGTTGTTCAGAGTAATTGTCATGCTGTTGGCTTTTTCTTTATAATTAGCCAGTTTGTACATAGGAGCGTTGATGTTCTCCTCAATTGTTTTTCTTTTGACGCTGCCTGACCTGTAAGTGTTTTTGGATTCGCTCAACTGTAGTCCCAGTTTGCTGTCTCTCATCAATGTGTCACCATTGTCAATCAGTGTGTAACTGACGAGGCCGTTGACTGACACATCAACCCTAATCTTTCCGTCTGGGGAGAGTAGTGTTTGTTTTTTCTGTGAGTATGCGGATAGAGACACCGCAAGCAAAGATACAATAATGTATTTTTTCATAGTAAATTATTTTTTTTCGCGAATATAGATAATTTTTCTATTCTTAATGTTTTTGATTTTTGAAAAAACAGATTACATTTGTTACGTTATGTGATTTTAATATAAATATGGACGATAATGCTAATAAATACGTGATTTAATTATGAGTATGGTAAATAACTTTATATCTGAAGGAGTGTATTACATCGGCGTTGACGATGTAGATATAAAATTGTTTGAGGGACAGTATGAGGTTCCTTTGGGAATGTCATACAACTCATACGCTATCTTAGATGATAAGATTGCAGTTTTGGACACTGTCGACGCGCGTAAGTCTGACGAGTGGATGAAGAATCTGGATGACTGTCTTGGCGGTCGTAAACCCGACTACTTGGTTATTCATCATGTCGAGCCTGACCACTCTGGTACTGTCAGGGCGTTTATGGAGAAATATGCGGACTGTACTATTGTGTGCTCTCAGAAGGCTGTAGGTATGTTGGAGAATCTTTATGAGTTGAGGTTTGACGGACGAGTACAGATTGTGAAGGAGGGTGACACGTTGTCTCTTGGCTCTCATGAACTGTCGTTTGTCATGGCTCCTATGATACATTGGCCGGAGGTTATGGTGAGCTACGACAAGAAGGATAAGATTCTGTTCTCTGCTGATGCCTTCGGAAAGTTCGGGGCGTTGTCACGTGAGGATGAGGATGATGAGGGATGGGCATGTGAGGCGCGTCGTTACTACTTTAATATTTGTGGCAAGTACGGTGCCATGGTTCAGAATCTCTTGAAGAAAGCTTCCGCTTTCGACATCAGTGTAATATGTCCTTTACACGGACCTGTCCTCACCGACAACATCTCTTATTATCTCGGTATATATAACACTTGGAGCAAATACGAACCGGAGGATAAGGGCATCTTCATCGCCTACTGCTCTCTCCATGGCAACACGGCGACGGCAGCAAACAAACTGGCTGAGATCATTCGTGAGATGTCTGACGTCAAGGTATCGGTCGCTGACATTGTGGATGACGATATTCACGAGGCTGTGGAGGATGCGTTCCGCTATGACCGTATGGTGCTGGCCGCACCTACGTACGATGGTGACCTGATGCCTGTTATGGCGGACTTCCTCAACCTTCTGAAGGTTAAGGCTTACCAGAACCGTAAGGTGGCTTTGATAGAGAATGGCTCATGGGCTCCGATGGCTGGTAAGAAGATGAGAGAAAGTCTCGGGTCAATGAAAAACATCACTGTCGTTGAGCCTGTGGTGACTATTATGTCAAGTGTGAAGGATAGCACGATACAAGACCTCAGGAAATTGGCTGAGACTTTGATAGGATAAAGATCTTCTATATTTATATAATTTATATTAAGGTGAAGGCTGGTGGCTGATTTTGTCATCAGCCTTTTTTGTGTGTTAACGGAAGTCCTATTAAAGTTTTAGTTGTGAATGCCTGTGGACTGACACTTAGGATGATATATGCGGCTCTATGCCAATGCCGCTGACCTCCGCAAGGGTGTTGAGTGTCGGTATGTGTTGTGTGCTGCTGACTTGATGTAATGGAGATAAATAACGGTCGATTTTGGAAGTTACCAAATTTCCTATGCCTTTTTTGATTTTCAAATCGGTTAACTTGCTGATAATCCGTATATAAGGCTATTGAAAATCTTAGGTGTTTTTTTGAAATTCTTAGGTTAGGATATAGTCTACACGCAGGTCTGAACTTTTCAACGTCCTAACCTGAACTTTTAAGCGTCCTAACCTAAGATTTTCAGAGCACGAATAAGCCACGAGAAATAACTGAAAGTCATTTTTTCACTGATGGACGTCAATGAAAAAAGGGGAGTTTTGGACAATGTGATTATGTGACAGGATTCGGCAAGATTATGGATGGATACAGTTCTTTTGTTTTCTTTGTTTCTGATAATAGCCAGAGTATGACCATTGGTGAAGATGGTTATTGTTGTTTATCGAACGTGTATATAATATAAAGTGTAACTTTTGCTTGTTTCTCGTTGTGGTGATGGCGTAAAGGGAATGATATGCTGACGGCTCGACTTCTGTTGCCTCTTCACGGATTTGTGAGTTTAATTTGACACACGTAATTCATGTGTCTTTTTTGCTAATTTTTAAATTAAAAACAGATAATCAGACGTTTTTTAAAGAAATTTAGTTTTCAAAAGATTAATTTGTGTTAAATTTGTGGACCAAAAAGAAACTTTTAATTAGTGATTGAATACGAATGTAAATTTTGGGAATGCTCCCTTATTATTAATCTAATTTTTATTCTAAAGTTATGCGTAAAAAGGTTTTTATGCTGTGCTTGATGATGTTTATTCTAATGACATCAGCTATGGCACAGATAACCACATCTGGACTAAGTGGTAAAGTTACTGCCGACGATGGAGATGTTATCGGCGCACATGTTGAAGCCACTCACCTTCCTTCTGGTACCCGTTACAAAGCTGTGACTAACTTAAAAGGTGTGTTCTCTATGCAGGGTATGCGTGTCGGTGGACCTTATCAGGTGAAGATAACCTACATTGGCTTTGAGACTAAAGTCATTGACAACATCACCCTTGAGCTTGGTGAGACTTATCGTATCAACACCACGATGAGTGAGAACGTTAAAGAGCTTGGCAATGTAATCGTGACAGGCTCAAATAGCAAGTTTCCTGTGGAGAAAACCGGTGCGACGACTAACATTTCTAACAGACAACTTATCAACATGCCTACTGTCAGCCGTAGTATCACTGAGGTCACACGTCTGTCCCCGTATGGTGGTAATGGAATGAGCTTCCAGGGGTCTGACGGAAGAACATCCAACTTCACTGTCGACGGCGCTAATTTCAATAATAACTTTGGTCTTAGCTCTAAACTGCCAGGCGGCGGTAATCCTATCTCTCTCGACGCAATTGAGGAGATTCAGGTTGTCATTTCTCCGTTTGACGTTCGTCAGACAAACTTCATCGGTGGTGGTGTGAACGCCATAACAAAGTCTGGTACTAACACTTTCAAAGGTTCTGCTTATGTGTATCACCAGAATGAGCAGATGAGAGGTGACGCTATTTATGGCTCTGCTATTGACGGAGCAAGGGAGATTGACAGAAAGACTACATATGGTTTCACTTTCGGCGGTCCTATCATCAAAGACAAATTGCACTTCTTCGTGAACGGTGAGATGTCAAAGATACCTACTGTGGTGAACAGATGGAGAGCAAGTGAGGATGGTGTGGCAGATGCCACTAACTATCTGTCACGTACTACTGTGGCGGATATGCAGACAGTCTCAGATTATGTGAAGAACAAATATAATTATGACACTGGCTCTTACACCGATTTCCCTGCTGACGAGAGCAACTATAAACTCCTTGCTCGTGTCGACTGGAATATCAACGACAAGCATCATCTCGCTGTAAGATATAACTTCACGAAAAACAGATATTATAGCAGTCCAAGCGCTACTTCTATGGACGGAGGTACCGTGTCTGCTTACGGACGTACGTCTCTTTATTCTATGACGTTCACCAACTCTCTTTACGCCATGGATAACCTTGTTCATTCTTTCTCTCTTGACTTGAACAGCCGTTTGACAGACAATTTGTCAAATCAGTTCTTGGCTACTTTCTCAAAACTTGACGACGTTAGACAGTCTGACTCTTCTGAGTTCCCATTCATCGATATCCTCAAGGATGGAGAGAACTATATGTGTCTCGGCTACGAGTTGTTCACATGGAATAACGCCGTGCACAATACTGTGTGGAATATCAAGGATGATGTGACATATTATCTTGAGAATCATAAGATCATGGCTGGCTTGACTTTCGAGCATCAGATGGCGGATAATCAGTACATGCGTAATGGTACTGGATATTACCGTTACGACAGCCTTGATGACTTCCTCTCAGGAGCCGCTCCAAGTGTTGTGTGTCTCACATATGGTTACAATGGAGAGGGTAGTCCTGCCGCAAGAGTGAGATATAACAAAGCCGGTATCTATGCTCAAGACGAGTGGAATATCAATGACAGGTTCAAACTCACTTACGGTCTTCGCATTGAGGACCTGTTCTTCAGCAACAGTGATCTGATGACAAATCAGACTATATATGACAAGTATACTTATAATGGTCGTAGGATTGATACCGGTACATGGCCAAACAGTAATATCATGTTGTCACCAAGAGTAGGTTTCAACTATGATGTCTTCGGAGATAAGTCTTTCCGACTGAGAGGTGGAACAGGACTGTTCTCTGGTCGACTTCCTCTCGTATTCTTCACTAACATGCCTACTAACAGTGGTATGATTCAGTGTCAGGCACAACTTAACTCTTCAAGATTTGACATGACTAAGTTCAGTGGAGGTCTGGTGACTGACTCTGACGGACGACCTACAATCGTCGCCCTGCGTGATTTCCTCATTGCTAATGGCTATCCAAGTACTATTACTCCTGAGGATGGCGCTGACATGTCATCAATCTCCGCCGTCGACCCTGACTTCAAGATGCCACAAACTTGGAAGACTTCCATCGCCGTTGATTACTCTGTGCCAGTGAGTTTCCCGTTCACTGTCACTGCGGAGGGAATATTCAACAAGACGCTTAACGCCTCTACAATCGTTGACTGGAGTATACCATCTGTCGCCGGATTCACTCGCTTCAATGGCGTGGACAATCGTCCTATATACCCTTCTGGATTCCGTTCTAACCCTAAGGCTTTCATGCTCTCTAACACATCCAAAGGTTATGCGTGGTCTGCTTCTTTGTCTTTGAACACTAAGCCTTTTGAGTGGATGGAGGTTATGGCTGCCTACACTCATCAGGTGACTAAGGAGATTACAAGCATGCCTGGTTCTAACGCGGAGTCTGCATTCACTTATGTTCCTACTATTGAGGGCCCTAACAACATTAAGCTTCACAATGCTTACAACGTAACTCCAGACCGTTTCGTGGCTTCTATGAACCTGCACGACAAGTCTGGTAACCATTATAATTTCATATTCGAGACATGGCGCGGTGGCTATAACTACTCATACATGCTTACTAATGACATGAACGGTGACGGTTACAAGTACGACGCTTTGTATATCCCTACTGACGAGGAGGTTAACACTAATAAGTTCCGCTTCGTTTCTTCTGACGACAAGGAGCGTTTCATGGCGTATGTTCACTCAAGTGACTACCTGAGCAAACATCAGGGTGAATACGCTGAGGCGTATAGCTTATACAGCCCTTGGGTTTACCGTGTGGACTTCGGTTATAAACATGACTTCAAGATCACAACAGGTAAGAACAGCAATACTCTTCAGGTGTCTTTCGACATGAAGAATGTGCTCAACTTCTTCAATAATAAATGGGGTGTGATGAAATATCTTAACCCAGAGATTGGTCAGGACGCTCGTATCCTTAAGTTCGATCATATCGACAGTGATGGATATGCTGTGTTCTCAACACCTTCTGCCATCAAAGGCGATACTAAGACTTTCGTGCCTTACACTGCTCTTGGACAGTGCTGGTATGCGTCAATAGGTGTGAGATATATCTTTAACTAAAAAAATGAAACTTATGAAACTGAGATATTTTATTATATTTTTCATAGCTGTTGTTGTTGTCCTCTTCTCGTCATGTTCTGAGGACGAGGCAACCTATCTTGACGAGATTCGTGTCTCAAAGTCTATCATCGCCCTTCCTGCTTCCGGCGGCTCTGATACCATCACGATGAAGGCTGTAGATGAGTGGACTATCGACAGTGTTTACTCTTCTGACGGTACAAAGAAGTACTCATGGCTGAATGTGTCTGTTGTACAGGGACAGGCTGGAGAGACTCAGGTCATCTTCTCTGCTGACTCTTCTACCGTCAGCAACAATGCTACTCTTTATGTGTCTTGCGCCGGCAAGAAACAGATGCTGAGTGTCATTCAAGTTGTCAGTTCAGAGGTTGAGGAGGCTACGTGTGCTGATGTCATCGCCGGACCTGAGTCTAAGACCTATAGAGTGTCCGGTGTATGTACTAAGATCGCTAACACTGTGTATGGAAACTGGTACCTTGAGGATAACACTGGTAGCGTGTATATATACGGAACACTCGACAAGAACGGTGGCACTAAGAACTTCGAGAGCCTTGGCATAGAAGTTGGTGACGAGGTTGTCGTCGAGGGACCGAAGACTGTATACAAGGGAACTGTAGAGCTGGTTGACGTCACTGTTATTGATATAATCAAGTCTCTCGTGAAAGTTGACTCTGTAAGTACAGAGACTGTGGGAGTCGATGGTGGCGAGTTGGTGGTATACCTCACATGTAAAGGTAATGGAGTGAATGTCGAGATACCAGAAGAGGCTGAGTCATGGTTGTCTATTAAGTCAGTGACTAACGCCGGCACGAACGTCGTTGTTAAATTTAACGTCGCTACTAACACTGGTGGTGACCGTAATGTTAACCTCATCTTCAAAACAAATGACGGAACAAAGGACTACTCATCTGAGATTACTGTTAGTCAACTTGGCGCTATCGTAGAGGCTACAATAGCTCAGTTCAACGCGGCTGCTGTAGGTGAGACACAGTATCGCATCACTGGTGTCGTGACTAAGGTGGCTAACGCGAAGTATGGTAACGTCTATGTCAAGGATTTTTCTGGTGAAACATATATATATGGTATAAATGACTTCGCTGACTCTGGTATCAAGGAGGGTGATATCGTCACTCTCGTAGGTAAACGCTCTGAGTATAATAACTCAAAGACTGGTGAGGTGACTATACAGATGAAGAATGCTACAGCTGAGAAAGTCATTTCTGTGGAGTCTGTCACTGTGACAGAATTCCTGAGTAAGGAGGACTCTGAGGATAAGTATTATATGTTGACTGGTGTGATTACTGAGGTGAAGAACAGCACTTACGGTAACATCTATATCTCTGACGGTGAGAACACACTTTATGTGTATGGCTGTTACCCAGGATATGGTGCAACGGGTGATGACAGAAAGAACTACTTGGCTAATGCCGGATTGTCTGTTGGAGACACCGTGACTATGATCGGATACAAGACGACATACAATGAGACAATCGAGTTGTGTGGCGGTATCTGTTACAGCACTGTGATTGCGGAGAAAGGGTCTTCAGAGACGTCTTCAACCAAGAAGAGATAACGTCAAGATTCGTAAATCATTGTTAATATAAAAGAGGGTTTATACCCTCTTTTTTTATTTGTTTACACGGAATGAGTGTAATTCAACCTGTCATAATTTTGATTAATATTCTGTTTACTCTTATTCGTGATTGTCGGTACATGTCACAATTACTGTCATTTTCCTGTTGACGCTCCCGTTTACACATTATTTAATATATAACACGATTTGTATGATGATTTGAGAATTATTGCATTTCTGGATAAAGTGTAAAAGTGAAATGTCGTGATAGTGGGGGAATAAGGTCTTGTCGCTCCGTTTGTAAAACGTTATATGTTTACCACTTTTACAAAAAAGAATATTGTGACTTTGCTTGCTTATGACGTTTTTATATTTTGTTGTTATGGTGTGTAAGTCTGTCAATCAGAGAAGTGGCAGAAAAATTGAAAAATATTTTATTTTTATGAGCAAGATTTGATGATGTCTCTGTTATATACACAGAGACCGAAATTAAGATGATAGAATGAAAAACTTCTGTTTATGTTTGTCCTTCACAAATAAATCGGTTCCTACTTGTGCTGCACATCAAATAATTGAAGTAGTTATTTTCTATTAAACAATTGAGTTATGGATAAGATAGAGATATATGAAAATAGGCATCCTTTCGTGTTGTTAAACTATATGCTTATTATATCAATTATAATAATGTCGTGTCTGACATTCGTGGAACGCACATACGAGGCAGGTTACGCCGACTGGCTTAAGGCAGTCATCTTCACGGTTTCCGCTGTGGTCATTCTGTATACTGTACATAAGCTGTTGATAAAGTTAATCAGATATATTGACTTGTGTGTCTTCCGTAAACCGGCTGCGGTGATTAAGAATGATGCTCTCTCCCTTTACTCTGAGTATGGCAGAAAGTATAAGAATATAAAATGGTCGGACATTAATGACTTCTGTTATATCTCCAATGTTGAGACAGCCATCTGTCCTTGTTATAAGGATGACGACAAGAGGAAGTCTCATTTAGTCATGATGTTGTATCGTGATGACTATCTGGTGACAGAGTACCTCGACATCAGCGAGAGTCAGCTGTTTAATATCCTAAAGAAATATATGAAATAAAACTTCATTGTATTACATACTGTTTTTATTCAAGATTCCACGGGTGAGTGTCTCGCCTGTGGAATCTTGGTTTGTTTGAGTTATCACTTTTCATGTTCATGGATTACTTGTCTGATCTCTGTTGACAGGTGTACTGACGACGTGGTCTCTTGCTGATACACCATATCTATTATGTATGGCTGTTTATCTCTTACGTAAGTTTAGACCTATCGTTTACATTTCAATTGGAAACAGTCGTTTATCCACTGAGGATATATGTGTCTGTTATATTATTTTTCATCGTGTTTTTGTTGACGGTAAAGGAGAGTGGAGGATTCAGTACGAGAATAATAATAAAGTGATGTGAATATTTGTTAAGAAAAATGTATTGAATCCATTTGAAATATCTTATCTTTGACGATATTAATACGTCTGATGATATCTTTTTTTAGTTTACATTATTTAAAGAAATGACATATTTGTTTAGATTTTTAGTCTCAAAATACTGTAATTTGTTAATTGTAGACATAAATTTTGTTAATTTGGGCGGAAAGTACAATACATTTGTTCGTAAGTGAAAATGATATAATTTCCTTTGACATAAATTTGCATCGTCAATGAAAAAGAGTGTTAAGATTCTCAGGCCTTGACGCACTTTAACAGTGAGTAATAATTATATGTTGTATATGAAGATATTTATCTACTTTATATTATTCTATGCGATAATATTCTTTGCCTCAATGATTCCTGACGAATACTCGAAAGAGATGGCTGAGAAAGAGAGGCAGGAGTGTTTGAGTCAGCGAGTACATGAAGATTTGACGAGTGATGAGATCACTGACCACCTTAATCAAAATCGCAGATTTTAAATCATTGCTTTTTCTTGTTCATCATATTTTTGATTCCAGCTCTGCTCTATTGCTATAGAGATAGGTATAGAGTAGAGCTACATAATAATCAAGGGATTTGTAATATTGTTAGGATTGAATTTTTATAATTTCCAGCATCCGACCCGAATTAATAAAAAAACAAAATGAGGGTGTTTGTCCTGTCCCAGAAAACTATATTTACGTTCCCTAAATTTGTTATCCTTAATTTCTAAAATTATTGTCCTTCCTGAAATATTATACTTAGTACAGTAGCGAATAATCAGGTGAATATGTTAATTAGTTTGTAATGCGTCGCTCTTGGTGAGTGGCGCATTATCTTTTTCTTTGTTCGAAATAGTTATTTTTTATTTTTTTTGATTATTATTATTATTATATTTGCATTATATATTTAATTAATCTAGAAAATAGACATGCTGAGTGACGCTGAACAGTGACGTCCGTTTTTTTTGTTTTTCTATGTGCTCTTGATGTTCTTTGTCAGTGTCTGTCTCGTTTTGGTCTCATTTTACCGTATTATTGAACACCTTATAATTTTGATCATGGAAAATAACTATATCATACAAGAGATAACACCGCTCAAGGAGAGTGACTGTTTTTATTTGGCGGAGAGGGTGAAAGACAGCTTCAACTATCCTTTGCACAAGCATGAGGTGCTGGAGCTGAATTTCATCGAGAACGGTGAGGGGGCGAAGAGGATTGTCGGCGACTGTATTGAGACGCTCGAGAAGTATGACCTCGTGCTTATTGGTGTGGGACTGGAGCATGGCTGGGAACAGCATGACTGTAAGATGGAGAATGTGCATGAGATCATGATTCAGTTTCCCTCTGACATATTAAGTGAGTCGCTCCTGCAAAAGAACCAGTGCTCGTCATTGCGCAGGCTCATTGAGAACTCGCGGAAGGGAATCTCGTTCGGCATGAAGGCGTGTGAGACTATGAAAAGTAAGATTTACGAGGTCATGAATACTGAGGCGGGATTTTACAGACTGCTCAAGTTGTATGACTTGCTCTACACCTTGTCAATGCAGGATGACTGTCATACTCTCGCCAGCGGGTCGTTCACTCACTCCACTGACGACGTGGACAGCAGGAGAGTGAAGAAAATTGAGGATTACATTAACAGGAATTATAAAAATGAGATAAGGCTTAACACCCTTGCGGACCTTGCGGGTATGACTCCGACCTCCTTCAGCCGTTTCTTCAGACTCAGGACGGGACGTAGCCTGTCTGACTATATCATCGACATCAGACTTGGACATGCCGCGAGAATGCTCGCCGACAGCACTACCTCTATCGTGGAGATATGTTATGACTGCGGATTCAATAATGTATCAAATTTCAACCGCATATTCAAGAAAAAGAAGGGATGTACTCCAAGCTCGTTCCGGGCTGACTACAGAAACAAGACGAGGTCGAGGATGGCGCGTCAACAGGCAATCAAGAAGAAGGACTTGACTCATAAGAAGAAAGAGATTATCTGACGCATATATACACCTTATTAATAAGTCTTCTCATATCAGCGCATTTGTCGATTTACGTGTGAGGACACGAAAACGGTAAGATAGACGTGTAGCTGACAGTACATATTTAGATATGTGACATGCCTGTTACTGACATTTTAGCTGTCAGTAATTATTATTGAGTATACACGGAGAGAGTAATACTCAAATGAAGTTATGAAAAACGATGGCGCTTGTGTCGTAAATACCCTACAATTGAGGATTGACGCGAAAATATTAAAGAGCTAACTTTGCATCACATTATAAGGGTTTACACCTGATGAAAAAGTTTTTTTAATATAATTATCGTTAAAATGAAAATTCAGAAAATCGTAGGACGTGAGATTCTTGACTCACGCGGCAATCCGACAGTAGAAGTTGACGTTATATTGGAGAATGGTGTATTAGGACGCGCGGCTGTTCCTTCTGGCGCAAGTACAGGAGAGAATGAGGCTCTCGAGCTCCGTGACGGTGACAAGAACCGTTATCTGGGTAAGGGTACTCTCAAGGCTGTCGAGAATGTTAATAAGGTGATAGCTCCTGCACTTGTCGGTTTCGATGTGTTCGGTCAGCGCGCTATCGATGAGAAGATGCTTGCGCTCGACGGTACTCCAACAAAGAGCAACCTCGGTGCTAACGCTATCCTCGGTGTCAGCCTCGCTGTGGCTCAAGCTGCCGCTAAAGCTCTCAACATTCCTCTCTATCGTTATATTGGAGGTGCTAATGCTTACACTCTTCCTGTTCCTATGATGAACATCATTAACGGTGGTGCTCACTCTGACGCTCCTATTGCGTTCCAGGAGTTTATGATTCGTCCTGTAGGTGCTCCTTCTATCAAGGAGGCTGTACGTATGGGTGCTGAGGTGTTCCACAACCTCGCTAAGCTCCTTAAGAAGCGAGGTTTGTCAACAGCTGTTGGTGACGAGGGTGGTTTCGCTCCTGCACTGAATGGCGTAGAGGACGCTTTGGACTCAATCTGCCAGGCTATCAAGGATGCCGGCTATGAACCAGGTAAAGATGTTAAGATTGCTATGGACTGCGCTGCGTCTGAGTTTGCTGTATTGGAGAATGGTAAGTATTACTATGACTATAAGCAGCTTAAGAACGGTAAGCAGAAGGATGCTAACGGTAAGAAGCTGACTGCTGATGAGCAGATTGACTACCTTGAGCAGTTAATCACTAAGTATCCTGTCGACTCTATCGAGGATGGTCTCGATGAGAACGACTGGGAAAATTGGGTTAAGCTCACTGAGAGAATCGGTGACAGATGTCAGTTGGTCGGTGATGACTTGTTCGTTACTAACGTCAAGTTCCTCGAGAAGGGTATTAGCATGGGTGCCGCTAACTCAATCCTCATCAAGGTTAACCAGATCGGTTCTTTGAGCGAGACTCTCGACGCTATCGAGATGGCTCATCGTCATGGTTATACTACAGTGACTTCACACCGTTCAGGTGAGACTGAGGACACCACAATCGCTGACATAGCTGTGGCTACTAACTCTGGTCAGATCAAGACTGGTTCACTTTCACGTACTGACCGTATGGCTAAGTACAACCAGCTTATCCGTATCGAGGAGGAGTTGGGCAGCGTGGCTAAGTACGGTTACAAGAAGATTCGTTAATCGTAAAACGTGTCACACATATCTATATAGAAATCAATACTTACAAATGGATATAGTTAAAGTTTAGACATTATTTTGATGTTTGTAAACTTACTTCTTTAGAATAAACCAAGTGGGCAACTTCGTTGTGAAACGAAGTTGCCAAATATTCAGACTAAAACACAATCGTATGAAAATAGGAATTATATTCGGTTCTACAACCGGAACTTGTGAGGATATCGCAGGAAAGATAGCAGCTGAGTTCGGTGTCGACGCTTCTGACGTGCATAATGTGACTGACCTCAACGAGGATGTTGTCGCTGCTTACGATACTCTTTTGTTAGGTTCATCAACTTGGGGTTGCGGCGACCTTCAGGATGACTGGTACGACGGACTTGAGAAACTCAAGGGTATGGACCTATCTGGTAAGAAGGTGGCTGTGTTCGGATGTGGAGACAGCGCAAGCTACGGCGACACTTTCTGCAATGCCATGGGAACAATCTACGATGATCTTCAGGGTACTGGAGCCACATTCGTGGGTACAGGTGTTTCTGCTGATGATTATACGTTCGATGACTCTACCGCAGTGAAGGATGGAGTGTTCATCGGTCTTGCCTTGGATGAGGTTAATGAGGACTTCAAGACAAGCGAGCGTATAAGCAAGTGGAAGAGCATGATTATGTGATTAAATAACACATATTGTTTTAGCATAATTGTTTTGGTGTCTTATTGGTTCGTTTTCCGGACTTATTAGACATTTGGTAGGAACGACAACCCAACGGCTGATGTTCCTACCTTTTTTATTGCGCGTAGCTGTGCATGCCTGTAAGCAGATAATTGCATCCGAAGTATGTCATAAGGATTGTCAGAAACGCTAATCTTAAATATAACAGCTTGTGTCTGTCATCCCTAAACCATCTCAGTGTGTTGCTATGAATAGGATAAAGGTATACTATGAAGCTGATTAAAGCCCATGTTTCCTTCGGGTCCCAACTCCAGTATGTTCCCCATGCTGTCTTCGCCCATATACTACCAAGGGTTATGCCTGTCGCCAGTAAAATCTCGGCGTAGACAAGAATCTTCATGTCTGCCTTGAAAAGGAGAATGGAGAATAGGGCGTATGAGATCATGATTGTTGTCACGTGGCTTGCTAACCATGGTGATTGCAAGGCTGGCATCAACGGAGTGATTACTGGGTCGAGTGATGAGATGTGTGTCACCAGTAGTATGGCGGCGGATATTATCAGCGAGTATGTCCTCAGATTTTTGGAGAACAAGGCCAACGATAAGGTAGACAATGCTATAATCTGCATCGTCTCGTAGGTGTTGGTTAATGGTAGATGCTCGGATATATACCATCTCAGTATGAGTGACAATACTAATGCGGATAAGGTGATTAGTATCAGTGTGTCACATACCACTGGACTCTTGTGTGTCTTCTCTGTGTAGAACACAAGCAACGTGATACAGAAACAGCAGATGAACAAGATCAGGTTCCATGAGACGTTATTATAGAACACCTCACACTTGACTTTGTTCTCACTCTTCATCTGATGACTGGATGTCACCGGAGTGAATAACTCACCTCGTGTCGCCATGATGATGATGGAGAGTTTCTCCTCTATGTCCGGATATTTGCCTTGAGGGAGACGATACATCATGTCTTTGTCAAAGAAGTCGGCGAACGAGGCTTTCTCTGTTTCTATGTTAAGCTCTTTGAGTGCCTGTTTCTTTTTCACCTTAATCATCTTCACGTCCTTCCAGTCCTCGGGATGTAGACTCCATGATATGAGAATCTGCTCTGCCGTCAGTCCTTTGTATTTGTGCTTGCCAGTGATTTTCTGTGTGAAGTCTCTGGCTACTGTGTTGAGTGGACACACTCGTCCGTTGTATAACACTTGCTGGTATTTCAGACTGTCTGCCTGACTAAGTTTGATGCACTTAGGAGCATTGGCAAGTGTTACGGACTGGGCTGATCCGAACAGAAATAATAATGCTACTATCATCTTCGCAGCATTATCAGTCCCTTTTTTGTCGTTGTCAGTCTTACTACTTCTCTCCGAAAGAGTGATTACTATATAAATAAGGTATGAAGTAAGTGTAACGACCCACAGCAGATTGAACCACCATGAGTCGTAAATAAGTGTATGCGCCGCGTCAGTTCCGGTCCGGTCTTCTATAAACGTAGCAGAAGCCATGACCACACATAATAATGCGGACAGCATAAAAGGAATATATTTCATTAGAAATCTTTATGATTTGTGTGTCGTCTATCTATTGCTACGCATTCCATTTCTATCAACCATGTAGGACGACAGACAGGAGCCAACGTGAGTACGAACGGTGTCTTGGCAAACTTTTTCTTGAACATTTTGTTAACAACCTGATAGTCTGCTGTGTCACGTAGGTATACTATAATCTGAGCGACGTCGTCGAAGCTCATTCCGCCTTCCTCAAGCAGTTTCTCCACGTTCTCCCACATTCTCTCAGTCTGTCTAACGATGTCGCCGACATACATTACCTCACCTTTGTTGTTGATAGATGCTGTTCCTGAGATGTAGATATGACCTCTTTCACCGTACTCCACTAACGTTCCTCGTTCGAAAGTCACACCATACTCATAAGTAGGATTCAGGTGTGTTGGTGCGTAGAGGTAACGCTGCTGGTCAGGGGTAAGTCCGACCAAGGCGTACGTGCCAAGCTGTATGATTGCCTTCGGGTCGGCAGGCATGCCGCCAATACCTGTTGATGAGATATAGTGCGTTTTCTCTGTCAGTCCGTTGAGTATGAAGTTTTCCTTACGCGCCTTAACCATTCCTGCGTACTGAATGTCCACGTCTCTGACATAGAACCACGTTCTCAGACAGTTGTCAGCTATGTTGGCACCGTAAGTCGCAAGCATCTTCTCATACTCCTTCAGCAGATACTCAGTCTGATATGCTGAGTCGCCCTTGCCAATAAGCAGTCCCATCTTCCATAGATGTTTGTAGCCGTTATGCTCGGAAACTGTCACGCCATTCTCTTTAAAAATCTTCGTGCCTCTCTGACTGTATATCCACAAAGCGATCTTCGTACCATCGAGAGGTGGTTGCTGTATGTAGCTGACACTGCATTCTGTGTTTGCGTCCTGTGTCATTAATGGCACCTGGTTGACAGCGTCGCTGAGAAAGTATCTTTTAAACACTACACTTGTTCCCTCGAACTGACTTGTCTGACTAAGTAACTGCTCAGCCCTATACATTCTCTGAAGCTGACTCTCAAAACTGTCGCCTTTCGCTTCAAGATGAACAATGGCATGTAATTCGTCAACACCATTTTCTCCAGTGAAAAGTGATACCTCAGCATTTGATGCTATATCATCCCAAAATATCTTTTCAAAATCCATGCTTTTTAAGTTTTTGCAAAGATAATATTTTTTTATTCTTTGGCTCCGTTATCAATCCAGTTTTTAATGATGGTCTGGAACGCCTCGTACTTGTCATCTATAAACAGTGCAGGGTGGTGGTAACCAACCGTAGAGTCCCCCTCTGTTATCACCTTATATAAAAAGCTTGAGTCAGATTTGTTAGGCATCACACGCTGATAGTCAGGATTCTTGTATGAGACCTGGTTGACAAGTGATTTGTATGCGTTTTCTTTTGTTAAGTCGAGGTGTCCGGCTCCAGTTGACGAACGGTGACATTTAGAGCAGTTCGTCTGTTCACCTTGAAACACGTAGTTGTTGATTAATCCGAACATGCTGACATCAAGTTTTCCCACGTTTATCTTAATAGTGTCCTTGATGTCATGTCCTTCCGGTATCGTATACGAATAAATAGTCTGTATTCGTTTACGTAAAGAGCTGACGATGGCAATCTCAACACTATTAACGTTCACGCTGACATTTGTCAATGTATCGCTTACCTCCGTTGAGTCTGTCGCTTCGGAAGGTATCACATTTTGTATCAGTGCATATTCGCTGTCGTCATTGAAACCTGCGATGGTAACGCTGTATTTGCCGCTCCATGTTTTTTTCCCGACAAATGTGCCGTCAATAACAATTGTGTAACCTGTGCTCTCCGGTACGTATGTCTTCTCGGGGATGGAGCCGTCGTCACAACCTGTTACCATCAACAGGGTGATGACCGCACATAGCGCACAACTCACTCTGTAAAAAAATCTCTTTACACTTATCATCATACTCTATTTTAGAAAGCGTACTGTAACATCACTACAGCGCTGTGTTTAGCAACGCCGAGGTCATCATTGTCTCTGTCAAGTTGTGTGTCGTGACCAGTTCTTCCGATAAACTGATACATAGCAGACAGTTTCAGTCCGGTGTCCTTGATGAAGTAGTTACATCCGACCGCTGGCATGTTAAGGAAACCATCTTTATCTGTTCCGTTTCTATCCATAAGGTCATAGCGTGCTGTAACCTGAAGTTGTGGATTCACGAAATAGCCCGCCTGTACATATCCCCCTTTATAGTCGTATGTGTCATCCACCTTTTGTCTTTCTGTGAAGCCCACGTGCATCCAATAGAACTCACCTCCGAGGTAGAGTCTGTTGTGCAGCCATGCGAATTCTAGTCCGTATCTCTGGTCGTTTGTGCTCTCGCTCTCAGACTCGACGTTGAGATTAGCGGCACCGGCAATCATGAGTTTATTCTCATGCAGAAGGTTAGGGTTGCCCTGTGTCTTAGGCATGACTCCCATAGGCATCCATGCTATTCTTCCCGCATAGAGTAAAGAAGGAATGTGCCAGTCGTCAGACAACGTCTTAGTCGCAGTGTTAGAGCCTGCTCCTGTTCCGTTGAACATGCCAGCCTCGTAGCTCCAGTACTTACCCATCATACCATGGAACTCAACACCAAGGTCGAAGCCTGTTCCTATAGTAGGTGTTACAGCGTTGAGACGATAGTCCATGATGGTTGACGCAGTGAGTGAGGTTGGAAGAGAAGGCATCAGAGTCTCTCCGAGAGTAGTCAGATAGGCGTGGCTGAAAGGAGTCTTGAATTTACCCACCTTAACAGCGAATCCTCTGTTCACGTTTATGTCGAACCATGCCTGTTGGAGAAGTTTTGCGCCTGTCGCACTTGCATTGATGGTAAGGTTATATGTAATCTTGTTCCAAGCCTTACCAGTGAAGCCGAGACAAGCGTATGGAATACAGAATCCAGAGTTTGCCACATTATCCTGGTTGTATGCTTTGTCCAGTCCCTCGTCATCATAGTAGTTGAAGTTCAATGATGTCTGCATCAGAAGATAAGGCTTGAAGCTGAAAGCACCGTCTTTAGACTCAAACTGCAGTCCTCTGTCACCATTGATAGAGACTATTCCGTTGTCAGACAGTCCGTCAGGGTTTTGTGCGTTAGCAGCGGCGCATGCCACAACTGCCATTGCTGATATGATAAATTTTTTAATCATAGTTCCTTGTATTTATTGTATGTTTTTTTATTTCTTAATTATATTACAGAGACTGGAGGAAGATAATCAGAGCATCTCTGTCCGCCTTGTCCATATTCTTAAACAGATTCTTACTTGCTTCACCCTCACCTCCGTGCCACATGATAGCCTCGATGAAGTTACGCGCGCGTCCGTCGTGTAGGAAATGTGTGTGTCCGTTGACTTTTTTCTGAAGACCTATTCCCCAAAGTGGGGTAGTCCTCCACTCGTTGCCCTGTGCTAGTCCGCTGACGAAGTTGTCGTTAAGTCCGACACCCATAATTTCCGACCCCATATCATGTAAGAGGTAGTCAGAGTACGGATGTATAGTCTGACTTCCAAGCCAAGGCAGCTCTGTACCGTTGAGTAATGTCGCTCCTCTGTTTCGTGTGTGAAGTGTAGTCACGTGGCACAGATGACACTTAGCTTTATAAAAAGCGTTCTCACCTTTCTCTGTCGCGGCTCTCTCAGTCATGGTGAGAGTAGTACCATCGCTTTTGGTAAGTGTGACGTTAGTTCTTGTGCTTCCCAACCTACGCGCTGGTACGCCCAGTCCGTGCAAATACAGATCCACGTTCTCCATATCCTCCGTAGATATCTCTAGATGATCGTAGAGGTAGGAGTATAGTTCTTCACGTGTCTTGATATTTGGATACACATTCTGTGCCATGAGGGAATCGACGTACTGCCACATCTGGCTTTGTCCCTCGCATATTTCCTCTGGGTATCTTGAGTTCGTGGCACCCATGTCACTTGAGAATCCCAGCTCTACGGTGAGGTCGAGATGCTGTGCCTTGTTACCAGACAATCCTATACCTGTAACACCAGCCTCAGTGATGTAGTTACATCTACCCGAGATACCATATTCAGGATAGTTGCTCTTGGCGGCGAGACTTTCTATCTCACTTCTGTCGAGAGCCATCATCTGTCCCATACCCACATGTCGGAGTGGTATTCTGACAGTGCAGAACAGTTCGTCAGGAGAAATCGTGACGTACTCTTTCTTCACGTCGTCCCACATCTGCTTGTACCAGTCGACGATCTTGAAATTCGGCTTGACCAGTTCATATTTCTCGCCGTCCGGGAAGGAGTAGGTGACAGAGTCCCATGTCACCTCAAGTTTACCCTCTGCGTCAACACCATACACGCTTTGGTCATGAATGACACGTCCGTAGTCCTGGAAAAAGACACCGTTCTTTCTTGTTATGTAAACCAGCATGGCAGACATACCATTCGAGCCGGATCCATATACCTTCTTACCCTCAGAGTTTGTGTAGAGATAGTTCCATACGCCTGGGTTTGACCTACCCGCATTCATGTGGCATGAAGCGCAGGAATAACCTGCGTACACAGGTCCGTAACTTTTCGTCACGTTATCATAGAGACTGTTGCCTCTCTGAAATCTTGTTGAGTAAGTTCCTGAGAGCCACTCAGCGTCGATGTCGTATGCTTTACTGGAGTTATAGAATATAGTTGATGTTCCGGCGGAGAGAGCATATCCTTTTGATATGTCCGTAGCGTGCTTCAACTCAAACTCCTCCACATCCATTTGCCCGTCCTCACTGCATGAGGTGATTGTTATCACGGACAGTAAAGCCAATATATTAGTCAAATATTTATTCATCCTGTATGAGTTGCATAATGCTTTAGTGACACTATCGGTGTATCTGAATTACTTAGACGATGAGTTAATTTATGAGAAAACTGAATAATATAATGTGTCAACGAGTCTCTGTCAATACTTATTGTACATTCTTAAAACAGTATAATTCTTATAAACTTAAATCTTTCCGATATTCATGTAACCACATTTTAAAATATATAATATAAAAACACTATGATAAGACAAGTAGTATTAAGCACAAAAGTGAAGGGGGGAAATTCCCACCTTCACATATAGAGTTATTTGGTTTTTATTAATACTCAACCTCTGTCCAGTGCTTGTAGAGGAGAGCAGCGTCCTGCTTGAGGAGGAGAGCCACGTTAACTGAGTAGTTCAGCCAAGCGTCTGTTGAAGCGCTGTAGCTAGTGTCAGAAGTTGTACGTGGGTTACCGTCCAAGAAGAGAAGGTACTCTAGAGTGTGGAAACCACGGAGTGACTGTGCAGCCTCGATAGCCTCATTCTCCTCATCATAGTCACCAGACCAGTCGAGGTCAGACCACTTCTGTGAAGCGAGGATTCCCTTGATACCATCCTCATCGAGTGGCCATGAGTCCATGTTAGGGTCAAGACCGAGCTCAGATACAGGGCCGAAGAGGAATGCCTCAGATGTCTCCCATGGCTGACGAGCGTCCATCCATGCATCGCAAGCAGCCTCGAAGTTTTTGTCGGAAGGATTCTTCTGCAAGTTGAGCACTGCAGTGTAGAGAGCAGAGTTCTTCTCATTCAGATCTTTGTATGTAGGGAGAACAACGATGTCAACATAGTTGTCGATAATCTCCTGACAGTCAGACTCTGAAAGCTCAGAAATCTTACCTTTCAGCTTCTCGAGGTCAGAAACGAGAGTAGCGCATGCCTGCATAGCAGCCACTGTCTCTTTGCTGTTGATGTTGTTGCGGAAAGGCTGTGGGATGGCGTCGATAGCAGTCCAAGCGTCGACTACATCTTGCCATACTGTAGTTGCGTATGAGCGGATGTCATTTCTTGACGCAAACTTAACCATGATAGAAGCAGTTGGGTTTGAGCTTTTCATGATTGAAGAGTAGTCAAAAGAACTAAGGTCCTCTTCTATACGTACGTTTACGAGTGAGTTGGCGATAGAGACGATGTTGTTTTTGTAGTCGTTACGTGAGTGCCATGAGTACCAAGACTCAACAGCGTAGAGAGCCTCATCTGTGTTACCACTAATATACAAGTCATATGGCTCTCCAATTTTAGATGTACCGACCTCATTGGCGATATCGATACAACCGTCAATGATCTGCTCAACACAAGACTCTGCAGAAGTGTAGCCTGAACCAGCGACGTGATTCTTGAAGGCGTTACCGAAACCTACCGCAGTCTCGCTGTCGACAACCTTGCCGTTTTCGTTGCCGTTTTCGTTATCATCGTCATCACCGCATGAAGTGAATGACATGCCAAGTCCCAGCACGAGGAGACCCATTAATAAGAAATTTCTTTTCATTTTGTTTTTAAATTAAATATTTTCAAGTATTTATTTTATTTTCTGAAGAACCATCCAGCCCATGCCATACCTATGGCGAACTCATTCTCGGAATTGTAGCTTCCGGAGCCTATTGTCCTGTGTGTGTAATCAGCCTTCACCACCACATTTGGAATAGGCTTCCAGTTTAGACCAGCCACCCACATTCCGGTTTTAAGTCTTTTGTCCGCAGAGTAGTTTCCTATGACATCCTCTTGTGAGTTGTAATATTCATATCTTCCGAATGGCACGATGTCCGGGAAGCTTGGGTTGTCGACCAGTCCCTTAATACGCAGTCCAGCCTCACCACCGTACGCTACAGCCTTATGAGCTATTGGTGTTACTCTTGAGTATGGTGACTTGTTAGACAATTTTGTGTTTTTAGACGATAGTAGGTCCGAGTTGGTCAAGTGGCCACACAAGTAATTACCTCGAGCCTCAACCCATCTGTTTTTGTACTGAACCTCAGCGTTATATATTCTTATAGGGAACGTACCCAGTCCGTCATAAGTCTGATACTTGTCAGCATTGCTTCCTATGTTTCTGCAATAGTAGAAGGAAAGTCCAACTCTCAGTCCCGGCACACCTTTATAGTCCAATCTTGCCACATAACCAGGGCTTGTGAAGTTATCCTCTTCGAATATTCCCTGTTTACCTCCTGCTGCCCATGTGTTTCTCTCAAATCCGTTAGCGTTAAGTCCAGCCACGATCATTGCCTGATATGTGAATGAAGCGTATCCCTTTCCGAACTGTCCGAAGAACTCGATACCAGTCTCATGCCAAGTGTTAGGGATGATAGTAGTCTCACCCTCTGGTCTGACAGTACCGAAGAAATTCAGAGGCTCATGGTGAGCGTTGTTCTGTCCTACCGGCACGATGATATGTCCGGCTCTCACATTAAAAGCAGGTGTGATGAGACGAGTTATGTGGAACTGCTCTATAGCAACCTCACCACCTTTCTCAACCTCTGTCTCATACTCACCGTTCTCAGTGTTCTCGAGCTCGTATGCAGTACCGACACCTCCTGACTCAAACTCTATCTCGGCTCCAAGAATCCATTTGCTGTTGAACTTATAGTCACCGGCGATAACGAATCTCGGAATGTTTATAGTGTTTCTGTTGTGTTTAGGATTACCCTCTGAATTTCCGTAAAACCTGTTACTTCCATAATCTTTGAAAGAAGCAACCATCTCTCCATAGCCACCAATTCTGTATTTGTCAAAAGACATATACTCTGCAATGGAATCCTTGTTTTGCTGCGCATTAACTTGCGTCGCAAAAGCCATCAATGCCGCTAAAAGTGTACTTTTGCTAAAATTGTAACAATCCATCTTTGCTTAATGAATAAGTATTATTCAGTTTTACTGTTTTAACTTATTATTTTTTACCTTATTTGATTTTTTCGGTTGCAAATTTACGTTTATTAGCATAAACACACAATACTCTATAATAGTGAATTTAACTTTTGGTCTGTTAGACATGTTTTTTTATATACCCAAAATTAGGTATTGGAGATAATGTCGCTTTTTCCTTTATATATACTAAATGTCTGATTACATGTTAAATAAGGAGAAATGATATAAAAATTTGAAAATTTTGAGATTTTTTTTAGGGAAAAATTTGGTTCATATATTGGAAAAATATATATTTGCCAACATCAAAATATTAAGTTTGTAAGTAGACATTTGTACATTATTGCCTATTTTAAAGATAATTGAATGAGTTATTATTAGTATTTAAATTGGTTGGATTATGACACAGGCAAGAACGAATACGAACGGGAAGTTGTCCCGTCAGGAATTGGATATGAATAAATGGTGGACAAGTTTGAGTATAACGAACAAGGAAACGCTATCAGGCAAGCCTTATCCAACATGCACAGTTTGGTGGAACGACATATCTTTGGAGCAGAGAGTTAAGGTACACGACATGTCAGGTATTGTCAGAGCTCCGAGAAACAAGTCTAAGGGATTTACATAATATGTGTTCCGCATATACATACACAAAACGAGGAATTCTGTTAATGGTATTCCTCGTTTTTTATTTGTCCTTATCATCGCAGTCGTATTTCTCCGTACTAACCTATAACTGTGAGAATGCTTTTGACACTATTCACGATACGGGAAAGGATGACTATGAATTTTTGCCGTCAGGAGAACGAAGGTATTCCAAGTATAGAATGTTTAGGAAGCTAAAAGGTATCATGAAGGTGATAGCCTCCGCCGACGCCGACAGACCTGTCGATCTGATTGGACTCTGCGAGGTGGAGAATGATACGGTACTTACTTATCTCACAAGTAGAACTGCGCTTAACAAGATGAGGTATAGATATGTTATGACTGATTCTGAAGACAACAGGGGAATCGACGTCGCTCTGCTCTATTCTCCGTTCACTTTTCACCTTATTAATTACTGCTCTGTCCGTGTTGACGGCTTGGACAAACCGACACGTGACATTCTCGTAGCTTCTGGCACTTTGTTTTCCGGTGACACGTTGGATGTGATGGTGTGTCACCTGCCAAGTAAGCTTGGCGGACGTAATTCTGATACCAGAAGATTGAGAGTGGCAGAGAAACTAAGGTCTGTTACTGACTCTTTGTTGAGTGTGAGGACTAACCCAAACTTGCTCATTATGGGCGATTTCAATGCAGAATACACAAAATCACTATTCAAAGATGTGATGAATGTTGATATTCTCTATTCTGACACTACCAAAAACTCAGTATCCAACCATCAACTGTTTGACATCGTAGCTGACAAAAAGGAGGGTACATATAAATATAAAGGAGAATGGTCTCTTATTGATCATATTATTGTGTCAGGCAATCTTATTCAGGGTGAAAACATTTACCTGAACTACCACGACTGCTCTATACTGTCTCCTTCATTCCTACTGGAAGATGACAACACGTATGGTGGGAAGAAGCCGTTCAGAACCTATATATGGAAGAAGTATAATGGCGGATATAGTGACCATCTACCTGTTTTCGTGCGATTTACTATTAAGTAACGATAGTTTGAAATACAATTAAAAACAGTGAAATTATCTACATTGTAAGAAATAAGTAATGTCGTGTCACTATGTATAACAATACATTTAATCGTGTCGTTTCTCTTGTTAACCTATTGTGTCATCTGTCTGTTTAAGTATGACAGGTTTAGCTCGACAATCCTTTTTTGTCAACATAATTGCCTGATTGTCCGACTTTCGTGAATATAATAATATTATCTGTAAACATTACCTGATGAATTCACTGTCTCACATCATTACTTCTTGTGGTAATAAACAAGTTTATTTTGTTTGAAATTATTTGTTCTACTTGTTGATTTATAAATAAATATGATTTGTGTTACCGTAATTCCAGATGGGGGAGAAAAGGATAATTTGTTTGGTTACCAAATTACTTATGTCTATTTTTTTCTGAAAACAGGTTAACTTGCCGAAAATCATAAAATAAGCCTTCTGAAAACCTTAGGTGTCTTTTTTGAAATTCTCAGGTTAGGATATATACTACAAACAGGTCTGCGGTTTTCAAAATCCTAACCTGAACTTTTCAACGTCCTAACCTGAGATTTTCTGACGCCGAATAAAGCATGGGAAATAAATGAAAGTCATTTTTTCGTGAACATGCGTCAAGAATATTTGTGGTAATTTTAGACAATGAAAAATGTGCGAAATGGAATAGTGACTCGTTCTTCTTCTTGTAGTGAGAATAATGGACGATTGATGTTTCTGCTCACCATGAAATATTGTTTATGTGTTAAGTTCTCCCCGTTATTTCCTATGTGTGTCAAATAGAAGACAAACATTTCTACTCACTTTTTCTGAATGGATATTATGACTGTCACGTAAACTTATAATTTATTTTTAACGTGTTTTGTATAATATATATGTAAGATGAACAATAATGTATCCGTAAAGTCTTTATAATTTCTCTATGCTTTTCATGTGTCATTGTAGTGATTTCGAACCGTAATTATTTGAGGTTTATCTTCGGCAGTTTTTTTAATAATAATGAGTGTTTCGTGTTAAAGTGAATGGAATGACTTCAAATTGACATTTAAATACTGTTTTGTTTTGAAATGATATGAAAAGACGCATGAAATGATAGCTAATAACTTTGAAATTATCATGAAGGAAAATAGATTTAACATAAATTTGCGACAGAAAAATATTTCAGATAGTTTTAAGAGGGTTAATTAAAATTTTACTTTCGTTTTCATTAGTTAGTTTAGGTTAAAAGATTATTAGAATTGGGTTAGGGATTAGTTAATTAAAGGTTAAAAGGGATTTCAAGGTTAACGAAAACGGGTACTTCATCGATGAAGTACCCGTATTTTGTTATATGAGGATTATTTATTTCTTGATCAGGCAAGCGTCCAATCCTTTGATAATACTTTCTTTGTCGAGATTCTGTCCTATAAATACAATTTTCTGCATTCTGTCACCGAACTTCTCGTCCCAGTCTTGTCTGAGTCTTGGCTCTGCTGCTAATAGTTTGTCAAGCTCATCCTTAGGCATTGTGGCATACCATTGTCCCGCCTTGCTGATCTTCACCTGCTTTCCAGCCTGCTCGAAGATGTAACACATTTCCATCTCGTCGTAGAAGTAACATAATCCTTTTGTTCTGATAATACCCTTAGGCCACTTTGTTCCGACAAACTCATCAAATTTGACTAAGTCCATTGGCTCTCTTCTATAATAGACGAATGTGCCAATACCATATTCCTCAGTCTCTCCCTCGCCGTGATGATGGTGGTGATGGCAGTGGTGATGATGTCTATGCTCATCATCGTCATCATGATGGTGGTGATGGTGCTCATGCTCGTCTTCGTCATCATCGTCATCGTGATTGTGGTGATGGTGCTCGTCCTCGTCGTCATCATCATCGTCATCCTCCTCCACAGGCTTGTCGAGCTCCGCCATCCATGCGGCAGAACTTGCTACAGACATCATGTCGAACATGTTAGTGTTCAGTATCTTGTCGAGGTCCACATCACCGTAGTCACAGTCAATAATCTCAGCTTTAGGCTGCAGAGTGCGAACAATGTTTCTTATTCTCTCCAATTCCTCCGGCTTAACCTCAGACGCTTTGTTCAGGAGAATAATATTACAGAACTCAATCTGCTGAATGACAAGGTTCTCGATATCCTCATCGTCGATAGAGTCACCGATGAGTTTGTCACCTGAGGCGAACTCATCCTTCATACGAAGTGCGTCAACCACAGTCACCACACAGTCCAGCTGAGGAATACCATCCTTAGTGTATTTCTCCTCCATTCTTGGTATTGAGCATATAGTCTGTGCTATAGGAGCAGGCTCGCAAACACCGCTTGCCTCGATGACGATATAGTCAAATCTGTTTTGTGCGATAATCTCGTGGAGCTGCTCAACTAAGTCCATCTTCAGAGTGCAGCAGATACATCCGTTCTGCAAGGCGACAAGACTCTCGTCTTTTTTGCCGACGACTCCACCTTTTTGAATGAGGTCGGCGTCGATATTGATCTCGCCTATGTCATTGACGATGACAGCGAATTTTATACCCTTCTTATTTGATAGTATTCTATTAAGTAAAGTTGTCTTTCCGCTACCCAGATAACCGGTGAGCAGCAATACGGGTGTAGATTTTTCGTTCATAATTAATTCATATTTAAAAGGTGCCAAATCCAAGAGGACTTGACACCTGTTTCACAATTGAGCTCTCCTAATTATTTCACGAGTTTTGATTTGAACTCCTCACATGGCTTGAAATATGGAATCTTATGCTCCGGAACCTCAACAGACTTGTTTTCCTTAATCAAACGACCGATTTTCTTTTTACGAGTCTTGGTTGTGAATGTACCAAAACCACGAAGGAAAATATCCTCGCCATTAACGATATTGTCCTTAACAATAATCATAAAGGCCTCAATGACTTTCAGAGCCTTTTCTTTTTCGATTCCTGTCTCGCTGCTAATTTGAGCAACAATTTCTGCTTTAGTCATAACTATATTATCTGTTTTTTTATTTTCGCGGTGCGAAGGTACATAATTTTGTTGAATTGAGAAAATAGAAAATCAAAAACTTATACAAAAACTTAATTTATCTTTTCTTTTCATCATATAGGTCTGACCACATTCTGACGATATCTGGATTTTCTCTTTCTCATGTATACTGTGTATAAATAATAAACATAAGTGTGTTAAGTTAATTATTCGTCTTTAAGTGTCGGCAGTTGCCAGTGATAATGTACCGCAAGCATTCTGATCATGATGACTGAGATGGCGCATGCTGTCTGACAAAGGTAATTAGGAAGTCCCATCATCAGGGCGAAGGCGAAGACACATCCTCCGAAGACACATGCCAGGGCATATATGTCACGTCTGAATATCAGTGGCACTTCATTGATGAGTATGTCTCTGATGACTCCTCCCAAGGCTCCTGTACACATTCCCATGACGTTGGCCACCCAGTAGTCGAAGCCGGCGTCGATAGTCTTTTGGAATCCCACAACAGCGAACAGACTCAGGCCGATGGTGTCAAACAGGAATATTGTGCTGGATATCTTTGAGATGAATTTGTGGCAAAAGACATAAAACACCAGAGCCAGTCCTGTGATTGCGAGGTATATCCACTTGGTCATCCAGAATGGGCTGACACCGAGGAAGATGTCTCGCATAGAGCCTCCTCCGCAAGCAGTAGCCATGCCGACAATATATGCTCCGAACAGATCGAACTTTTTTTCGGACGCCATTCTTATTCCTGAGATGGCAAACGCAAAGGTGCCTGCGTAATCCAGCAAGTCAACAAATGTTACGCTCATATTGGTGTGATGTTAACGTTGGTCATTTCAGTGCGTCAAGGTTTCCGGTCTCTTTCATCATCTCGTAGATGGCGGCGTCGAGCTGAGCGTCTTTGCCGTTCATGAAATCAGCGGGGTCGTTGTAGACCTCGATGTCCGGTTTCAGTTCTTTGTTCTCCAGATATTCACCTCTCATGTCCATACATCCCACCTGAGGGATACCGAAATAAATGCTGTTGTCAATCTGTGTCTCCCACCATACAGCCGTCATTGTTCCCGGTACTGGAGTGCCGATAAGCTTTCCTACTCCCAGCTCTTTGTAGAGCCATGGTGTGCCGTGAGCGTTGGAATAGTTGTCCTCACATATCAACATACATGACTTCTTGGTGAATTTGTTGTATGGGTCACTGCCGATATACTGGCCGCGAGGCACATATCTCGCATATTCCTTTGCGGACAGGAGAGTGATGACATCGTCATGAAGCCAGCCACCACCGTTATGTCTTGTGTCGATGATAACAGCGTCACAATTCCTGTATTTACCGAGCAGCTCGCTGTATAACGTGCGGAAGCTTTGACTGTTCATACTCTTGATATGTATGTAGCCAATCTTTCCGTTCGTTTTATTCTCCACGATTTTCTTGTTACGCTCGACCCAACGGTAATAGAGTAACTCATTCTCCTCACTCTTGCTGATGGTCTTGACGTTGATGTCAAACGTCTTGCCGCCTTCTTTTTTTGCTATAGTAAGTGTGACGTTTTTGCCGACTTTTCCGGCAAGCAGATAGTCGCGGTCGAGAGAGTCGGTTATCTCCACGTTGTCGATGTGAGTGATTATCATGCCCTCCTCAATCTC
This sequence comes from uncultured Prevotellaceae bacterium, assembly GCA_937900485.1. Lineage (GTDB taxonomy): Bacteria > Bacteroidota > Bacteroidia > Bacteroidales > Bacteroidaceae > Minthosoma. Next base: position 45,223 of record CALCEL010000063.1, read on the forward strand.
AGTCTTCTTGGACTTTAATGGACTTCTGTCAATTATCTCCTTAATCTTCAGTCCTTTTCCAGTGTACTCATCGTCATAGAACACGCCAAGACGTCCAGACACCAGTTCGTTGCTCTGGGGATAATAGCCTGAGCCAGTATGTGAGGCGTTTAGCTCGCCCAGCATCTCAGAAAGCATCTGAGTGAAGTCGTAGTTGTTGTTGATGTGAGGTAAGAAGCGCTTGTAGTTGTCATGATACATCTGCCAGTCCACATTATGGATTGAGGCGTCATAAAACTTATCTTTGACAAGTCTCCAGCAATGCTCAAAGATATACTCGCGCTCCTGGGCTGGTCTGAAGTTTTGTGTTGCGGCGAATGAGATGGCCTTGTAGTCCTTACTTCCCACCGCCATTTTATTCACCTTTCCACCTTTCAGGAAATACACATTTTCCTGTTTCTTGTCTATGATGAACGAAGAGCCTCCGATGTTGTCTACCATCTTTGTCACGTCACCGTTCTTCAGGTCGTGCTTCCACAAGTCGAGAGTGTTACCCATGTTCGCCGCATAGTAGAAATTCTCGCCCTTCTTGTCTAGAATGGCGTCTCCGAGATGTGATGAGCTTTTAGTCAGTCTGATGATACGATGCTCAAGGTTGGTGAGGTCAAACACCAGGTCTTTCACCTTCTTAATCTTCTCCTCGTCTTTGTCCTTCTCCTCTTCTTTCTTTTCTTTATCCTCCTTCTTCTTCTCCTTGTCAGTCTTCTCGTCCTCAATCAGCTCAAGCTCCTCTTTTGACATCTTGAACTTGTCGTATGCCTCGATGTCGAAGAACATAATGTAGTAGTCACGCTCAGCTCCCCAACTGCCATGGCTTCTGTATCCCGCTCTGTCGCTGCTCCATACCATAGCCTTGCCGTCGAGCACCCATTTCGGGTTGACGTCCGAGTAGCCGCTCTGAGTCAGATTATATGACTCTGAGCCATCAGCTTTGACCAGAGCTATATCCTTGTTGTTCCACCCGCCAATACCGATATAGTCTGTCAACAGCCATTTGCTGTCAGGACTCCAACAAAATGACTGGTCGCCGTCTGCGTAACTATAAGAGTATTTTCCGTCTTGCGCCACCTGAGTCTTACCGTTTTTAAGATTCATGACGACCAAAGCAGTACGATTCTCAAGATAGGCTATGTATTTGCCGTCGGGTGAGAACGCTGGTTGGAAGGAAGTGACGTTATTGTTAGTCAATCTCTTCTCGGCCAAAGACTTGGAACGGAGTAAAGTCTTACTTTTATCATCATCGTTCTGTGTCATGTAGATCTGCCAAAGCCCGTCTCTCTCGCTGTCATACACCACGCTTTTTCCGTCAGGTGAGAAGTCCACGTTACGCTCTTGCTCCGGAGTGTCTGTGATCTGTCGTGTCGTCTCGTAGTCAACGGACGTGACATAGACATCTCCGTGCAGTATGAAGGCTATCTCTTTTCCGTTAGGGCTGACCGCGAAGTCGCTGGCTCCGCTGGTGATTATTCGTCTGATCAGCTCTTTGTCGGTATTGTCAGTCACGAGATTTACCATGACCTTTTCCGGCTTGCTATTCTCTCGCATTGTGTAAAGCTCGCCGTTGTAGTTGAAGCACAACACACCGTTTTCTGAGCGGCTTAGTGAGCGGACCGGATGATTTTTGAAGTTTGTCATGGCAACAGACGTGTTCTCGTTGATGTTTCGTCTGTAGACATTGAATGATCCGTTTTCCTCACTTAAATAATAGAATGTGTTGCCGTCGCCCCATACAGGCTCTCTGTCCTCACCCTTGAAGCTCGTCAGTTTTGTGTGTTTTTTGCTGTTCTTATCCCACAACCAGACATCACAGGTGACGCTGCTGGTGTGGTGTTTGCGGAAATTGTCCTCCATTCCTTTTTTGTCATAGTAGAGCCATGATGATCCGTCCTTGGATATTGATATGTGTCGCATTGGCATGGAGGTTACCATCTTGTCCAGTAATCCGTCCTTTTTACCGTCCACACGCACTTCGTAGACCTGTGAGAACGTGCCGCTCGGGAACTGCATGCTTGACGTTGACGGGTTTTCGTTTGCGGAATACAGTATGGTATTCTCATCACGGAATGTGATAGGGTATTTATTTGCTGCTCCTTTTGTTATTTTCCTTGAATTGCCACCATTGGCAGGGATAACGTAGATGTCCATGTGCCCGTTTCTGTTGCTTGAGAAGGCTATCCACTTGCCGTCCGGACTCCATATCGGAGTGTTGTCGTACGATGAGTCATACGTCAACTGACTGGCGTTGCCGCCATTAGCGTTCACTGTGAAGATGTTTCCCTTATAAGAGAAGGCGATGGTTTTACCGTCAGGAGATATGGCGTTACCTCTTAGCCATAACGGTGTCTCTGCTTTACTGAGTAATGTCATGAGGGAAATAACACAAATCAGAAATGTTTTCGCATTAAATTTCATAATCGTTTCTTTTTCAAAATTATCGACAAAGGTAACAAATTAAGTCATAATTTTAGTATATTCGCGCCCAAACTTTACAAAATAATGTTTAAATCTACGATAAGGATGAAGAATGGTCTTGTTTTGGAAGGGGGGGGTATGCGCGGCCTTTTCACGGCTGGTGTACTTGACGTCCTTATGGAAAAAAAGATTCTCGTTGACAGTGTCATAGGAGTGTCGGCCGGTGCTTTGTTCGGTTGTAACTATAAGTCATTTCAGATTGGTCGTGGCTTACGTTATAACATCAAATATAAGAATGACAAACGTTACATGAGTGTCAGGTCGCTGCTGAAAACAGGTAATTACCTGAATCCTGAGTTCGCCTTCGACGAGTTGCCGAAAAAGCTTGACGTTTTTGACTTCAAGACATTCGAGGAGAATCCTGTTGAGTTTCATGTGGTCTGTACAGATATCGTTGATGGTAAACCCGTGTATAAGAGATTAGACAAAGCCGATGAGGACTGTTTCACATGGCTCAGGGCATCCGGCTCCATGCCGTTGATGGCTAAGCCCGTGAATATTGAGGGACACACGCTGCTTGACGGCGGAATATCTGACAGTATACCTTTGGCTTATTCGCAGAAGATAGGGAACGATAAAAACATAGTTGTACTGACGCAACCGCGTGGTTACCGTAAGAAAGCGTTCAAGAATGTATGGCTGTTTCGTCTATTCATGAGAAAATATCCTTCTATCGAGGGTATGATGCGTAACAGACATGACATGTACAATGATGAGGTGAGGTATGTGACGGAGGAAGAAGAGAAAGGTAACGTTTTGGTCATTGCGCCTGACTCTTCTCTTAACATAGGACGATTAGAGACCAACGAGGAGAAGATGAGACGATGCTATGAGCATGGCAGGGAAAAATGTCTGGAGAATATCGAACGAATCGTAGAGTATTTAAAATAAAAAATCACAGTATATAAAGGATAATGAAGAAAAAGCTAAATGTGGTTTTCCTTATTGCCGGAAGCGAGCCGCTCGGCAGCGCCGGCATGCAGGCTGACATCAAGGCAATAACCGCCTGTGGAGGATATGCGGCGTGTGCATTGACGAGTATCGTAGATGAGGACACGACACGTGTGAAGAGCATCTTTCACATACCTGTTGAGCTGATAGTGTCACAATCAGAGTCTTTTCTCGGTGACGTGGAGACAGGATGTATCAAGACTGGTGTCCTTCCGAGCAAAGATATTATTGTGGGAGTGTCCGATGTGCTGAGCAGATACAAATATATTCCTTTGATTGTTGACCCTGTCATCGTCAATTCCGTCGGACAGAAACTCGTCAGTGATGACGCCATTGAGGCGTATAAGTCACTGATGTTTCCTCTCGCCACGTTAATCACTCCTAACCGCAGAGAGGCTGAAGTGCTGATAGGTCACAAGATAGAGAATATCGAGAGTGATATCAGGGAATTGTCTCTTTGGGGAAATTCGGTCATAATAAAGTCTATCGAAGGTGATGGGGTACTGACAGACTACCTGTATAATTCAAAGACTGATGTGGTGACAGCTTTTGAGAAACCTAAAATAGACACGCATAACGTCAACGGAACGGGTGACTCATTCAGCTCTGCCATCGCCACATATCTCGCTAAAGGACTAAAACTTGAGGATGCGGTGTCGAAGGGAGAGGAGTTTATAAACCGCGCCATCTCGCTTGGTGCCGAGTATGAGTTCGGACACGGTTTCGGACCTGTCCACCCTTGTTTTATGGAAGATAAGAACGTACACGAGAGGATTTACAACTGACAAAGATATGAACGCTTTAATTTTCGCGGCGGGACTGGGAACAAGACTGAAGCCTTTGACGGACAATATGCCGAAAGCCCTGGTCAGGATTGAGGACAAGCCCTTACTGCAGATTCTCATTGAGAAACTTATCGGCATAGGCGTGAAGGAGATTGTCATCAATGTGCATCATTTCGCCTCACAGATAGTTGAGTTTGTGGAAGCCAACAATAGTTTTGGCATAGACATAAAATTCAGTGATGAGACAGACATGTTGCTGGAGACTGGTGGAGGACTGAAGAAGGCGGCGTCACTGTTTTCTGACGACAGCCCGTTCCTCGTCCATAACGTTGACATACTGAACGACGCTGACCTGTTGTCTTTATACAACCGTTCTGGTCATACCACAATGCTGGTGTCGGAACGTAAGACACAGCGTTACCTGCTGTTCGACGACAACAACAAACTTGTTGGCTGGACTAATATCTCGACGGGTGAGGTGAGAAGTCCTTATCCGGACCTCGATGTGAGTCGTTGTCACAGGTACGCGTTCTCCGGTGTTCAGGTTTTCAACAGGGAATTACTGCCGTACATGGAGAGCTGGACAGGTAAGTTCTCGATAATAGACTTCTATCTGTCGGTATGTGACAAGGTTGACATTTTCGGATATTGTGACCGAGATCTTCATTTGCTTGACGTGGGAAAGGTTGACAGCTTGGCGCAAGCTGTGTGTTTTCAAAGGGAATATGCGAACAAATGAGTTAACAGATTAAAATAAAGAGCGACGCGTGCAGTTATGAATCACACTGTGACGCATCGCTCTTTTTATTTCTCTTCGAGGAATCCTTCCATGATAGCAGTCGGTCTGCCATCCTCAGTGAATGCTCCCAGCTTGTATTGGCTAGGCTTGCACTGTGGTTCCCAATAGATAACTCCCTTACAATGTCCATGAGTGTTGTACTTACTCTCATGTATCAGCTTTCTCAGTTGTCTTTTTCCTTCCTCCATAACCTCGGAATGTGACTCGTCCACGAAAAAGCCCGTCTCAGTTATCATTATGTCAACATTGTATTTCTCGTACAATTTCTTTATGTTTTCGATGCAGTCAGATATCGTTTTCTCTGCTGTCGGCTCTTTCTTGGCTAATATGCTCCAATAAGGATAGACCGACATCCCTATCATGTCAAACGTTGCGCCATTGTTCTTGAGAATATCCAAATTCCAGTTGTAGAGATTATTGTCGAAGCCATTGTCAAGGTGTACCAAGACCTTGGCGTCTGGAAAAACGCTTTTTGCCGCTTCATATCCGGACTTGAACAATGCGGCGTAATTCTCTGGTTGATGTATGTCTCCGCCGATGTGTCCCATGGAAGACGATATGCTTGTGTTGCCGTTCTCGTCCTTCCATTCCCATCCGGTGACAGGATCCATCTTGACGCTCCATAACATTCCGTTACTTGTCTCATTGCCGACCTGAATCCATTTAGGCGTTATGCCATGCTCTTTCAGACAAGTCAGAATGTCGACGGTGTGTGTCCTCACATCATCCGTCATCTGCTTGATGTCATGTCCAAGCCACGCCTCCGGAATATTCTGCTTTCCCGGATCCGCCCACCAGTCACTGTAATGAAAGTCAATCATTATCTCCTGTCCGAGAGACTTAGCTCTCAGACACTTGTTCAGGACATCGTATTTTCCACACCAGTTCCCGTGCTTGATGGGATTAACCCACACTCTAATCCTTTGAACAGAGATACCATAGTCAGCCATCAGTGACATAGCCTCACGTTCTCTGCCTGAATTGTCATAGTATTTATGTCCTTTAACCTCATACTCTGTAAGCCATCCCATGTCAGCACCGAGTACGAAATCGTTCTGACAGTATGCGCAGCAACTGCACATATATATAAATAATGTGGAAAGATAATGTTTCATGATAAAGTACTTAATTCTCATTTGTGGACAAATGTAATATAAAATCATCTATAATACAACATACAGGAATAGATAAAACATGATTACATGAAAAACAACAGACTTAAACTAAGGACAAATGACTTCAATAAAATATGTAAACCGCAATAATATGTGAGAAAATCTAAAAAAAAAAAGTATGATAATAGGTTTTGTGGAAAAAATATTTAATTTTGTCGACTGGTAGATCGAGATTATTTAATCTTGAGAAAGATGTTATTTTAGGTTATAATTTATGAGTGATTCACAGATTGATGCCATACACATTCTGACCTTAGTAGGTTCGGTGGCTCTTCTCATGTATGGAATGAAAGTTATGAGTGAGGGTCTGCAGAAGATGGCTGGCAGTAAGTTACGTAAGATTTTGGGTACAATGACGACGAACCGTTTCACAGGTGTACTCACAGGAACTCTTATCACCACGGCGATTCAGTCGTCCACAGCGACGACGGTTATGACTGTAAGTTTTGTAAGCGCAGGTCTGTTAAGTCTGGCACAAGCGATATCAGTCATCATGGGAGCAAACATTGGAACCACAGCCACTGCATGGATTATGGTGCTTGGTGGCAGCAATTTCAATATGCTTGGCGTAGTGTATGCCGCTATCATATTTTCAATATTCCTTATCTATACAAAGAAAAACACAAACCTCGGTGAGTTTATCATAGGCCTCGCGTTCATGCTCTTGGGTCTGACAACATTGAAGACCAACGCGGTCGACATGAACCTTGCGGGCAATGACTCGATAATGGGATTTTTCTCCGCCACATGTCATTGGGGCTACGGCAGTTATTTTCTCTTTCTCCTTATTGGAGGCTTATTGACATGTTCTGTGCAGAGCTCTGCCGCCATCATGGCAATAACGATGACATTATGTTCCACAGGCGTCATGCCAATAGACATGGGTATAGCCTTGGTCATGGGTGAGAACATTGGAACGACCATCACTTCCAATGTTGTGGCGATGTCTGCCAGCACACAGGCGAGAAGAGCGGCTATGGCTCATCTTGTGTTCAACCTCTTCGGTGTTGTTTGGGTATTGTGCATATTCAAGTATTTCGTAGGTTTCATATGTGACATGTGGAATGTCCCGTTCACGCCAGGTGTGGCATCTGATACTGTTAGCGCCACTTCTCTGAATGCTATCCTCGCCACATTCCACACAATGTTTAACGTTTGTAACGTACTAATCCTGATATGGTTCATCTCTCCGTTAGAGAAACTGGTGTGCAACATCGTCAAGCCACGTGACGGAGTGGATGCGGATGATGAGACAACAAGACTCACATTCATCGGCAGCGGTGTGTTGTCCACTGCCGAGTTGTCCATTTTGGAGGCTAAAAAGGAGATCAACGTGTTCGTTGAGCGTTGTATTAAGATGTATGCGTTGACTCAGAAACTCCTACACACCAAGAAAGGTGATGAGTTCAACAAACTCTTCAGTAGGATAGAGAAGTATGAGAGCATCACTGACAATCTTGAGGTTGAGATATGCGCTTATTTGTCAAAAGTGGGAGAGGGACGTCTCTCTGTAGAGTCAAAGCAGGAGATACAACACATGATGAGAGTGTGTGACGAACTGGAGAGTGTTGGTGACAGCTGTTATAACTTAGCACGCACAATGAGCAGAAAACGTAAGAACTCAACATCCGACTTCACAGAAAAGCAGTACGAGCACATACATAACATGATGTCACTCACAGAAGAGGCGTTGAGCCAGATGGCTGTTGTGATAGAGCAGGGCGAGCATCGTTACGTGGACCTCAACAAGAACTATAACACTGAGCATGAAATCAACAATTATCGTTCTCAGTTGAAAGACCAGAACATCGTGGATATCAATAACAAACTCTACGACTATCAGACTGGTGTTTATTATATGGATATCATCTCTGAGTGTGAGAAACTTGGTGACTATGTCATCAACGTGATTGAGGCCTCTGGTATCAGGGAAAAGAAAAGCAACGAATTATAATTGTTTAGTCTACTATAATAACACAATATTTCCCAACTCTTAAGTAATAAGAGTTGGGAAATTTTTTGAGTGAAAAGTTACGGCGAACTCTGCGCCCACAAAAAACGTCTCATTTGGAATGGTTACCTTGAAAAGGACAATGTCATGTCTCTGGTATTATCCTTATCCTGCTACTTGAGTTGTTACCTTCCTGTATGACCTGAATCTGTACGGGGATACGTTCTCTAAGCTCCTCCACGTGACTGATGATACCCACATGTCGGCCGGCCTTGGAATGTAGGGAGCGTAGGGTGGTGATGGCGTTTTGCAGTGGCTCGCCGCTAAGAGTGCCGAAGCCCTCGTCGATGAAGATAGTGTCGACAGACAGGTTGTGTCCTATGTCGCTCAGAGCTAAAGCCAGAGCCAGAGACACGAGGAAACTCTCACCTCCGGATATGGTGCTGGCGGCTCGTGCCACAAAGCCTTGGTAGGCATCCTCGAGCTGTATGATGAAAGTGCCGGGTGCCACCTTTAATGTGTATCGGTCTGTCAAGGTTCTCATATAGTGATTAGCCGACTGCACCAGACTTGTCAGCACGTAGCTTTGCGCTATTTTCCTGAACTTGTTACCTGTTGAGTCACCTATAAGATTATTCAGGCGATACCACTTCTGGTATTCCTTTTTCTTGTTGTCAGCGTCCTCGATGAGACTCTTGAGTCGTGCCTTGTTTTCCCTATCGTTCTTGAGCTCTTGGTTTATCGCTCCTTTGTTCTCTCCGATTTCATTCTGTGACTTCTCGTTATTACCTATTCTGTTTAAGAGTGACTCTAGTGTGTCATCATCGTTCATGTCAGGCTTATTGTTCTGATGAGTTGTCGTCATCTTATTGGCGTTGTCGAACAGAGTCTTCTTAGCAATCACAGTATCCCTGTCCCTCTTTAACTCATTATCCATCGTAGTTATGTCGTTGGCTGAGAGTGTGCATAGACACTCCAGACGTTCTGTCGTCATTTTGTCATTGTCACACATGAAAACCTTCAGCTTAGTCCTGTTGTCATCGATCATCTTCTCTGCTGCCGTCAGATTATTGATGGTGACCACGGTATTGTTAGCAATGTTGTTGGCTCGTGCGAGTATATCATCGACCTCAGTCTCAGATGATGCTTGTATACTTTTCCAGTCAGGCATAACCTCGATGATGGAATTTACCACAGACTTGACGTTCTCTCGTTTAGTGTCCATCGTCTGCAATAGTGCCGTGAGTGACAGTCTCCTCTGGCTCATCTCCGCATACCTCTTCGCCGTATCGTTGAGGAAACGCGAGAACTCTTTAGGTCTCTCGTTCCAGTTTATGTCCCATTTCTTTTCTCCGAGCAGCTCATGTGTTTTCTGCAAGGCTGCGGCAGCGTCATACTCCTTAGCTTTTACGAGAGCCGTAGCTGTGGCCAATCGTGTCTGGCAATCAGTCACATTCTTCTCCGCCTCACGCAGTCTCGACACAGCCTCATCCATCAGCTTGCGTCTGTTTTCACATTCCTTTCGTGCATTCGTCACCGACATCTCAATTTGTTCTCCCTTCCTTATCCAATTCTCCAGTTTGTCCTTGTCCTCTCTCGTCGCTTTCTCCAGACTGCCGAGAGCCGTCATAGACGTGTCGTCCAGTCCGTCGAGCCCGCATGCCAGACAAGCCTCCAACGCTCTTTGTGTCGCCACATGCACCGTGTCATCATTCTCCAGCAGCCTCATGTCCCTGACGTACGCGTCATTCTCAGTCTTTATCTCCGCCTCGAGTCTCGTCATATTATCCGTGAGCTTCTTGAGTTCCGCCTCAGCTTTTTCATAGTCTTCCCTCAGTCCGTTCACGAGTATTGCAAGCTCGTCCTCATGTGGAAGATGAGTCTCTATTCGCTGTCGACAAACAGGACAGGTGTCACCCGGTTGCAGTCTCATGCGTAGAGCCGTGGCGAACTTGTCCACAGTGTCTTTTTGTTTGTCGAGAATCTCTTTGCGAATTCTCAACTGTTGTGTGGCTTCGAGTACAGGTGCCTCTAGACTCTTCAGTCTTTTCATCTTTTCTTGGGTGGCGTTGTCTCGTTCAGCCAGACTGTTGCGTTTCTTTTCGTATTGACTCTTAGCGTCATTCAGGTGGTTGATGCGTTCCCTTGCGGTGTTGACGTTATTCAGCCGTTCTTTTACGGCATCCCGTTTCTCCCGTAACTCCTGCATCCTCATCTCGTTAAGCTCACTCTCCAGCTTGTTCAGCTCTTTACCTTTTGTCTCGAAGGAGAGCTTGTTGTCACATACGTCCTTCTCCGCCTTCTTGAAACTCGGCAGCAGCACCTCGTTGAGAGTGGCATTCTCCTTCTCAGCGATCTTGTTGTTCTTCTCAATATCCGACCTTGCCTCATCAACATTGCTCAGCAGTCCGCAGATAGTCTGAGCCTGCTCATATATATATATCTTGTCATTCTCTTTAGCGAGGAATGAGTCTATGTCGCTCAGCTCATTCTGTTTCCTGTCCTTCTCCTGCTCCTCAAATCTCAGTCCACCGAGCAGCACTTGAAACTGTTTCTCTAAATCACGTAACGTTTCTTTATGTCTTGTTTGTTCCCTTTCCGCGTTCTTAGCCTCGTTAAGCCACAGTCGCGCGTCAATGGTCTCATTCCATTCCCTGACCGTCCTTTCCTTTGACTTGAAGTCATCAGTCTTCAGCACGTCCTGTGCTTTCAGGAGTGCGTTTTGTGTTTCCTGGACATTACATTTCAGTTCATTGTCTTTCCGTATCCAGTCTCGTTTGATGATATCCTGGTCGCACAAAACCTTCAGGTCGTTATACTCTTTGTCAAGTTCCGCCAGTTTTTTCATCCTCTCCTCAATCTGCTCGTCAGTCAGCGTGTATGTGCCTTCCACGAGTTGCATAGCCTCCTTCCAGGCCTGCTCCTTCTGACTTGTTATCGCATAAATCTTAGCTCCGATTTTCGAGTATGAGTCCACACCTGTGATTTTCTCCAAGATCTCAGCCTTCTCGTCATCCTTGCTATTCAGGAAACGAGTGAACTCACCTTGAGCCAGTATGGTGGTACGACAGAAATGGCTGAAGTCGAGACCTACGGCAAGCATGATCTCAGCCTCAATCTCCTTGTCTTTAGTGTAAGAGATATTCTCGTCGAGATTTCTCAGTTCCCATTCCTTCGTCTGTATGTTGCCGTTAACCTTCTTTCTCGCACGTGTTACCGACCATGTGGCTTCGTAGTGAATGTTGTTACTGCCTATGAACGTCAGTTTTGTGTACGCCTCGCTGGTGTTTCTTCTCATCAGCTGACGCGGGTCGTTAATCTTCACGCTCTTGTCGCCGTCTGTGGTCGCTCCTTGCATCTTAGTGTTGTCGAGTCGTGGTGTGTCCGCATAAAGAGTGAGACAGATGGCGTCGAGTATTGTGGACTTTCCAGCTCCGGTCTTTCCCGTGATCAGGAACACCTCGCTGTCAGACAATGGTTGCCTCTCGAAATCGATGACCGCATCTTCGATAGACGCTATGTTGTGTATGATTAGTTTTTGTAATCTCATGTTGGTTTTCTATGTCTTAATCGTTGTAAGCCTCGTCATTCATAATCCTGACTGTCTCGTTGAACAGTTGTTCCATCTCCTCGTCGAACGTCATGTTCATGTCTTCCGCATAACGACGCGCGATGTCGACAGGTCTCTCTGACTGGAACTCTTGTATGGTAAGACTCCGGCTCTCATTCACATCCCTTTTCTTGCGCTTAGCGTTGATAAGGCAGAAACGGCACGCTTTGTCGTTTGTCAAGGCATTGGCCTCCGCGTTGGCCTCGGCGGGTAAGAAGTCATCGATCTCAACATTCAGACGTATGTACGCTGGTATGTCATCAGGGAAATGACTAAGCAGGTCCTTAGCCTCTTCCCATGTCGCCATGCCCTTGGTAGGCAGAGTGACTAACGGCATTATGTTGTTAATATCAATCTTACTGCATTGAGGAATGTCTCCGTGGCGTGATAACTCGATCATGCTGACGGAATGAGGATACTGCTCATCAAAACTGACAGCCAGAGGTGAGCCGCAGTATCTGACGTTATGCCTGCCCGTGTGGACGAACTGCTCATGATGAATATGTCCCAGAGCGAGGTAGTCGTATCCTTCGCCCAATTGCGCGAGGTCTAACGAGTCAATGCCTCCCACTGTGTACTCCGTGCCCTGCTCGTGTCCGGTGAAGTCACAGCCTCTGACCGTGGTGTGCGCAGTCATCACCACTGGCAGGTTGTCCGTGTTTTTCTTTCTGACGCAGTCGAGCAGGCACTGGAAGAATCCCTTCGGGATGTTTCGCTCATGCGAGTAAGGCACAGCGATGACATAACCTTTGCCAGGGATGAAAATGATGTGCTCATCAATATTCTCTCTGTTGATTACGCCGATGGTATGCACGTTAAGTGCTTTCCATGGAGTGCTGAATATCTCATGCTTCGAGGCGCTGTCATGGTTGCCCGAAGTAATGATAATCGTCATGTCCGGGTTGGCGTTGTGCATCTCCACCAGGGAGTTGGTGAACAACCTCTGTATAGCTGCTGACGGTTGAGATGTGTGATAGACGTCACCGCAAAGCAGGAAGACGTCAGGCTTTTCTCTCCTTATGATCTCCGTCATTTGGATAATCATGTCCTTTTGTTCCTTCGTGCGGTCGTAATTATATAATGTGTGGCCAAGGTGCCAGTCGCTTGTATGTAGTATCTTCATCATGGATATCTTGAATATGTGTTACATCGCCGATAACTGTTTGTCTATGCAAAAATATAGAAAAAAAGTGTTAATGATGACTATATCCGTCAAGAATGATAGTACAAAATTATTATGTGTGTGAAGTCAGAAAAAAACGTGAAAATTTTTGTGTATGTGTTTTTTTCACTACTTTAGACGTCAAGTATCGGATAGAACTTATTGACGTATGTGCGCATGTGTCTCATAATGTGCCTTTGAATGTGACGAATTGTTCTGAGCATCTCATTGACGTTGATAGTATTCATCTGACTCTTGTTCCTTAAATAATATCTGACGAGACACAATCCATCTTAGTTATCCTGGAAGAGTCTCGGTAAACACGTTTTCGCTTATGTTAGTGATGATTATTGAATTGCTGGTTGTCTTACTGGCTTTGTATGTGGGCTCGCGTTACGGCAGCCTCGCGTTAGGTGCTATCTCTGGCATCGGTTTGGTTATCTTAGTGTTTGGATTTCAGTTGAAACCTGGAAATCCGCCGACGGATGTGATCTACATCATTATAGCGGCGGTTACATGTGCGGGCATAATGCAGGCCTCGGGAGGTATGGACTGGCTCATTCAGTTGGCTGAGAAGCTGCTGCGTAGACATCCGGATCGTATAACGTTCTTAGCTCCGTTTTGTACTTTTTTTCTCACTGTCCTGGTAGGCACAGGTCATGTGGTTTACACGTTGATGCCTATCATCTGTGACATTGCCTTGAAGAAAGGTATTCGTCCTGAGAGGCCTTGTGGCGTCGCCTCCATCGCTTCGCAGGTCGGCATCACCTGCTCACCTATCGCCGCAGCTGTCGCCTCATTTGTGGTGATATCCAATGCCAACGGCTTTGATGTTAACAACCTGCAAGTCATAGCTGTGACCATACCTGCCTGTCTGTGTGGACTGATAGTGGCTTCCGCCTTCAGCTATAAACGAGGTCTTGACCTCGATAAGGACCCACAGTTTATGGCTAGGGTGAATGACCCTAAGCTGAGGGAGTATATGTATGGCAGCTCTGCCACCATGCTTGATAAGGAGATTGACAAGAATGCGAAACGTGCCGTATTTATATTCTTGGGCGCGCTGGCGGTAATCGTGATGTACTCTGTCTTCCAAATCATCGGTTGTGACATGAGACCAGTCTTCGCTACAGGCAAGACTTTGGCTGACGGAACGGCAGAGATGAAGCCTGTCGGAATGAATATCATCATTCAGATTGTGATGATAGCCGCCGCAGCCTTGATGATTGTCTTTTGTAATGCCAGTCCCAAGAAGGCTGTCCAGGGAGCGGTATGGCAGAGCGGTATGGTGGCTGTGGTCGCTATATATGGCATAGCATGGTTGGCGGACACTTACTTCTCTAACTACCTTGATGTCATGAAGTCTTCTCTTGAAGGCGTGGTAAGCCAGTATCCATGGACAATAGCGATAGCTTTCTTCGCCGTGTCTGTTCTCATCAACTCTCAGGGTGCTGTTGTCGTGTCAATGTTACCACTTGCTTACAGTCTCGGCATTCCTGGACCTATATTATTGGGTGTGTTGCCAAGTGTGTATGGTTATTTCTTCATACCGAACTATCCGTCAGATATAGCCACAGTCAACTTTGACCGTTCGGGAACAACGACAATCGGAAAATATCTGCTAAACCACTCGTTCATGATGCCGGGAATGGTAAGCGTCGTTGTTTCCACGTTGGTGGGCTTCTTATTGACAATGCTGATTTACTGATATTGAATGTCCTCCAAGCATGGAGGACACTTTTTTTGTGTTCCCGACTGAGTGTTGTCTGACGTGTACAGGTCCCGAATTAGCCGCTAATGGCGGGAATGACGTATCAATAGGCAAGCGTGTACGTGGCGAGAGGGAATCTGATGGAGGCTTACTGTGAACATCTAGTTTGGCGCACTGAAACTTCATATAAGACATATGACTCTCGGTAAGACCGCCAAACAGACCAAAGCCTAATGGCTATTCGGAAGGAGCGTTGAATTCGAAAGTAAGAGGTTCGTCCCTTTATAATATGTAACGCAATGGTATGTGTGGAAACAGGTGGAATAAAGGACAATTTGTCATTTGACGAAATTTCTTATGCGTGTTTTTCGTAAAAATTAGGTTAACTTATTGACATTCTAATTGTAAGGAATTTAAATAACTCATGTCTCTTTTTTGAAAATCTTAGGTTATGTTGTAGTCTATACGCAGGTCTGCAATTAAAAAAATCCTAACCTGAACTTTTCAATGTCCTAACCTGAGAATTTCGTATGTCGAATAAAACACGGTATAATTCCGGAAGTCATTTTTCCGTTGTCATGTGTCAACGGTAAAAGAGGAATTTCGGACAGTATAAATTTAGGTTACGGATAGGAAATCTGGTCACGTACTTATGAGTGTATTTCTTATGGGGTTAACCTACGAAAAAGAGGAGAGTCATTAGTGGCGCGATGAGTGGATAATCTCAGGTGTTATGATAAGTTGCAGTGGGAAGAATTTCTGGACTGGAAAAGATTTAAGAGCAAACGCAACGACATCCCCAGACCCTAAGTATCATAGAATATTTAAGGGTGGTGATTCTTACGAGATAATGGAAAACAGACTTAAATACTGTTATGAAATAGTGGAGAAGGCCTTTGAGAATATGCATTGACGCCGCGCGTGTCTCAATACTAATATGTCCTTTATTATTAGCATTTATCTCTAATCCGATTATTCCTTCCTTTTATTTATTTGTGATTACTGATGTTGGGGTGAATTGAAATTATTTTCGAGAGATACGTGTGATTTCCCGATTTTATCAGTAAATTCACGCTCTCAAATGTGATGAGAAGTGTTCCGTTTTTGTTTTGTTATCGGAACGCTTGCGTGGCGGCAAGAGGACTCGACTCAGTGTGACAGTCCGCCGTCTCAGAAATAATAATACAGTATCATTAAAATATTACATGGAACGTTTACGGAATTTATATGAGAAGTTGACGGGGAGACAAGCGGAGGTCATTGAGAAACTGGCGGGTGCGGGAAGCAACCGCATCTACTATAGAGTAGGTGAGTATGTGGGAGTGATAGGAACGAGTGAGGAGGAGAACAGGGCGTTTTGTGAGATCAGCCGTGTCCTTCATGATGAGGGTGTCAATGTTCCTGTGGTCTATGCTCATTCTGACGACTATATGGTGTATCTGGAAGAGGACTTGGGAGATGTAATGCTCTATGACGCTATTCGCAAGGGACGTGAGAGTGGGGGACGATATTCCGAAGATGAGGTGGCGCTCTTGAGAAAAGTGATGGGCGAATTGCCTAAGATACAGTTTGCCGGAGGCAAAGAGGCTGTGTTTGCTAACTGTTATCCTCAAAGAGAGATGGATCATACCAGCGTCATGTTTGACCTTAACTACTTCAAATACTGTTTTCTGAAACTATCTGGTGTGGAGTTTAATGAGATTAGATTACAGGAGGATTTTGAGTCGTTTGCTGCTGATATATTAGCTTCGGCGTCCAACGTACCTACATTTATGTGCCGTGACTTCCAGGCGCGTAACGTGATGTTGAGAGACGGTAAACCTTACTTCATAGATTTTCAGGGAGGTAGGAAAGGACCGATATACTATGACGTGGCAAGTTTTCTCTGGCAGTCATCAGCATGTTACTCTGATTCTTTGAGGGAGCAGTTGATAGACACTTATCTTGAGTCTCTTGGACGTTATGTCTCTGTGACAAGGGAAGAGTTTGTCGGTAAGCTTCATTTGTTTGTGCTGTTCCGTCTCTTGCAGGTTCTCGGTGCATATGGATTTCGCGGACTGTGGGAAAAGAAGACGTATTTCGTGAATAGCATTCCTTCCGCTTTGGCTAATCTCAAGACAGAGATTGAACGGGGTGTGTGTGACGCTTATCCTTATATTAAAGAGGTTTGCTGTATGTTAATCAGTAAAATGATACCTACTGACGCTAAGGCGGATTCGAAGGTGTCAAGATATCTGTCTGGTGACTCTTCTTATCTGGGTAAGTCTGATAAACCATTGGTGGTTCGTGTCTTTTCTTTCTCTTTCAAAAAAGGTATACCATCTGACGAGACGACTAATGGTGGAGGTTATGTGTTTGACTGTCGGAGCACACATAATCCAGGAAGGTATGATGAGTATAAGAGCCTGACGGGATTGGACGCTCCCGTCATTGAGTTCTTGGAGGAGGATGGTGAGATTCTCACGTTCCTGGACTCTGTGTATAAGCTGGTGGATTTCCACGTCAGACGATTCATGGACCGCGGGTTCACGGACCTCATGATCTCATGCGGATGTACTGGCGGTAGACACCGTTCCGTGTACTCGGCGCAACATGTGGCTGAGCATTTGCAAAAGAAATTTGGGGTCGAGGTGCGTGTGTGCCATCGTGAGATTGGCGTGAGTCAGGTGCTATGAGCAAACCGTTCTTCTAAAGAAGAAGAGAAACGAGCGGGATGGTAAGTAGAGACAATAATGTCGTGATGAATGTGCCTTGCGCCATTATTGTCTCATCCTTTCCTAACTTAAAGCATAACATCGTGCCGAATGATGCTACGGGCATTGCTATTATCATGGTGTTGATGTTCACTATCTTATCGTCGAAGACGTTGATGGTCTTGAATATCGTCATGACGAACAGAGGAAGGATAATCAGTCGCAGTACCGCCATGAGGAAGATGCGGGGACTGCCTGCCATCTTTCTTGATGGTATCTGCGATATGCTGTAGCCTATTATTAACAGTGAGCCTGGAACGGTTATGTTTCCTATGAGTATGAACGGACGTGACAGGACTTGAGGGGTAGGAAGGGATATCGCCACTATTATAATAGATATGTATGTTCCTATCATTGCCGGTGATATCAGTCTGTTCCAATGAAAATGTTCCTCGTCTTTTCCTGCTATAAACTGTGCACCCCAGACAAACACGCAGAATGTGTTTGCCACGTTTAGCACACTGGCGTAGAACACTGCCTCGGGTCCGAATATTGAGGAGACCACTGGGTAACCGATGAATCCCACGTTACCAAATGCTAACATGAAGCTGTAGATTCCTTCTTCTTCTTTTTTCACTCCAAACCATTTGGGAAGGTAGGATGCGATACAAAGTAGGATGACGTATGTCAATGTACTGACAATCAGAAGTGGTACTATCAGGGAACGCTCTGGCATCTTGTCGCCCATGGTGCTGGCTATGATGAGACACGGACAGGTGAGGTTGATTATCAGTGCCGACAACTTTTTGCTCAGTGTCTGGTCCATGAGTTTGCATTTGCCAGATATGTATCCTGCTATAACCACAGTGAAAAGCACTGCCATCTGTTCAAGTATCGTGTTGAAATCCATCTTCAAAATCCTAAATAAAAATCTTTTGTTAATAACCTGTAGTCGGACGAATATTCGTTGTTCTCATCTTTTATTATCAGTGTGGAGAACTGTGTCTGGTTTTTCGCGTCACGTGTGAATGATAACATGACTCGTTTGGGATGTTTGCGTTGTGTCGTCTTCACGTCTGTTCGTCTCTCGAGATAGAGCTTGTGCCTTGCCGCTTCCCCAATGAAGTCCATGGATGCTTCGGCTGGTATGATGACGCAAAAACGACCATTGTCTGTCAGTTTGTCTTTAGCTCCTCTTATTAACTCGTCGAAACTGAGTGATGAGGTGTGTCTTGCCTTGTCTCGTTTGTCATCCGGGCATCCTGTGTCCTCTTTGTGAAACGGCGGGTTGGAGACGATGATGTCGTACCTCTTCTCATCATGTATTTCTCTGAAGTCTGCTTGTCGTACGTTGACGCGGTCACAAAATGGCGTTGAGTCGATATTCTTCTCTGCCTGACTCACGCATTCGCAGTCGATGTCTATGGCGTCAATAGTCATGTCCGTTGTTCGTTGGGCAAGCATTAACGCTATAAGACCGGACCCCGTGCCAATGTCAAGACAGGTGCGGGAGTCGCTGACGTCAGTCCATGCTCCAAGAAGAACTCCGTCTGTGCCAACTTTCATGGCACAAGCGGAGTCGTCAATTTTGAATTGTTTGAATGTGAACATTCAGTAAGATGTTATTCTCATTCATGGCCTCTCGTGCAGACAATGAATGAGAAGAATTTGTAAACATTACTTTATACCGAGCTTCTTCGCGATAGCCTTTGGTATTGCGTCTTTATGAATGAGGATGTTCATGGTCTTGTAAGCCACGAAAGCCTTTGATGCGTACCATATTCCGTCATACTTGCCAGCCTTTCCCCATGAGTTCTTAACCATGAAATATTCCTTGCCGTTCTGGTCTTTAGCTATTCCATAGATAATCATTCCGTGGTCATCTGTTGTCTCCCAGTTGTCGTAAGCTGTCTGACGCATCTCCTGTGTAACCTCAATCTCAGGGAGTGGCTTTGACGTGAGTGCCACGCCTTGCTCTGCCTTAGACTTACCGAACCATCTTGCGAAGTCAGAGCCTTGCTCGTCTTTCTGCTTCTGTATGTCTGGACATACTGCGATTCCGTTACGTGTGAAACCAAGCTCTGTGACATCGGAGCCCCATGCGAATGTGAATCCGTTCTTTACGGCTGTGTCCATAACCTCCATGAACTCGTCAAGAGGAAGGTTGTATGACTCGCCCCAACGCCAGTTGTCCTGAACCTCGAGGATGAATTTCTCGTAGAATGGGTGATGAGTGTAAGAGGTGAGTGACACGTAGTCATCCATGTTGAGTCCTGTGCTCTTCATGTATGACTGTGGAGTGTATTTCTTTCCGTTGTAGGTGAACTCCTCAGGACACTCACCAAGGTAGTTGTCCAGTGTTGATATGAGGCTCTTCTTCCATATTGGTGAGAGCTTCTTCAGTTTCTCGCTCTTTGCGATGCCGTTCACATAGCCCTCAGCGATGTTGAAAAGCTCGTTGAAGTTAGGAAGGGTGTCACCATACAAAGTGCCTGGTGCTGGCATGGCTGACTGAGGAACTATACCGTAGTGCTTCATGCAGTATACCGCATCATAGAAGCTGCCGCCCTGGCTGAAGCTAACATCTCCGTGCATACGTACTGATGCTGTTGCTCTGTCCTCGTATGTCTTATGTGCGAGATACATCTCGGCGAAATCGAACTCTCCCTTACCCATTCTGAGAAGCTCAGACTCGAAGTATCCAAGTGATGAGTAAGCCCAACAAGTACCAGACTGATTTTGATTCTTTACTGAAGTGATGGGGTTAGCTTTTACAGTTGTGAATTTGAATCCCTCTTCCTTTTTCTCTTCTTTAGCGTCCTGAGCGTAGAGAGATGATGAAAAGAGTGCCGTTGCGACACTTAAAAATAAAATCTTTTTCATTATTAATTTATAAAATATTAATTATTTGGCGATGAATGCTTCCACATCATCAATATGATAAGGTATTATCTGTTTTCCTAATACTCGGTTGCCTGTCTCTGTAATCAGAATGTCGTCTTCGAGTCTTATGCCTCCGAAATCCTTGTATGACTCAACCGCGTCGTAGTTGATGAAGTCTTTGTGAAGACCTTGACTTCTCCACAGGTCGATTAGATGAGGTATGAAGTATATTCCTGGCTCGTCCGTCATGACAAATCCCGGTCTGAGACGGCGTCCGCAACGCAGACAGTTGAGACCGAACTGTGTGGATGGCTGCACCTCCTCGTCGAAGCCTACGTAGTTTTGACCCAGGCCCTCCATGTCATGAACGTCCATTCCCATCATGTGACCTAATCCGTGTGGCATGAACATGGCGTGTGCGCCGTTACGTACCGCATCCTCTGTGTCTCCCTTCATGAGGCCAAGTTCTTTCAGCCTGTCTGTCATCATGCGGCATACGTCAAGGTGCATGTCAAGCCATTTCATTCCCGGTTTAGCTTTTTCAATCACGAGGTCGTGACATGACTCGACGATGGAGTATATGTCTCTCTGTTTTTGGGTGAATTTTCCGGATATAGGTGTGACGCGTGTGTTGTCTGAACAGTAGTGCTCCATGTTCTCCGCACCGGCGTCGCAAAGCATCAGTCGTCCGGCTTCCAGAGGTCTGTCAGAAGGGTATCCGTGCTGAATCTCTCCATGCATTGACAGGATACTCTGGAAAGAGTACTTCTCGCCATAGCTCATGGCTATTCCTTCTATGATACCCGCGATGTGTTTTTCTGTGACA
Organism: uncultured Prevotellaceae bacterium; assembly: GCA_937900485.1. Lineage (GTDB taxonomy): Bacteria > Bacteroidota > Bacteroidia > Bacteroidales > Bacteroidaceae > Minthosoma. The sequence goes on from CALCEL010000063.1 coordinate 66,280, forward strand.
CCCGGTCTGCACTCCTTCATGGCAGTGGTGTGCATCATGTAACCAATGCCAAGTGCGTCCTCAATCTCCTTAATCTCGAGGTCTGTCTTTATTGAGCGCATCTCCACAACCGCTTTTATAAGTCTCACACTGGCGTTTTCACGTGTTTTCAGCGGATGTGTCTTAAGGAGGTCTGCCACTTGTATCATGTGGTCATGTCTGTACGGAGGCAGATACATGACTTCCTGACCGTTTGCTTTTGCCTTGTCGATGATTTTCTCTAGTTCGGACATAGGTGCCGAGTTCATCACTCCTACTTGGTGCCCTAACTCTTGTACAGATGGGACGTATCCAAACCAGATGATGTCATCGATGTCAATGTCATCTCCTATCAGGTACTCTTTGTCGTTATCAATGTCTATGACACCTACAAGACCCTCTCTTTTCTGTCCGAAGTAATAGAGGAATGTACTGTCCTGGCGGAAACGATAAGTGTTAGCTGGGTAATTTGTCGGAGCGTCATTGTTTCCAAATATTATCACAAGACCATTGCCCAGTTTGTTTTTCAACTCCTGCCTACGCTCTACATAAACTTGCTTTGCGAACATAATATTATTTATTTTGTGACATGAGACAATCTTTTCCCTTATGTCGACGAAGTATACCTTCGGCTCTTTTTCACGGACCGTCTCGTGACTATTTCACTTTGTTTTCTCAAAGTGTGATGACATGAACCTGACATTCATGTCCCTGGCCACTCTCCGTCGCTTTGTGGAACTTAGATGTATTGTGTCTGTTTTGTATTTGTTGTTTAGTTTATAAACATGGTGTGTCCATGTGTTTTCACTATTTTGCAAAGTTAATGTAAAATTGAAAAATAACGTAATTTTCACACTTTAAAATAGTTTTTTGTGTTCTGTTTGTTGTGTAGTTAGGTTGATTTAGTGTTTTGCTTTGGTGTCTGAGGTGAGAAATCCTGGTCGTGTTGTCCTGTCGTCAGTTCATGACGCACAAAAAAAAAGAGAATATCAGGTGATACTCTCTTCTTTTATTTTTTGGGAAACATTCCCGTGGCCACTTGGTCGCTCCGTCTTAATTATGCTTCTGCTGGAGCCTCCTCAGTAGTTGTCTCAGCGGCATTTGCCTCAGCTTCAGCCTTAGCGGCAGCGGCGGCAGCCTTTTTCTCAGCTACCTTAGCGGCTACAGCCTCGTTAACCTTCTTCTCAGCAGCGAGACGAGCGGCAGCGTCAGCCTTCTTGTCTGCGTCCTTCTTGTTCTTGAAGTCAGCAGCCTTGTTAGCCTTCTCAGCCTTCCAAGCAGCGAACTTCTCCTCAGCCTTAGCCTCGTCGAAAGCGCCCTTACGAACACCTCCAAGAAGATGCTTCTTGAGGTAAACGCCCTCGTCAGAGAGAATGTTGCGAACTGTGTCTGTTGGCTGTGCACCTACCAATACCCAGTAGAGAGCACGCTCGAAGTTCAAATCAACTGTTGCAGGATTAGTGTTAGGATTGTAAGTACCAATCTTCTCAATAAAGCGACCATCACGTGGTGCGTCTGCATTTGCGATCACGATAGAGTAAAAGGCGTAGTTCTTACGACCGTGACGCTGCAATCTGATTTTAGTTGCCATTTAAATGATTTTTTGTTAAATAATGATTTTGAACTGCCGCTATCCCGTAGCAGCGCTGCAAATTTAAGTGTTTTTCTTGAAAAATCAGTTTTGGCGGTAAAAAAATATTATTGTCTTCATTTTTTTTCAGACTTTGTTGTGAGCTTTACATTTATTTATCTTAAATTTGCGTTGCATTTGCAAGGTGGACTTTGCAAAATTGGTTATATGGGAGATAGAATAGAACATAACGGTATTATTGAGAGTATTGAGGGTGACAATGTGCGTGTGCGTATTGTGCGTCTTTCCTCTTGTTCTTCCTGTAAAGCCAAGTCGTTATGCTCCTCGTCGGAGAGTAAGGATGAATACATAGACGTGTGTGATTCCTCGCCGGAGAGGTGGTCGGTAGGTGACAGTGTCCGTGTGTGTGGGACCTTGTCGATGGGTAAGTCCGCTGTCAGGATAGCTTTTGGAATTCCTGTTTTGTTGATGGTTACGGTTCTTGTGGTATGCAAGGTGATGTTTTCCATGTCGGACGGTATGTCTATTCTGTTGATGACGTTATGTCTGTCTGCTTATTTCACCTTATTATATATTTTACGTGACAAGTTGAATAAGAAGTTTGTGATGTGGATAGAGCGTGCTGCTGATAAGTCATGAGATGCGAGCTGTTGATATTGAAAAGCGATTGAGAGACTGTGTTAAACATTATAAAAAATAAAATAAAAAGTTTATGAACGTAATTCTAAATGCTGTAATCGTGTTGGGCATATTGGGTCTCGTTTTGGCGGGAGCTCTCTATGTGATGTCCAAAAAGTTTGCGGTTGAGGAGGACCCACGTGTCGGCAAGATAGCGGATATTTTGCCAGGCGCTAACTGTGGTGGATGTGGTTTTCCTGGTTGTGGCGGAATGGCCGCCGCATGTGTGAAAGCTGCTGACGCCGGTTCTTTGGACGGCTTGAACTGTCCGGTAGGTGGTCAGTCAACAATGGAGGCCGTGGCTGCCATATTGGGCATGGAGGTAGGATCCTCTTCTCCTAAGCTTGCGGTGGTACGTTGTAACGGGACGTGTGAGAACAGACCGAAAACAGTAGTTTACGACGGAGTGAGAAGCTGTCGTATCGCTCATACTACATGTATGGGAGAGACTGCGTGCTCTTATGGGTGTCTTGGTTGCGGAGACTGTGTTGACGCGTGTCAGTTCGGTGCAATCAGTATGAATGAGAAGACTGGCCTGCCGGAGGTTGATGCCGCTAAGTGTACTGCTTGTGGAGCGTGCGCCAAGGCTTGTCCTCGTAATATCATTGAGATCAGAACAGTAAGCGGAGACTCTAAGGACGCTTTTGTCGTTGAGTGTGTCAACAAAGACAAGGGAGCTCAGGCGATGAAGGCTTGTGCCGTATCATGTATTGCTTGTAAGAAATGTGAGAATGCCTGTGGCAGTGACGCCGTTCATGTTGAGGGTAACGTAGCTTACATCAACCCTGAGACATGTGTTCTCTGTGGACAGTGCTTCGATGCTTGTCCGCGTGGAACGATAGTGTCTCTTTCCGCAGCCGGCATACAGCGTAAGAGTGTGGAGAAGTCCACGTCTAAGTCTGCATCATCTGCTAACGCTCAGAGTGCCGCTCCTAAGGCTCCTTCAAAGGAATGGAAACCTATAGAGATTAAATATGACGCTGCTCTGCTCCCGTCTCAGCAAGTGTTGCTGGCAGGTCCTAAGGATATCAGTAACCCTGTTCCTGCTTCTAAAGATGTTGAATTCGAAGCTAAGCGTACTGACGCTCCTCTTCCACCGAGTCAGATGATTCTGCTTGGATTAAAATAAAGAACGAATATGAAAAGTTTCAAAATAGGTGGAGTTCATCCGGCGGAGAATAAGTTGTCTGCCGCAGAGCCGATTAAGGTGTCTCGTCTTCCGGAGGTGGCTGTTTATCCTATGGGTCAGCATATTGGTGCGCCAGCCAAACCGGTAGTTAACAAGGGTGATAAAGTGAAAGTTGGCACTATGATTGCCGAGGCCGGAGGTTTCGTCTCCGCACCGATTTTCTCTGGTGTGAGTGGTACTGTTCTGAAGATTGACACTGTGGTTGACGCCAGCGGTTACGCAAAGCCGGCGGTGTACATCAAGGTGGAGGGTGACGACTGGGAAGAGAGTATCGACCGCAGTGATAAGCTTGTCACTCTCAAGGAAAAACCTGAGCTTACGGCTGATGAGATTAAAGATAAGATAAAGAACGCTGGTGTCGTAGGTATGGGTGGAGCATGCTTCCCTACACACGTCAAGTTGTGCCCGCCTCCGGGACAGGTTCCTCAGTGGGTTATCATCAACGCCGTTGAGTGTGAGCCATACCTGACCGCTGACCATCGTCTCATGCTTGAGAAAGCTGACGAGATCCTTGTGGGTGTTGACTTGCTCATGAAAGCGGGCAATGTGGAGAAAGGCTTTATCGGCATTGAGGAAAACAAGCCAGACGCGATACAGTTGCTGACGGAGAAGGCCAAGGCGTCATATCCTAAGATTGAGATTGTTCCGTTGAAGACTAAATATCCTCAAGGTGGTGAGAAACAACTTATAGACGCTGTGGTCGGAAGACAAGTTCCTGCGCCTCCTGCCATCCCGGTCAACGTGGGTGCCATTGTGCAGAACGTCGGCACGGCATTCGCTGTGTATGAAGCGGTAATGAAGAACAAGCCTCTCTTCGAGCGTGTGGTGACAGTGACAGGAAAGAGTCTCGCTCATCCGTCTAACTACCTCACCCGTATGGGTACTCCAATGAGTCTTCTTATTGAGGACTGCGGCGGCTTACCTGCAGACACGGGTAAAGTTATCGGTGGAGGACCGATGATGGGTAAGGCGCTCATCAATATTGACGTTCCGATCTGCAAGGGCTCATCAGGTGTTCTTATCTTAAATGAAAAAGAGGCCCGTAGAGGTGAGGAACAGCCATGTATCCGTTGCGCTAAGTGCGTGAGTGCTTGTCCAATGGGTCTTGAGCCATACCTGCTTGCCACAGCCAGTGGAAAGAGGATGTGGGACAAAGTTGAGAGTGAGGACATCACAAGTTGTATTGAGTGTGGCTCATGCCAGTTCACCTGTCCTTCTCATCGTCCGTTACTTGATAACATACGTATGGGTAAACAGACAGTGATGGGTATCATTCGTAGCCGTCAGGCAAAGTAAAAAAAGTAATTCTCTATGAATAAATTAGTAGTATCTCTTTCACCACATGTCCATTCTGGTGATTCGATTGCGAAGAATATGTACTGGGTGCTTATAGCCCTGGTTCCGGCGCTTATATGCTCATTTATCAGCTTTGGTGTTGGAGCGCTCATCACCACAGCAGTCAGCGTGCTGTCATGTGTGTTGTGTGAGTGGTTTGTTAACAAGTTTATGATGGGAAACGACAAGTGTACAGTCTGTGACGGCTCTGCCATTCTTACTGGTGTGCTTCTTGCTTTCAATATGCCAAGTAACATCGCGCCTTGGATTGTTGTCATCGGTGCGTTCTTCGCCATAGGTGTGGTGAAGATGACCTTCGGTGGTCTGGGTGGTAATCTTTTTAACCCTGCCTTAGCGGGTCGCGCCTTCCTGCTCATCTCATTCCCTGTGCAGATGACGACATGGCCTACGGCTGGTCAGGGCTTCGACTCTTACCTAGACGCTGAGACCGCTGCCACTCCTCTCGCTCTGATGAGTCAGGCGTTCAAAGGTGACACAGCTGCTCTCAGTCAGCTGCCTTCCGCTTGGGACATGCTCATCGGTAACACTGGCGGATGTCTCGGAGAGGTGTGTGCTCTCGCTATACTTCTAGGTCTTGTCATTCTTTTGGCGAAGAAAGTCATCACATGGCACATACCTGTCAGCATCATCGCCACAGTGTTTGTGTTGTCAGGCCTTCTTAACCTCATCGATCCGTTGCGTTACGCTGACCCTGTCCTCGAGATACTCAGTGGTGGACTGATGTTGGGCGCCGTGTTCATGGCTACCGACTATGTCACTTCACCTATGTCCGCAAAAGGTCAGTTGGTGTATGGTGTGTCAATAGGTTTCCTCACGGTTATCATACGTACTTTCGGTGCTTACCCAGAGGGTATGTCATTCGCCATTCTTATCATGAATGCGTTTACTCCAATTATAAACCAGTACTGCAAGCCAAAGCGTTTCGGCGAGAAGCCAGTACAAAAATGATGGAATATGGAAAAGCTTAAATCATCTTTAACAAACATGCTGTTGGTGCTTACAGCCATAGCTGTTATTTCCGGCGGTGCTTTGGCTATGGTCAATTCCGTCACTGAGCCGCAGATTGAGAAGATAAACGCTGAGAATCTGGCAGCTGGTATCAAGTCCGTGATGGGATGTGCCGAGGTAGTCGTGTCTCAGCCTAACACCGTGAACAAAAACATTTCTTACTACACTGTGTCCGACGCATCTGGCAAGTCACTTGGCTGGGCAGTGCAGAGCAGCGAGAATGGTTTCGGCGGTGAGCTTCAGGTGCTCGTGGGATTTGACGGAGATGGTAATATCCTCGGATACACAATCCTGAAGACTGCGGAGACTCCTGGACTTGGCGCAAAGGCTGACACATGGTTCCAGAAAGGAGCGAAGGGAGACATCATCGGCATGAACCCTGGCACGTCAAACTTCACTGTGTCTAAGGACGGTGGTGACGTTGACGCCATCACAGCCTCTACGATTACATCTCGAGCTTTCCTCTTGTCTATCAAGAATGCCTTCGACGAGGTCGTCTCAAAGCAGGACGCTTCATCTGGAGCGTCAACACAGGCCAAGAAGAGCGTAGCCGCTGACTCTTGCTGTGGCGACACGATAGCTTGTGACAGTATTAATGAATAATAAAGGAAAGGAACTAAGATATGAATTACTTCAAGATAATCATAAATGGTATCGTTAAGGAGAATCCGACTTTTGTTCTTCTCCTCGGTATGTGTCCTACGTTGGGTACAACATCATCTGCCCTTAACGGAATGATGATGGGACTCGCTACAATGTGTGTGCTTATTGTCAGCAATTTCCTGATATCTCTCGTTAAGAAACTGGTGCCAGACATGGTCCGAATACCATCGTACATCGTCATCATCGCCAGCCTCGTGACTATGTTGCAGCTGTGCATCAAGGCTTATGCTCCTGAGATCGACAAGAGTCTCGGACTCTTTATCCCTCTCATCGTGGTGAACTGTATCATCCTCGGACGCGCTGAGTCTTTCGCCGCTAAGAACAATCCACTGGCTTCAATTTTCGACGGTATTGGAATTGGTCTCGGATTCACATGCGGTCTGACAATTCTTGGTTCAGTGCGTGAGATTCTCGGTACGGGGTGTATCTTCGGACAGACCATCTATTCTGAGAATTATGGTATGCTTCTCTTCGTGCTCGCGCCTGGAGCATTCCTCGCGCTTGGTTACTTAATCGCAATATTTAACAAACTCAAGAAAGCGTGATTATGGACTACGTATTAAATCTTATATTGATCATCATTACAGCCATTTTCGTCAATAACGTCGTTTTGGCTCAGTTTCTCGGTATATGTCCTTTCTTGGGAGTGTCTAAGAAAGTGGATACGGCAAGTGGAATGGGTATGGCAGTGACAGCTGTCCTTCTTGTCGCTACCATCGTCACGTTCTGTATACAGAAGTATGTTCTCGATGTATTCCATCTTGAGTACCTTCAGACTATCGCTTTTATCCTTGTCATCGCCGCCTTGGTGCAGATGATTGAGATCTTTCTCAAGAAGACTATGCCAGCTCTCTATCAGGCTCTCGGTGTGTTCCTTCCGCTCATCACCACTAACTGTTGTATCCTCGGTGTGGCAATTCTTGTCATCCAGAAGGAATACGACTTGCTTGAGGGTGTCATCTATGCAGTCGGAACAGGTCTCGGATTCCTTCTTGCGATGGTTCTTTTCGCAGGTCTTCGTGAACAGTTAGCGTTGAGCCGTGTGCCAAAAGCCTTCGAGGGTACTCCTATCGCTCTCGTCACTGCCAGTCTCCTTGCCATGGCGTTCATGGGATTCAGTGGTGTGGATGGTGGTCTTAAGGCTGTCTTTGGCCTCTAATCCAACAGATTACAGTTTTATAACTAATATAATAAGAACAGGTGTGCCATAGGGTATGCCTGTTCTTTTTTGTTTTTCTTTCGCTGCTGATATGCCATGAGTATGTGACTATAATAAGGGGAAAAACGGAAAAATAGTCTGTGACGAAATTTCCTATGCCTGATTTTTTTGCTTTTAAAGGTTAGCTTGTTGATAATCACAAAACAAGATGTTCAAAATACCAATGTCTCTTTTTTGAAATTCTTAGGTTAGGATATATACAGCAAACAGGTTTGAGAATTAAAAAATCCTAACCTGAACTTTTCAACATCTTAACCTTAGATTTTCAGATCACGAATAAGCTATGATAAATCTTCAAAAGCCATTTATCTGCTGACAGGCGTCAACGGAAAAAGAGGAGTTTAGGACAGTAAAAATAATGGGTGTGGATAGGAAATCTGGTCACATGCTTGTATGGAATTTCCTGACGCGACTAAATTTCATTTATTCCTATTGAAAGATTTTATCTAAAAAAAGTAATCCCGTAACTTATATATTTGTTACACGTTGACGACGAAGAGTGGACAGAGGACGCATCATTGCGTAAGATGAGTCAATAGAACTTTGAAAACTAGTGTCTATTAACATGGTGTCCGGCATCAGTTTTGATGTCGGACGTCTTTAATTTGCTTGGACGTATCATTTACTTGTAGAAATGGACCTTGCTACAAATCTTAAACTAAAAGAAACATTATTAGGATATGAATTTTTCCACTAAATATTAACTTTACACCGTGTTAACATAATGTGTCCTACGACACTCGTGTCATCTAATTCGATAATCAAATATACTAGATAATATTATGAAAAGACTTTACACTCTATTATTGTTTCTCTATCATTTGTCATCTTTTGGCCAGAACCCGTATCTCCCGCTTTGGGAACATCTTCCCGATGGTGAGCCTCGTGTCTTTGAAGATCCAGACAATCCTGGTAAGTACAGAGCGTACATAATAGGTTCCCATGACATGACATACACCGCATATTGTGGTAATGACGTGAGGATGTGGTCCGCTCCCGTTGAGGATTTGACGATCTGGAGAGATGACGGCCCGATATTCACGCATTACGTTGACGGACGATGGGATACCATGTATGCGCCGGACCTCGTCGAGGTGCGAGACAAGAATAGTGGTGAGAAAACTTATTGGCTCTATCCACATTCACGTGGCTGGAGGAGAGTGGCCATGGTGTGTAAGGGAAAACGTCCTGACGGACCGTTCACTCCCGTCAACCTTACTGAGGACGGCAGGGTGTGTGTGGACGGCTCATTGATAGATTTCGACCCGTCAGTATTCGTGGAGAACGTCACAGATGTCCATGACCCGGACTACGAACGTGGTTTCCGAGCTTATGTCTTCTATGGATTCAGACACTCGACGGCCTTTGAGCTGAATCAGGATAATATGTTCTCTGTACGTCCGGGAACATCGATACATGATTACTTTATTCCAGCAAGCGAGATGTATGGTGTGGTGCGTGATCCGGAAGGAACAGAATACCCGGCATTATATAAGGGACAGAATCCTGGCGACTTCAATTTCTTTGAGGCGTCAAGCATACGTAAGGTGGGAAACAAATATGTCATGGTATTCTCAGGATACAGTGGACCGGACTATGGACTGTGGTCAACGAACTCTGCCCTGCGTTACGCCTATGGTGACTCTCCTCTCGGACCGTGGAGAAGTGGAGGTGTGCTGGTCGACTCACGCGGCGTCGTGATGAATGAGGACGGCACTCATCTCACCACGAGTAACGCGGCGCACAACACACATGGCTCATTGCAGCAGATCAATGGACAATGGTACGTGTTTTATCACCGTCCGCCGAGAGGATTCGGCAACGCCAGACAGGCTATGGTGGCACCGGTCAAGATTGTGTGTGATAAGAAACCTGTCAGTGAGGGGGGCAAGGTGCGCATAGTGGCGTACGACCCGTTCTCAAAGAATAATGAGTGGACGGCTAAGGCGTCTGACGGTATGTGTTACTCCGGAGCAGAGGTGACGAGTGAGGGATTTCAGATCTTTGGTCTTCCACCTTATAAATACTATTCTGCGGGCATAGCTTGCTATATGAGTGATAACGGATGGCTCAAGGACAATTATGACAGATGGAGAGACGGTATGGATATGGCAGGTGTGGAGGATGGCGGTGTCATCGGATTCAAGTACTTCGGATTCGGCGGTCTCAAGAAGAACGACCGTGGCGTCAAGGCTTTCGATGGAACACGAAAAGGTGACCGCGCGGAATTGAATGTGTGTCTCACTTCTAAAGGCAAAGCGTTCAGGATTCATGTCATGCTGGATGGGCCGTATGCTAACAGTGTATGGAAGGGACGTGAGATAGGTGTTATCGACATACCTGAGGGCGCAAGCGCCAAGGCTACGATGTACAAGACGTATGTGCCTGATGTGGAGGGACTGACAGGTAAACACGCCATATATCTTCTGGCGGAGCGTTTTGACAAGGATGGACATAAGGATTCAGCGTCACCATCGGCACAAGGCAATAAGGAAGCGTTGTTCGACCTCCATGGCATAGGATTCTCAAAAGGCGGAGCGTCATGTGTGCCAGAGGTAGTGCCGGAAGTGGCGATCTCAGTCGACGGACGTGATGTCAGGATTCCGTCTCAACCTGTTTTCGCCACTAACGAGAACGGATACACCGATGCGTCACATTATCAGATTTACGCTCCTCTTAAGGACACATCTGTTATACGTGTCAAACCGTCTGACCCGAGAGTTAGCGTCTCTGTAGGTAAGGTGACGGACGGACGAGCAACTGTGAGATGTGTGTTCAAGGGTTACGAGAAAGTATTCTTGATAAACTGAAACACATGATGTCATGAGAAAGTTATTTGTTTTGATATGTCTTTTGTCGTGCTGTTTCTGTGTCTCGGCAAGACAAGTGAACGTCAGGAATCCGTTTATCTGGTCTGACGTGCCGGACCCTGATGTTATCCGTGTCGGTGACTATTACTATATGGTGTCAACCACAATGCATCTCTTTCCCGGCGGACCGGTGATGAGAAGTGCTGACCTCGTACATTGGGAGACGGTGTCATATCTCTTCGACGAGATAAAAGACACTCCTCGTTACGACATGAGTCAGGGCACCATCTACGGACGTGGACAGTGGGCGACGTCACTCCGTTACCATGATGGCACGTTCTGGGCTTTGTTCGTGGCTAATGACGACCCTCATAAGTCTATGGTGTTCAAGACTGACGACCCGGCGAAGGGATGGACATTACACAGTCGTCTGCCGGCATACCATGACTCGTCTTTGTTTTTTGACGATGACGGACGAGTGTATGTGTTCTCCGGCAGTGGTGACATCAGACTCGTGGAGCTGAGTGCGGACCTGAGGTCGGAGAAGCAGGGCGGAGTGAATAAGGTGCTGGAGCTGAGAGGTAAGCCTTCCGGACTGCATGAGGGTAGCCGTGTGGTGAAGCACGATGGCATGTATTACCTGCTGTGTGTATCATGGCCGCAGACCGGACGTCAGGAGATAGCTTACAGAAGCCGTAATATTGAGGGACCGTATGACTCTAAAGTGATACTGAAGAGTGAGTTCGGCGGGTTTCCTTACGCAGGGCAGGGCACTATCGTCGACGGAAAGCATGGTGAGTGGTACGGCGTGATGTTCCAGGACAGAGGAGGCGTTGGACGCGTGCTCACCATTGAGCCTTGCTCATGGATTGACGGATGGCCTTTGTTAGGTACCCTCGGTGACGGACGTATACCTGCCACGTTGTCGTTGGAGAGCGACTGCCTATGTGCTGACGGACATGACTATGCGGTCATAGAGAAAGACTATCAGTGGAATCACAATTATATTAAAGAGGATATTAAAGTGTTACGCCCGGACGTGAAGACCAGACGAGGAGATGTGAGTGACGTGATGAAGTCAGTTACATATAACCCGAACGGTAAACCGTATTACGTTGGTGATATGCGCAGAGCGAAGGAGATACGCTTGTCCTCTTCGGTCAAGGCGAATAGCATCTTCGACGCTCGTAACACATTGACGTGGCGTACGTGGGGACCGTATTGCTCTGACACCATCTGCATAGACTTACGACACATGAGGAACGGCGACCGGACAGGACTGGCCATGCTCAATGGTGACACTGGCATGATGATGGTGGAGAAAAAGAAGAGCGGCTTCCGACTCGTCATGTGTGAGGAGAATGTCAGACTGTCCAACGACAAGAAGGAGATAACGAAGGTAGACAAGAAAGAATATGAGTCAGTCGAGATACGTAAAGGACAAGAGTCAAGGCTCTATCTGCGTATTGACGGTGACTTCACTCCAGGCAAGGACATAGCCACCTTCTACTACAGTCTTGACGGTGAGCGTTTCAAGAAGATCGGTTGCGACTATAAGATGCGCTTCGACTTCATGCGACTTTTCATGGGCTCACGCTACGCCGCCTTCTACTATTCCACAGCACAGACCGGCGGTTATGTCGACGTGACGTTATGAGAAACGTCTGCGTGACGACTGTGGCAAGTTCACGTCACGACTGTCCGTCAATACTTTATCCATGATGAATACATTTTAATATTATAAATTATTAAACTAATATGAAAAAAATATTAATATCATTATTCACTCTTGTGTCCATGGCGACAGCAGTGCATGCCGCCGGCGTTTATGACCAAGTCAACGGCCCGGCCGGACTGAAGGACGTGTATAGAGACTATTTCACCGTAGGCGTGTCTGTCAATCTGCGTAACGTGACCACGCAAGACCAGATGGCACTGATTAAGAATGAGTTCAACAGCATCACGGCGGAAAACGACATGAAGCCGGCGTTGCTGCATCCTGCCGAGGGCGTGTGGGACTGGGCGGCCGCGGACAGCATCGCAAATTTCTGCCGACGCAACAACATCAAACTGAGGGGACATTGTCTTTGCTGGCACGCACAGTTCAGCGACTGGATGTTTTATGACAAGAAAGGCGCTCCGGTGAAGAAAGAAGTGTTTTATTCCCGTCTGCGTGAGCATATACACACCGTCGTGAATCGTTACAAGGATATTGTCTATTGCTGGGACGTGGTCAACGAGGCAATGGCGGACGGAGAGTTCGCGCAGCCAGGTCAGAAACCAGTTCCTTACAGAGACAGCTACTTGTATAAGCTTTGCGGAGATGAGTTTATCGCTAAGGCGTTTGAATACGCTCATGAGGCAGACCCGTCAGCTATTCTGTTCTACAATGACTACAATGCTGCTGATCCGGCGAAGAGAGACCGTATATATAATATGGTGAGTAAGATGCAGAAGGCCGGTGTGCCTATCTCCGGTATTGGTATGCAGGGACATTATAATATCTACGGACCATCGGAAGAGGATGTGGATGCCGCACTGACAAAATACTCAGAGCTGGTTCGTCACATACATATCACCGAGCTTGACGTTCGTGTGAATAACGAGCAGGGTGGTCAGCTGCGATTCTCTAAAGGACAGAGCAAGCCGTTGCCGTCTTACATCGAGACGATTCAGACAGACCAGTATGAGCGTCTGTTCCGTGTGTTCAGAAAACATAAGGACGTGATTGATAACGTGACGTTCTGGAACCTGTCCGACAAGGACTCATGGCTTGGAGCGGATAATCACCCGTTACCATTCGACGAGAACTACAGACCGAAGAGGTCGTATTATGCCATAAGAGACTTCAATCCGTCATTGGATAAGGCGTATCCACGAGAGGATTTCAAGCCTAACGAGCTGAACCAACCGGGACAAGAGTATCCTATGGTCAACTCTCAGGGCTACGCTCGTTTCCGTATTGAAGCTCCAGACGCTAAGTCGGTCATCGTGAGTTTAGGACTCGGTGGACAGGGCGGTACTGTGTTGAGGAAGAACGCTGAGGGCGTGTGGACAGGCACAACGACCGGTCCTATGGATGAGGGGTTCCACTATTACCACGTCACCGTCGACGGATGCGTGCTGAACGACCCTGGTGCATGCAATTTCTACGGCTCGAGACGTTGGGAGAGCGGTATCGAGATACCGGCGTCCGATCGTGACTTTTATTCCATGAGAAATGTGGCTCACGGAAATGTGCAGCAGATTTACTTCTATTCACCAAGCACGTCAACACAGCGCCGCGCATTTGTCTACACTCCAGCAGAGTATTATTCTAACCCTAAAAAGAAGTATCCTGTGCTCTACCTTCAGCATGGCTGGGGTGAGGATGAGACAGCGTGGAGCGTACAGGGACACGCCAACCTGATTCTCGACAATCTGATAGCGGACGGTAAGTGCCTTCCTTTCATCGTGGTGATGACCTACGGTATGACAAATGACGTGAAATTCGGCACACTGGGCCAGTTCACAGTCAAGGAGTTCGAGACAGTGCTGGTGGATGAGCTGATACCATACGTCGACAGCCATTTCAGAACAAAGACGGACAAGAAATGCAGAGCTATGGCTGGACTTTCCATGGGAGGAATAGAGACGAAGCTGATCACGTTACGCCGTACGGACATGTTCGACTACTATGCGTTGTTCAGCGGGGGAACCTATGCGCCTTCAGATATCAAAGTCAAGCCACGACTGATATTCACATCATGCGGCTCAAAGGAGAACCCACAGGGTGTCATAGGCTCTACTGACCAGTTGACTAAGGCAGGTCTGAACGCCGTCTCCTACATCTCAGAAGGCACAGGTCATGAGTTCCTGACGTGGAGACGAAGCCTCAAGGAGCTGGCTCCTCTGCTTTTCAGATGACGTGTTACGTTCCATACGTGTCGACGGACATCGCTCTCAATGTGATAACTCATCTTCCAAACAATACACCGTCATGCCTATACGCTTAGGATGAAAATGTGGGGTAGGGCTAAGTAAACAAAATTAACTAGGTGTGTGTGCTATTCATTATGAAAAAAAACGTAAATTCGCGGCGTATTAAAGTTATTGGAAAATGCTTGTGAAAGATTCTTGGAGAGAAAAAGGTTACGTTGATGAGCCTGTTCCGTCTGACGTCGATTTGAAGTCAGAGATACGTAGGATGTGTAAAGAGAAGAACGCTGTGATTCTCGCTCACTATTACACAGATGGCGAAGTGCAAGACATCGCTGACTTTGTCGGTGACTCTCTCGCTCTCGCACAGTGGAGCGCAAAAACTGACGCGGACATCATCGTCATGTGTGGAGTACATTTCATGGGTGAGACGAATAAGATTCTCTGTCCAGGTAAGAAAGTGCTCGTGCTCGACCTCAACGCCGGCTGCTCACTGGCGGACAGCTGTAATGCCGATGACTTGAGTAAGTTCATCGACGAGCATCCTGGTCACAAGGTGGTGTCGTATGTCAATACCACTGCCGCAGTGAAGGCACTGACGGATGTGGTGGTGACATCAAGCAACGCTAAATTGATTATTGACAGCTTTCCGCAGGATGAGAAGCTTATTTTCGGACCAGACAAGAATCTCGGCGCATATATAAACTCTGTGACTGGACGTGACATGGTTCTGTGGAACGGAGGATGTCACGTGCATGGACAGTTCTCTCTGGAAGCTATCCTGAAATTGAAGGAGGAGCATCCTGGCGCCAAGGTGCTTGTACACCCTGAGTGTCCGGCGCCAATCCAGAAGATTGCTGACGTCATTGGCTCCACTGCCGGTCTGCTGAATTATTCCGTGAAGGATGATGCTGAAGTCTTCATCGTGGCTACCGAGAGTGGCATCCTGCATGAGATGAGGAAGGCGTCTCCTGACAAGACTTTTATACCGGCTCCTCCGGAGGCAACGGAAACCATAGGTTGCAGTTGCAATGAGTGCTCGTTCATGAAGCTCAACACGATGAGGAAGTTGTACAACACGCTGAAATACGAGTGGCCGGAGATTGAGGTGGATAAGGACGTGGCAGAGAAGGCTGTACGCCCGATTGAGAAGATGTTGGAGATATCCAAATCCTTGAAGTCAGCCATGTCAAGTAAGTGATAGTATGGATGTAGCTGCGCTTGTTAGTGGCGGCGTCGATTCCGCCGTTTCTGTTCATTTGCTCAAGGAACAGGGAATTAACCCGCATTTGTTTTACATTAAGATAGGGCCGGACAGGGACACTGAATGGAACTGCACGTCTGAGGAGGACGTGGAGATCTGTCAGTGGCTCGCAAGAAAGTACGGCCTGAAGCTTGATGTCATCGACTTGCATAAAGAGTACTGGGACAAGGTTGTGGGGTACACCATGGCTAAGGCGAAAATGGGACTGACACCTAACTCGGATGTCATGTGCAATAAACTTATTAAGTTCGGTTGCTTCGAGGATATTGTAGGAAAGGACTATGAGTACACGGCCACTGGTCACTATGCCACTACAACAAAGAAAAACGGTAAGGTGTGGCTGAGCACAAGCCCAGACCCCGTCAAGGACCAAACGGACTTCCTGTGCCAAATAGATTATCTGCAGGTCAGCAAGCTGATGTTCCCTATCGGACACATGATGAAGCATGAGGTGAGAAGCATAGCGGAGAATGCTGGACTGCTCAATGCGGAAAGAAAGGACAGTCAAGGTATCTGCTTCCTCGGTGACATTGACTTCCGTGACTATATCAAGGCTAATCTCGGAGAGAATCCGGGTGACGTCCGCGAGATAGAGACGGGACGTAAAATCGGTGAGCATAAGGGTTTGTGGTTCTATACTATTGGACAGCGAAAAGGTCTGGGCTTTGGCGGAGGACCTTGGTTCGTGGTCAAGAAAAACCTGAAACGTAATATTCTTTTCGTCAGTCATGGCTATGATCCCGAAAAAGTGTATAAGGATCACATGACGATGAATGACTTTCATTTCATCACAAGCTCTGTGTCTCCTGATGGCGTGGCGTTAGACGAGGGCTCGCACAAGGTCACGTTTAAAATACGTCATACTCCAGAGTATTTCACGGGATTGTTGACAAGGAAGAATGACGGTACATGGTATCTCAAGGCGGACGAGAAGATTCACGGTGTCGCGCCTGGTCAGTTCTGTGTCGTTTATGACGAGAACCACAATATCTGTTATGGTAGCGGTGAGATAAACTGAGGTGCGTCAGTCACACACCTGTATTGCGTCTGTGACTGTAACGTGTCTCCTGCACAGCTATGTCGGCACTGTTGTTGTCCAGTATATGTCTTTCGCATATGATTATCTGGTGTATCATTCGACATGCAGCTTGGTTGCCGGCTTCCCGATTCACGAGTGAGGTTTGTGATGACAGGTTTCTTACACCACTGTTTTTGTGTGTGATTTATATGACTCACATGGCAGGTGGTGGCAGCGGACTACTTCACTTTTATATTTGTTATGTCCTCAAAATGAGCCTGCGCCCATTCTATGAGAGCTGTGATGGTTGGCATAAGCGAGTAGCCGGTGTCTGTTAATGAATATTCAACACGTGGTGGTACCTCAGGGTATAACTTACGGTTTACAAGATTGCTTTGCTCCAGACGTTTGAGTGTGGAGGAAAGCATTTTTTGTGAACAGTCGGTCATAAGCCCTCTAATCTCGTTAAATCGCAAGATGCCCTTGTCACTGCTGTATAGCTGATATAGCACCAGTAACGACCATTTGTCTCCAAACTTGCTGATGACTTGACGTATCGGACAGAACTTGTATTCCTCGTAGATGTTTCCCATTGCCGTTTTTTCGGCAAAGGTAACTTTTTTACACTTAGTGTGCAAATGTCTTGTGCTTTCTATTCTAATATATTTTCTCTGTAAGACATTAACTTATAGTACAACAGTAGCTAATAACACTTCTAAAAGTTGTATGTGTCTACAGGATTTACTATTTTTGTATAGTACAAAAACTTTAAGATTGCACATGATAGCTATACAAAGACGGATTGGGCATTGACAAATATTACTTTGAGATTGGTACCGGAAAAGAAAGCTTTGAATGGGTATAAAATAGGCCTTAGAAGGAGTCGCCGAGATAGTCTTGCAGCCCTCAGTAGGCATGATAAGAAAAGATGAATTGGATTATTTTGATTGTTGCAGGACTGTGTGAAGTGGGTTTTACATATAGTCTCGGTAGGGCAAAGGGAGTCACTGGCACGGAATGGTGGACTTGGTTTTTATTATTTGCTGTTCTGTATGTACTTAGTGCCGTGTTACTTGCCAAAGCCACGCAGACGATTCCATTAGGTACGGCATATCCCGTATGGACTAGAATTGGTGCTGTTGGAGCAGTGCTAGTTGGAATATTCATATTCCGTGAACCTGCAACTTTCTGGAGATTATTCTTCCTCACTACGCTCATCGGAACTATTATTGGATTAAAAGCATTATCGTAATGGAACAGTTCAGAGAAATGAGGCGCAAACGCCAACAGCTTTCAGAAGAAGAAAGCATCAACATACTACAGAAATCCACGGCAGGGACTTTGGCTTTGCTTGGAGATAATGACTATCCATATGCCGTTCCCATCAGTTATGTCTATATGAATGGAACACTATATTTCCATAGTGCTATGAGCGGTCATAAAGTTGATGCCATCCGTAAGTGTGACAAGGCTTCGTTCTGTGTCATTGAGCAAGATGAAGTGCATCCGGAGAAGTACACCACCTTTTATCGGAGTGTAATAGCTTTTGGCAGAATCCAAATCATAGAGGATGAAGCTGAGAAGTCGGAAAAAGCCCGAATGCTTGGGAATAGATACAATCCCAACCAAGAGGAAGCTTTGCAGAAGGAACTGGAAAAAGGCCTGTCACGGATGTTGATGATTCGTTTTGATATTGAGCATCTTACTGGAAAAGAAGCTATTGAATTGGTTAGACATAATAAAAAGACAGAATTCTAAACAAAACATTCAAATGAGGATAATATTAACAGGAGCCACAGGATATGTGGGAGAAGGAACGCTACTTGAACTGCTGAAGGTTGATTCTGTTGAGAAAGTGTTGTCCGTAAGCCGTAAGCCATCTGGTATCAAGCATGAAAAGATGGAAGAGTATCTGGTTCCTGACTTTATGCAGTTGAAGGAAGGTGATGAGCATTTCAAGGGCTATGATGCCGTGTTCTTCATTGCCGGCATCACATCTGTAGGAACGCCCAAGGATGTATATGTTCGCATCTCTCAGGATATTCCATTGCACTTTGCCGACATCATGCCAGACAAAGAGCGCATGACCTACATATATCTTAGCGGTGCCGGTACTACACCTGACGGCAAGCAGTTTTGGCAGAGGGTAAAGAGCAAGACAGAGGCCGAGATACAGACTAAGGGATTCAAACGGACTTTCGCTTTACGCCCTGCCATCATGAAGTGGGCCAAAGGACAGAAGCATATCCAGACGATGCAGTATGCCTTCATCGTGTTCTATCCTCTGCTCCGCCTAATGGGACAAGGCAACAACATGAAGGAGATTGCCCTGTCTCAGCTTGTGCTGGCTCGTGATGGCTATCACAAGTTTGCTATTGATCCTGAGGATATTAAAGAACTTGCCAAACGATTCTAAATGGTCGTCGGACACACTGACGTATAAAGTGTAGAATATTATTAGACAGACAAATCGGAATTTATATGAAGACTATTGAATATACTTTTAGTAGATTGTGCTTCAAGGCAGATGTAATTGAATCCTTGGATGATAACGATGTTTTTATTGTACATACTCCAGATGGTAGTTTTCGCATGACCAAAGCAGACTTCTATAGAGTATTTCCAAATGTACCCAAAACAAAAAGTTATCAAGAAGGAAGAATTTATCACTGCAAATATCCACCAAAGCGAGCAATGCAGTTTTTAACTGAATCGATTTCTAATCATCAAAGAGAGGATAAAAAACTCTATATGGATTTGATTGGTGACGAAATTCGAGAAAAGATAAAAGAGATAGGCTTACTGTGGCATAAATCAGAACATAATCCTCATATTGATGAAGATATAATGAATCATTGGGAAGGAATAATTGAAACATGGATTAAAGATGAAAGAATGCCTTTGATAGTCAGAAAGGATACGAGTAAGAAAGGCCAGGCTTTTCGCCATCCCAGTGGTCGAGAAATAATAATTTCAGATAATACTTTCGCTATTTGGATTTATGGTAGAGTTTTAAGTAGAGAAATGTATTCATTGTCCCAATTGAGGGATATGCTAAGTCAGAATACAATACCAATGGTTTTTATGCAAACAGCGGAGGTAAGAGAAAAAGGGAAATACACAAAACCATTGGGGAATTTCTCTTTACCTGAATGGAAGTTATGCCATATTGAGCCGATTGGATTTAATACCAATAAGAGTTTGGAAGAAATAGATATTCATGATATCAAAGAACATTTTAGGAAGTACGCAAGTCCCAGAAATATGTTTGTTCTTCCGAAAGAGATTGGTGATTTAGGAGAAATACCTATCTTCATTGAAGAACAGAAATGCCAATAAATTCTAATTTTTCGAACAGATAGATAATGGCAGACATTGAAATCATACAAGGAGATTTTGATAAGAAACTGAAACTCCAGTTCGTTCCTGGTATCAAAGTTGGATTTCCTTCTCCTGCCGAGGATTACCGATATGAGCATGAAAGAGCGTGTTCGTCCGAAAGTGAGAATAACAGAAAACCATGCTGGCTGTGTCTGAATGCTTTCATGTTGACGCACAGACTTGTGTGATAATTATGTTTTATTGACAAACCTTGTGTTGTTATTTCCCATGTCCTTAATAAACTTAATAAACATAATAATATGTCATTTCCTACTCATTCGTGGTGATAAAGAGAATGAAAATGGGGCGATGTCTTACAAGTCTCGTGCGATTCTTAAAAAATGTTTTGATAAGTATGGAAGAAAAAACACGTGATAATTCGTGCTTACTAATCTATTTTACTTGATTTTGGTTTATAAAAGATAAAAATTAAAAAAAACTGCAAAGTCGAGATTACATTATAAGATGTTTTTTTATAAATTTGCGCACTAAAGGGTTAAATACCCACTTTTATTCCTTAAATAACACTAAAAGAGTATGGAATCTTTTTTCCGCACACATGCATATTTAGTTGAACACCTGCCGGCGACAGTGCGTAGAGACCTTATGGATGAGATTAACTGGAAAGACAGAATGATCGGCATCAAGGGTGCGCGAGGTGTCGGTAAAACCACCTTCCTTTTACAATATGCGAAAGAACATTTTTCGCCTAATGACAAAACATGCCTATACATTAACACAAACAATTTTTATGTTCAGAATGTTGGAATAGCAGAGTTTGCGGGAGAATTCTACCATTCTGGAGGAAAAGTACTCTTGATTGATCAGGTTTACAAACAGCCTGACTGGAGTGAGCAGCTCCGCGAGTGTTATGACAGGTATCCGGGACTGAAGATCGTTTTCGCTGGTTCGCCGGTGATGCGTCTGAAGGATGAGAATCCGGAACTGAATGGAATCGTTCATTCATACAACCTTCGTGGTTTTTCTTTTAGGGAGTTCCTGAATATTAAGACAGGTCTCAAGCTGAAGTGCTATACGCTTGACCAGATTATCGAGAACCATCGTGAGATTGCGCAGGAGATATTTGAACAGGTCAATCCGCGTGAGTATTTTCAGGATTATCTCCACCACGGTTTCTACCCGTTCTTCCTTGCCAACACGAACTATTCGGAAAACCTCCTCAAGAACATGAATATGATGATTGAGGTCGACATACTTCTCATAAAAGGTATAGAGTTGAAGTACTTGGCGAAGATTAAGCAGCTGTTCTATCTTTTGACCACCAGCGGCAGTACGGTGCCTAACGTGAGTCAGCTTGCCCAGGAACTTGGCATGTCGAGAGCGACAGTGATGCATTACATTAAATATCTCATGGAGGCTCGCCTTGTCAATATGATTTACGCGAAAGGCGATGATTTTCCTAAAAAGCCAGCCCGTGTTCTCCTTCACAATCCCAATCTGATGTATAGTTTCTATCCACAGTCTTTTGACACTCACGACGTGTTGGAGTGTTTCTTCTGTAACACACTGTGGAAGGACCACAAGGTGAATAAGATTGGAAATCTGTGTTCTTTCCTCATTGACGAGCAGATTGACTTTAAGATTGCGGAGCATTCCACTAAATTGAAGAGCAAGTCGAAGACTTTGTATGCCGTCAACCAGTGTGACATAGGTGATGGAAACCAGATTCCTCTGTGGATTTTCGGATTCCTCTATTGATAAAGGTTCGGAGAAGATGTTGACGGCTTTTGACTGACACTCAGGTGTTAGGACGCGAGTAAGATACGAGTTTACCGCCCGCGTTTCCAGGTTTGTTATATTTTTAATTATATATAGATTAAGACAAATAATATTTTATAAACATTATTATGGGTAAAGTAAAGAAATTTATCACATGTGACGGTAATACTGCTGCCGCACACGTGGCTTACATGTTCTCAGAAGTAGCGGCTATATACCCGATTACTCCGTCTTCACCAATGGCTGAGCACGTTGACGAGTGGTCAGTTCAGGGTCGCAAGAACCTTTTTGGTGATACAGTGCTTGTTCAGGAGATGCAGTCAGAGGCAGGTGCCGCTGGTGCGGTTCACGGCTCATTGCAGGCTGGTGCGTTGACCACGACATTCACAGCCTCACAGGGTCTTCTCCTTATGATCCCTAATATGTACAAGATCGCAGGTGAGCTCCTTCCAAGTGTGTTCCATGTGTCAGCTCGTACTGTCGCTTCTCACTCTCTCTGTATCTTCGGTGACCACGGAGACGTGATGGCTTGTCGTCAGACAGGTTTCGCTATGCTTTGCGAAGGCTCAGTACAGGAGGTTATGGACCTCTCTGCTGTCGCTCACCTCGCAGCTCTCGACACTCGTGTGCCATTCATCAACTTCTTCGACGGATTCCGTACATCTCACGAGTATCATAAGATTGAGGAGATGGACATGGAGGATATCCGTCCACTCGTTCCAATGGACAAGGTTGCTGAGTTCCGCGCTCGCGCACTCTCACCAGAGCATCCAGAAGCTAAGGGTATGGCTGAGAACCCTGAGACTTTCTTCGCACATCGTGAGTCTTGTAACCCATTCTACGACTCTGTTCTCGAGTCTGTGGAGAAGTACATGGCTGCCATCTCTAAGATTACTGGACGTGAGTATAAGCCATTCTCTTACTATGGCGCTGAGGACGCTACTGACGTTATTATCCTCATGGGTTCTGCCACAGAGGCTGCTCGTGAGGCTATCGACTACGCTAACGCAAACGGCAAGAAGTATGGTATGGTGTCTGTTCACCTCTACCGTCCATTCTCTGTTGACCGCCTTCTCGCTACAGTACCTAAGACTGTCAAGAACATCGCTGTTCTCGACCGTACTAAGGAGCCAGGCGCAAATGGTGAGCCTCTCTACCTCGATGTTAAGGACGCTTTCTACGGACAGCCAAACGCTCCAAAGATCGTAGGCGGACGCTATGGACTCGGTTCTTGCGACGTCACTCCGACTATGATCCTCTCTGTATACAAGAATCTTGAGCTCCCAGAGCCAAAGAATCACTTCACTCTCGGCATCGTCGATGACGTCACTTTCCGTTCACTTCCTCTCGATGAGGAGATGGCTCTCGGTGGTGAGGGCATCTTCGAGGCTAAGTTCTTCGGTCTTGGTGCTGATGGTACTGTCGGCGCTAATAAGAACTCTGTGAAGATCATCGGTGACAACACTAACAAGTACTGCCAGGCATACTTCTCTTATGACTCAAAGAAGTCAGGTGGTTTCACTTGTTCTCACCTTCGTTTTGGTGACACGCCAATCCGCTCAACATATCAGATTAAGACTCCTAACTTCGTGGCTTGCCACGTTCAGGCTTATCTGCGTATGTACGACGTGCTCCGTGGTCTCCGTCAGAATGGACAGTTCCTTCTCAACACAATCTTCGAGGGTGATGAGCTCGTTAAGTTCCTCCCTAACAACGTGAAGAAGTACTTCGCCGAGAAGAACATCACAGTATACTATATCAACGCTACTAAAATCGCTCAGGAAATCGGTCTTGGAAACCGTACAAACACAATCCTCCAGTCTGCGTTCTTCCGTATCACAGAGGTTATCCCTGTTGATCTCGCTGTCGAGCAGATGAAGAAGGCTATTGTAAAGTCTTACGGTAAGAAGGGTGAGGATGTCGTTAACATGAACTACGCCGCTGTTGACCGTGGTGGTGAGTACAAGCAGCTTACTGTTGATCCTTCATGGGCTAACCTCCCAGCTGACCCAGTTGAGGAGAATAACGATCCAGAGTTTATCAACAAGCTCGTTCGCCCAATCAACGCTCAGAACGGTGACCTCCTCCCAGTATCCGCTTACAAGGGAATAGAGGATGGTATGTGGCAGCAGGGTACAGCTGCGTTCGAGAAGCGTGGTGTGGCTGCTTTCGTTCCTGAGTGGGACGCTGAGGCATGTTGTCAGTGTAACAAGTGTGCGTTCGTTTGTCCTCACTCTTGTATCCGTCCATTCGCTATGACTGACGAGGAGGCTGCAGGTCTCAACGCTGAGACTCTCGAGATTAAGGCTCCTGCTCAGCTCAAGGGTATGAAGTTCCGTATCCAGGTTGGTGTTAAGGACTGTCTCGGTTGCGGTAACTGTGTTGACGTTTGTCTTGGCACTAAGGGCAACAAGGCTCTTAAGATGGTTGCTTACGATCCAATCGAGGAGAACGCTATCCAGGAGGCTAAGAACTGGGATTACTGCGTACAGAACGTTAAGTCTAAGCAGGATCTCATCGACATCAAGTCTAATCCGCGTCTCAGCCAGTTCGCCACTCCGCTCTTTGAGTTCTCAGGCGCTTGCTCTGGTTGTGGTGAGACTCCATACGTTAAGCTGATCTCTCAGCTCTTTGGTGACCGTGAGATGGTTGCGAACGCTACAGGATGTTCTTCAATCTACTCAGGCTCAATACCGTCAACTCCATACACTAAGAACGAGAAGGGTCAGGGTCCTGCATGGGCTAACTCACTCTTCGAGGACTTCTGTGAGTTCGGTCTTGGCATGGCTATCGCAAACAAGAAGATGCGCGCTCGTATCGTGACAATGCTTCAGGAGCTCATCGCTAAGGAGGACACTCCAGCTGAGTTCAAGGAGGCTGCAGAGGAGTGGATCGCAGGTAAGGACAACGCTGACGCTTCTAAGGCAGCGGCAGCCAAGCTCGCTCCAGCAATCCAGAAGGGTCGTGAGGCTGGTTGCCCAACATGCAAGGACCTCTCTGAGTTGTCACATTACCTCGTTAAGCGCTCACAGTGGATTATTGGTGGAGACGGTGCGTCATACGATATCGGCTACGGCGGTCTTGACCACGCTCTCGCATCTGGTGAGGATATCAACATCTTCGTTATCGATACTGAGGTTTACTCTAACACTGGTGGTCAGTCTTCTAAGGCTACTCCTATCGGCGCTATCGCTCAGTTCGCCGCAGGTGGTAAGCGTATAACAAAGAAGGACCTCGGTCTCATGCAGTCAACTTACGGATACGTTTACGTGGCACAGGTGGCTATGGGTGCTGACAACGCACAGTGTCTCAAGGCTATCCGCGAGGCAGAGGCTTACCCGGGTCCATCACTCGTCATCGCTTACGCTCCATGTATCAACCACGGCCTCAAGGCTAAGGGTGGTATGGGTAAGAGCCAGGCTGAGGAGGCTAAGGCTGTTGAGTGTGGTTACTGGCACCTCTGGCGCTTCGACCCTCGTCTCGCAGAGCAGGGCAAGAACCCATTCCAGCTCGACTCTAAGGCCCCTAACTGGGATAACTTCCAGGCATTCCTCGACGGTGAGGTTCGTTACCTCTCTCTCAAGAAAGTTAAGCCAACAGAGGCTCAGGAGCTCTTCGACGCCGCCAAGAAGGCAGCTCAACATCGTTACGCGACATACGTACGTATGAGCAAGATAGACTATTCTGCTGAGTAATATTGTACTCGGTATGAGATATTCAAGATGTCCGGTTCTTGCCGGACATCTTTTTTTTGACAAGTGTGACGCAACGCCCGTCACAAAACGTATGGAAGAGCATTCTCGTTAACACCTATCTTTGTGTCTCCGCGCGCACGGCTGACAAAGCGAAAAATATAAAGACTAATCTCTATTGCCTAAATTAAAGATTGAATATTAGGTCTAATTAAAAATAATATCGTAAATTTGCAGTAAATGGAATTTGATATTAATTAATAATACAGATATATGAAAGAGACTATTCTCGTGACAGGTGGAACAGGTTTCATAGGTTCACACACAACAGTAGAATTACAGCAGGCGGGGTATAATGTTGTCATTATCGACAACTTGTCTAATTCTAACATACAGGTTCTGGATGGTATAGAGAAGATTACTGGTGTTCGTCCGGCTTTTGAGCAGGTTGACCTTAATGACAAGGATAAGGTTGAGGTTGTTTTCGCTAAATATCCAATCAAAGGCGTGATTCATTTCGCGGCGTCAAAAGCTGTCGGTGAGTCTGTTGAGAAGCCTTTGCTCTATTATCGTAACAACTTGAATAGCCTTATGAACGTGCTTGAGCTTATGACTAAGTACGGAACTAAGGGTGTCATTTTCTCTTCTTCATGTACTGTGTATGGCCAGCCATCAGAGGAGAACCTCCCTGTCACTGAGAAGGCTCCGATACAGAAGGCATTGTCACCATATGGTAACACTAAGCAGGTGAACGAGGAGATTATCCAGGACTACATTCACTCTGGCGCAGGCATCAAGAGTATCATCCTCAGATACTTCAACCCGATTGGCGCTCACCCGTCAGCTCTCATCGGAGAGTTGCCTAACGGTGTGCCAATGAACCTCATTCCGTTTGTGACTCAGACTGCTATCGGTATCAGAAAGCAGCTCAAGATCTTCGGTAATGACTATAACACTCCTGACCACACATGTATCCGTGACTACATTTATGTGGTAGACCTCGCTAAGGCTCACGTTAAGGCGATGACTCGTGTGCTCGACCAGGAGACTGATCCTGTTGAGGTGTTCAATATCGGTACAGGTCATGGTTACTCAACTCTCGAGATCGTAGAGGGATTTGAGCGTGCCACAGGTGTTAAGCTCCCTTGGGAGTATGCTCCACGACGTGAGGGAGACATCGAGGCTATTTGGGGTAATGTGGACAAGGCCAACAAGGAGCTTGGATGGTCTGCTGACACTCCACTTGATGACATCCTCGCTTCCGCTTGGAAGTGGCAGTTACATCTTCGTGATGCAGGAATTCAATAAGAAAATAATAATAATTTGAGAATTCTACATGGGCCTTGCGCCTTATTGTAGATTTGTCGTGTTTTATTTTGTGTTTGTGTTGTGGCTATTCTTTTGCGTGAGCAACGGGGTAGCCC